>NZ_AZEU01000018.1 GCF_001435035.1 Lacticaseibacillus manihotivorans DSM 13343 = JCM 12514
TTCGCCTCACGGTGTCGTGCCACGGAGTGGCTAACTTGTTCTTGCAATTTGCGGGTGAAAAACGACAACGACAAAATCGCGATTTTTTTCATGCGGGCCTCCTTGCCCTGCTCCCCCAAACGCATTTCAAGTGTACGCGCAGATCGTGATTTTGCCGAATTTCAAGCACAGAAAAACCGCCGAATCTCTCCGACGGTTCTCATGATTATTGCGCCAGCACTTTAGACAAGAAGTCTTTGGTGCGGTCATGTTTTGGTGCGGTAAAGATCTGTTCTGGTTCGCCTTTTTCAGCGATCACGCCTTGGTCCATGAACCAAACTTGATCCGCCGCTTCACGGGCAAAGCCCATTTCATGGGTCACGATCACCATGGTCATCCCAGATTTGGCAAGGTCTTGCATAACTTTCAACACTTCGCCGACCATTTCTGGATCAAGCGCAGAAGTTGGTTCGTCAAACAACATCACGTCTGGTTCCATCGCCAAAGCGCGAGCGATGGCAACACGTTGCATTTGACCACCAGACAAGCTCGTTGGATAAGCATCTGCTTTGTCATCCAAGCCGACTTGCGTCAACAGTTCATGGGCTTTCTTAGTGGCAGCAGCATCATCTTGGTTTTTGACCTTCATTGGGGCTAACTTGATATTTTCAAGCACCGTCATGTTTGGGAACAAGTTGAATTGCTGGAACACCATGCCCATTTTTTCGCGGACTTTATCGAGTTCTTTTTCGGATAAGCCGACCAAGTTGGTGCCTTCAAATTCGATTTCGCCGCTCGTCGGTTGGTTCAGTAAGTTCAAGCTCCGCAAGAACGTGGACTTACCACCACCAGAAGCCCCGATGACAACGATCACGTCGCCTTGGTTGATGGTTTCCGTGATGTCATTTAACACCACGTTGTCCCCGAATTTCTTGACCAAATGGTTGATTTGAATTAATGGTTTAGTCATGTTGCATCTTCCTTTCAAAATGCCCCAAGATCTTCGATAAGGTGAAGGTCAGGACGAAGTAAATCACCATAGCGACAAAGATCGGTGCGACCCCTTTATAAGTAGCGGTTTGAACGACCTTCAATTGATAGATCAAATCTGTGACCCCGATAATGGAAACAATCGATGATTCCTTGATCAAGGAAATAAATTCATTCCCTAATGCTGGCCAAATGTTGCGAATTGCTTGTGGCAAAACCACGCTGGTCATGGTTTGACGCGTGGATAAGCCAAGTGAGCGAGCCGCTTCAGTTTGCCCAGTCGGAATCGAATCGATCCCGGAGCGAATGATTTCAGCCACATAAGCGGCGGAGTTCAAGGACACTGCGATGATCCCAGCGGTTAAGGCTGGCACATCGACGAACAACCCGATCCCAAAGTAGACAAACATCACTTGGATCATCAATGGCGTGCCACGGACAAATTCGATATAAGCCACCGCGATGGTATGCAAGATTTTGTTTTTGCCTAAACGCATCAACGCCATCAATGTCCCGATCAATACCCCAAACACTACAGATACTGCGGTGATCAATAAGGTGTATTCGACCCCTTTGGCAAAGAACTTCCAGTAATGGAACATCGAAGTATTGGCGGTGTTTTTGGTCATGTAATCGCAAGCAGTCTTAGTGTAAGACTTGATCAAGCCTTGCTTTTTGATTTCATTGATCGACTTGTTGGCAGCGGCGACCAAAGTATCTGAACCTTTGGCAAAACCGATGGCCTGGCCGTTTGATTCCGGATCCAAGGTCCAGCCGGATTTCACAATGGCCAATTGCTTGTCATGATCGACATAAGCTTGGGCCACTGGATGTTCGGCAACGACCCCTTCGACTTTGTGGGACTTCAAGGCCAAAATCAAATCGGTGACTTTAGTCAAACCCAACAGCTTGGAGTCGGTCATTTTTTGTTTGACCAAGTCCGCTTGCATGGAACCGGTTTGGGCCCCAACTTTCTTGCCGACAAAGCTTTCTGCATTTTTGTACAGCTTGGCATCAGCTTTGTTGACAATGATGTCTTGGCTGGCCGTGTAGTAGATCTGTGAAAAATCAACACTTTGCTTCCGCGCAGAGGTTGGTGTCATCGCGGATAACACCATATCAACTTTGTGGGTTTCCAAGCCGACGAGCAAAGAGTCAAAATCCATTTGCTTAACGACCAACTTCACGCCTAAGTCAGACGCGATTTTCTTGGCAATTTCCACGTCGATACCGACAACTTGGTTCTTGCCGTTTTTGTTCACCAGGAACTCATAAGGGGCGTAGTCTGGGCTGGTACCCATCACTAAGGTACCCTTGGCCTTGATCTTTGCCAAACTGTCATCTGTGGCGTGTACCGGTTGAGCGGCGACCCCCACAAACGCAACCATGGCAACGGCTAAAGCCATCAGCCAACGCAATAACTTTTTCAAAACTGAATTCCTCCCCAAATTTCTATAAGCCACACTATACACTAGTTTTGATTTTTATTCAACGAATATTCATACTTCTCGCAAAAAAAATCGCCGAGCACCCACTCGACGACATTGATTACGGCTGCACCTGACTCGGCAAACTGCAAATGACCCAATTGACAACAATCACCAATAACATCACGCCGGCTATTATCAAGGTCATTGGTTCACTTTGCAGACGATATAACCAAACCCGCTGAAGCAGTGCCAGTGGCCACCACACCCCGGCATCACGATAACGCCGCACCGTTAAACTCAACATCGGCAGCGTCCATAGCCAAGCCAACCACCCTAAGGAAAGATCAAACACCGACAGACTGAGATTCATGCACAATCCCGCTAATTGCACCCACCAATATTCACAGCGCGTACTACAGCCATTGAAATTGAAGCCATTCAACCACAATGCCACCACGGCCTCACCTTCACGAACCCCATAATACCAATTATGAGTCCGCTTGAAGGTCGCCGGCGCGGCAATTTCCAAATGCATCCCCATCACCTCCAGCAACAGCTTAACAAGTTTCCCCATTCCGTCAATTTTGACGCAAAAAAACGTGCCACCCCTTCGGCAGCACGTTTTCTCAACCTTAATCGCTCATTCCAGTTTGTAAGCGATACATATCATAATAACGCCCATGTTTGGCTAACAGTTCATCATGCGTCCCGCGTTCCACGATATGCCCAGCATCCAGCACTAAAATCAAATTCGCATCTTTAATGGTGGACAAGCGATGCGCGATCGCAATGGTCGTACGGCCTTGGCGAATGCGCTTGAGGCCTTCTTGGATCACGGCTTCAGTTTCGGTATCGATGTTCGCGGTGGCTTCATCCAATACCAGAATTTTCGGATTGGTCACCACGGTGCGGGCAAAGCTGATCAATTGCCGTTCGCCACTGGAAAACTGCGCGCCACCTTCGATCACTTTCGCGTCGTATTGGCCAGGGAGTTGTTCGATGAAGCGATCCGCTTGGACAAATTCTGCGGCTTTTTTGATTTGATCATCAGAGATCTGCTCATTAAACAAGCGAATATTTGACGCCACAGTCCCGTAAAACATGAACGAGTCCTGCAAAACCAAACCTAACTTTGCGCGTAACTCCGCCATCGGGTACTCGCGAATGTCGACATCATCAATCAAGATCTCGCCTTGACCAAATTCATAAAAGCGCATCATCACATTGATGATCGAGGACTTCCCAGAACCGGTATGGCCAACTAACGCGACGGTTTCCCCAGGATTGGCGACAAAAGAGATATCATGTAAAATCTCATGTTTGCCATCATAAGCAAACGACACATGGCGAAATTCAATTTTCCCATGGGTCAAAGTGGCACTGGCACCAGGATTAGCGGCAGGCGCAAACTCTTGATTATCCAAAATCCGAAAAATCCGGGAACCGGCAACCACCCCATCTTGAAAGTTCGACAACGAATCCATCATGTTGGTCATGGGATTGAAGAAATTCGACACATACGTCGTGAACGCGTAAACCACCCCAGCAGCCACAAAAGCATGCATGGACATGATCCCAAACGCTGCCAGAACTGCGACTAACGCAAAACTGTACAACAAGTTGATGATCGGGCTGAGTAACAACGAGTTCACCCGGATCATCGCCGTCCGCGTCCGCAAGTACTCTTGATTGGTGGTTTCAAATTCTTGCGCGATCCGATTTTCTTGGCGGAATTGTTGAATGATCCCGATGCCTTCAATGGATTCATTCAACTTGGTATTGAGTTCTGACAGTTTTTCGCGCATATGGCGATAGACTTTACTGGAGTAATGGCTGTAATACCAAATCGCAAACAATAATAATGGAAGAAACGCGAGCACCATTAACGCGATTTTGGCATTGACCACGTACATCGTCACAAAACTCGACACCACCGAAAACAACCCGACCAAAACGGATAACAGCACATTCCAGAAATCAGATAGCGTCGCCGTATCATTGGTCACTCGCGACACGATCGACCCAGCCGGCGTTTGATCAAAGTAGCGCATCCCTAATTTGTGCAACTGCGCAAACAAATCGCGCCGCACATCTTCGAGCCCGCGTTCGGACCCCATCGCAAATAAAAACGATTGAAAGAATTGAAACAAGGCTTTTAAAATCGTACCAAACGCATACAAGCCAGCAAAGCCTAACACGATTTGCGTGGTCGCCGTTTGATGGGTCAAATACCGATCCATGAATTCTTGCAGTAGCCATGGTAAGGCCACGTTGACCGAAGCCAGTAAAGCCGCCGCCACAATGGCCCACCGAATTGACGCTTGTAAGGTTTGGTGTAGCGCATCAAACGACCCACAATGTGCCATTGTTCCTTCATGGGAATACTGCGCGCCCAAGCAGATTCATATTTAGGCATTGGCTTCACCTCCAAGCTTGGCTTCTAGTTCTTGTTTGGCCCACATTTGCGCATACCAGCCATCATTGGCCAGCAACTGATCATGTGTCCCGCGTTCTAAGACATGCCCATCTTCTAACACCAGAATTTCATCGGCATGCATCACTGACGACAAGCGATGGGCGGCAATGATCGTGGTTTTATCAGCCCGTTGGTCATGTAAGTTATGCAAAATTGCCGCTTCGGTTTTGGCATCAACGGCAGACAACGCATCATCCAAAATCAACAATTCGGGGCTTGTGATCACCGCACGGGCAATCGCTAAGCGCTGCTTTTGCCCACCAGACAACGACACCCCACGTTCGCCGACCATGGTTTGATACCCAGCCGTGAATTTCAAAATGTCATCATGCACAGCTGATTCAGAGGCTGCGGCCTCAACGGCTTGCGCATCCTTCTCAAAACTGGCAAAACGAATATTATCTGCCACGGTCGTCGAGAACAAGAAGTTATCTTGTGGAACGTAACCGATCGCATCTAACAAGGCATCCAAACTGTAGTCGCGAATATTGATGCCACCGAATTCAATTTCGCCATCATAGCGATCGAACTCACGCAACAACAATTTGAAAATCGTACTTTTCCCGGCACCGACACGTCCAACGATCCCTAACGTCTTCCCGGCTGGTAAAGTGAAATGAACATTCACTAACGCGGCGCTGTCGGCATCAGGATAGGAGAACTGATTGATTTTAAAGCGAATGTCCCCATGCGCCGGCGTTTGAATCGCTTGAGGGGCGATTTGAATACTGCTGGTTTCGGCCAACAGTTTGTCGATACGATCATATGACGCATTTCCACGCTCCAACACGTTGAACAGCCGCCCGATAGCAAACATCGGCCACACCAAAGCCGCGACATACGCGATAAAGGAAACCAATTGCCCGATCGTGATTTGGCTAGTCATCACCAAATGCGACCCGTAAATGATCGTGATCACATACACCAAGCCCATGATCAAGCTAGTGGTGGGATCAAATAACCCATCAAAGAAGTTCACACGCTTGTTGATGGCCACCGTCTTGTCGACGAGCTGATTGAAATCAGCGGTATCTTCTTTGCTTTGGCCGAAGGTTTTGATCACTTTAATGCCGGAAACAGATTCTTGGGTTTTATCATTCAACCGCGAAAACGCTGCTTGGGCTTTACCAAACGCGTGATGCAGACGCATCCCCAATTGCCGCGCCATCACCGCAAGCAATGGCATAGGCAGGATTGCTAACACCGTCAAACGCCAATCCACAAAGAAAATCATCGCAATGATCGTGGTGCCACCAGTGATCACGGAATCAAACAAGGTTAAGATCCCAGCACCTGCCACGTTTTGGATCGCATTTAAGTCATTCGTGGCATGCGCCATCAAGTCCCCAGTGCGATGTTTTTGATAAAAAGTGGCATCCATTTTCATAAAATGCCAAAACAAACGAGTCCGCAAGGTTTTTTCAAGCTTGGCCGCCCCACCCCAAATGGCATTGCGCCAACCATAACGGAACAAGTACTGGCCGATGCCAGCAAATAACAGCGCCACTAAAAACAGCAACAAGCGATCCATTGTCAAGTTGCGCTTGGCCATAGTATCAACCAAGGCCCCGATCACTTTTGGTGGAATCAAGTTGACTAATGCCACCAACAACAAACACAATACCCCAATGGCATAGCGTTTAAATTCTTGGCGGAAGTACCACCCCAATTTTTTAAAAATTCCCACAAGTTCACCTCGTTTACAGTTCGTTCTATTGAAAGATGATAAATTCAAATTTCAGTGACGGCCATTGTATCGCCTAAGTCAACGCAATACTTTCGCTGAATATGACGATCTAGAAAAGCTCTGCGTGGAAGGTCAATCGACGGAGGCTGGATAGGCATCAGCCATCGAACCGTTGTTAGAGGTTTACCTCTTACAACGGCGCAGAAGAAAAGATCCACTCGCGGTTTTTGCGAGTTAGCTTTTCTTCTGCGGATTGCGTTCCATGCTCATCCAGCCGGAGTCGATTGGCCTGGAGCCCTTAACTTTTCGTCCCGCCAGCATCAGAGTATAACTATATTCATAATATTTGAAGGCAAAACAAAGACCCGGTGAAAGCTCACCGGGTCGCTTACGCGTAAAGGCTTATTTGGTCTTCTTTTGCGCTTGCTTCATTTGCGCCATCATTTGATTGAGCTTCTTAGCACTTGGCTTTTGGCCCATTTGCATCATCATGGTGCGCAACATGTCTTCGTTGATCGGTGGGTTATCTTGGAAATACTTTTTCATGTAATAACGGGCACCGAAGAAACCGCCGATAACGCCCAGCGCGGCCCCGATTACAAATACGAGTACATATGTCATAGCGAAAACTGCCTCCTCTTATTAGACAATAACCATTGTACAAAACGTCGACCAGCATTGAAAGCCCGATCGTTAAAAATTCCTTTAGTCTTGCCGCCAGCCGTTGTCGCGTTGGACCTTTTTGATCTTATTCGGCGTGATTTCATTACCCTTTTTATCAAAATATTGGGTCGTTTCCAGCCGTTGTTTGAACCCAGCGCGGAAATCAGCAATATACGCTTTGCGCAGTTCTGCGCGTTCTTTGATTTCCTCGTCAGTTAACCCTTCCGCTTTCGCTTTGTGGGCTAATTCATTGATCCGATCCAGTCTTGCTTGTGGTTGTGACATGTTTGATCTCCTTAGTTCAAGTGAATGCTAGCATATGTGTAGCCGTTGGGGTCTTCTCCCGGAAACGGCGCATTCATCAACATCCCCACATATTCTTTGGTGCGGGTCAGCGAGCGGAACGCCTTGATGATGCGCACCGGTGTATCGGCATGCGCGTAGTACACAATATAAATTAAATCATCCATTCAACAAAACTCCTTGCATAAAAAAAGGCCGCAATTGCGACCTTTTCAGTGGATTAACGGCGCTTTTCTTTGATACGCGCAGCCTTACCACGTAATGCCCGCAAGTAGTACAACTTAGCACGGCGTACTTGACCATGACGGGTAACTTCGATCTTTTCAACACGTGGGGTGTGTAATGGGAAAGTCCGTTCAACACCAACGCCGCTGGAGATCTTACGAACGGTGTAAGTCGCAGAAACACCAGTACCGTGGCGCTTGATCACAACGCCTTCGAATAACTGGATACGTTCGCGTTCGCCTTCGACGATTTTAGCGTAAACTTTCACGCTGTCGCCAGGGCGGAAATCTGGAATATCGTCACGCAATTGTGACTTGGTGATTTCTTCAATCAATGGGTTTTGCTTGGTCATAATAAAACTTCTCCTTATACCGACATTCATTCACCCACCTTGAGCCAGCGGAACATCGTTGTTATGTGACTAATCACAATAGTGTAGTATAGCAGAGAAATGATTAGTAGACAACCACTAATGTGTTTTTTGAAACGAAAACTATGCTCACGATTTCGGTTTTGCAATCAACAACAGCCCGACTGCCAACAATGGTGAAAGTAATTGAACGAGCACACTCAAGCCAAAGTGAACCACGCCTTGGAAAATTTGATCCATCGACCCAGATTCAAACCATAAACTGGATCCTGAACCAAACCCATTCACGAAATCTTGGTAGAGCTTACTGTTATGGGCGACTTGTTGATACAAATTACGCCGCGCTTTGACGGTTTGCTCAGATTCGGCTTTGAGCTGTGTCAACAAGGCAACACACATTGGTGCAAACACGAGCCATGTTAAAAGCAGATACAAATCAAACCAGTGCCACGACCAGTCAAAACCGTGCGTTTGCGCAAGATGCGTGAACAACCACAAAATTAAAGTACTCGGTAGAAACGCTAATCGAGTTTTCATATTCATCACCTTGACTGGAGTATACCACACCATTACCAGCTAGTCTGGGATGACTTCACGCGCACTAACCCAGCCTTGGTGACTTTAAATACACCTGTTTTGATCGACTGCCCCCAAACCTGCTTGACCATCGCCGAAAACGTCCGGTGCCACTCAGGGATCGCCACATAATCAAAGGCTAAGACGGCTTTTTTGAATTGCGCTCGCGACATGTTCCAGTTTTCTTGGCCGACGACTTGATCTGAGAAGAAATAATATCGTCCCACGTAACCAGCATAATAGTTTGCCACGTCGTCAGCGTGCGGGTCGACGATCGCGACTTTATCATGATTCAGCTTGGTCCGCTGGGTCATGATGCGATTCAATTGTTCTGGCAAGGCATTTTTATTTTGACGATTGGCATATGCCGTCCCATTGGACTCAGAAAACATCATAATAATGGAGAAAATCATCAACACCAAAGTCATCACTTGATAGGCATTCTTGGTAAAAATCGAATGAAACGTCCGCAAACTACGCTTTTCATAGCGCTGCTCGGCCATACTTTCATCCATCACCACCACTGCGACCATCGCGGCTATGAACAAGCCAAAGATTACGATACTGGACATATAGCGTTCATAGCCGTCCAGCAACTTCGCTTCGCTATAAGGCATCGCCAAAACATACATGCCAAACAAGCTGATCACATAAAGCACAAACATCACGTCTAACCACATCGCAGTCTTGAGCAGCGCATTGCGACGCTTGCTCCAAATGCGAATGATCAACCAGCCGACAATCAACGCAACATTCAACAACAAGATGCCATTTGCCGATAAGGACTGTCCAGAAAATAAAGTTTGGATCATTTTCTTGCCGATCCCCAGGATCTGAGTTGTGGTTTCATGCGCTAATTGACTTTTATAGGCGGTGGCTGAGATTTCATGTTTGGACAAGCTGAAGGTGTGCTTGACATGCCAATTCCACCAAGCAAACGGGGCATAAGCCATACCCCCGGCCGCGATCATCGTGCCCAGCGTCCGGATAGTTTTTTGCCACCAATGACCTCGAGCAATATGTGCCACTTGATAACCTAGGTAAATCACCATCACGACCACGTAAAAGGTCCCAGAATTCTTCACCAGCAAAATGCTGGCACCGATCAAGCCGACTGTGCCTAACTGCCACCAAGGATGTTTGCGATACACATAAACCGCCGCCACGCCTGCGACTGCCATCACCGGCAAAATATAATCCACCAGCAGATTATTCATGCGAATGGCGATGTTAAAGACATTGGAGATCGCGATGATGAAGCAGAGCAATAGTGAAAACAAACCGCGCGACTTATCTTTGACCACGCCAAATATCGCGTATAAACTCGCCCAAATCAAGACAAACTACGCGACCAGCATATTGCCCGCACTAAAACCCATCAACTTGACCACTCGGGTGATGAATAATGCCGTTGCTGGCGGATACGAGGTATAAGTGATCAACGTGTCATGCGCGCCAGGCAAGCGATCAGCGTATGTCATGAATTTGACGATCAAGGCCCAATGCGTGTAATTGTCATAATGGATCAACGGGCTGTTGTAAAGCACCACCCCCATGAAGATGCCCATGGCAATCATCCATAGATCAAATAAATGCGTCCCAGCAAACGGAAAGTTGAGCTTCCCCAATAACACGCCTAAAACGACGCCCGCAAACAAACTGCATCCTAAGACATTGACGACCAGCATCCCCATGGCCAACTGACCACACATCGCAAACCCATACATGATCAAAATCTGAACCAACATGCTAGTGATCCAGGCCAAATGCACTTCGGCGCCTACCACACGCAACGCAAAATCAAATCCAAATAATGAAAGGATTAAAATCAAAACACCTAATAGCACTGCATTACTCCTTAAAATTTGGCCGTTGGCTGCGATTGAGTTTCAACATCAAGGCATCGATGCGTTTAAAGCGCATCACAAAATTCATGTATAACTCATCAAACGGCGTAATCCAACGATCTTGTTCGTCAGGCAATAATTCATTTTCACCATCATAAATCAGTTGTAAATAGTGATTGCGGTCAGCCGCCGTGGACAAAGCGGTCATCGCTGCCCCATAGCCAGGCACATCATCAGTGGTTTTGCGCATGATCTCGCCAGTGACTTTGATATGATAGCCATCATGATTCAACCAACCCGTAAATTGATCCCCACGAGCAAGTTGCGGGCCGGCTTGTTTGAAGCGAAACGAGAAGCCACCATCAGAAATATCTTCAGTTTCGATTTGGGCGTCAACCCCATCGATCAGCATTGCCCCGTGCACATGGCGTTCAAAGCGTTCCGAATGCCGCACGATCCCACGCCCTAAGCAGATAAACACGCAAAATGACAAGTTGATAAAGTGCATCACTAACCAAAAAGTGATCACTGAGCCGACTAAGATTTCAGAGCCCCATTTGCCATAGTTGAAATACACGATCGCAATTAACGTCAACGCCCACATGATCAAATACGGTAAGATGTACAGCTTGTCTTTGAAGGTTGAGCGTGCCTTTTTATTGGTGACTTTAAATTTCTTTTCCTTGATCCCCAAAGTTTCAAGCAATACTGGTAGGAATAAGTACGGCGCAAAGAAGGTTTCTTGCACTTCGCCCCAGCGCTCATCTCGGATCTTACTGGAGGCATCCCCCAAAACAAAATGCAAAAGGAAGTACCCTGGTGCCCATACCACCATCAAGACCCAAAAATTCGCATTGACGACTTGAATTTTGAATAAGGCGTATAGCAGTGGCGCCGCAATATAAATCAATCGTCGCGCAAACGACCACCAATACAAATACGAGTTGATCAAAATAATGCGATTCAAAAACGGAATTTTCGGATTGATAAAAATATGCAAGTTCCGACAGCTTTGCATCACCCCGCGCGCCCAGCGTGTGCGCTGCTTGATCACGCCTTTGACATCGACTGGCGTGGTGCCGCTGGATTCAGGGTGTTCAGTCGCTAAGCTGGTATAGCCTTCGAAATTGATCTTAGCGCCTAGCTCAAAGTCTTCTGTCAAGGTATCCGTTGGAAAACCGCCGACATCATCAACGGCTTGGCGTAAAAAAACCGCGTTTGAGCCGGTGAATAAGGCCATTTGATTGGCACCATTTAAAATATTGACGTCTCGAGAGAAGAAATCTTGTTCATTGGCAACGATTTTTTCAGAATATAAATTGAATTGAAAAATATCCGCGTTATAGAAGCTTTGCGGCGTTTGAACAAATCCCAGCGGTTTGGTGTGATCCGGATCAACGACTTGTTGTTCCCAATTCTGAGTAAAGAATGGTACCGAATGCATCAAAAAAGTCGAAAATGGGATCATATCCGCATCTAAGATCACAAATAATGGCGCATGAAGCTGTTTCAATGCGTGATTGATGTTTCCTGATTTGGCTTGCTTGTTGTCCGTCATGCCGATATAGCGAATATGATATTCTTTGGCTAAAGCGGCTGCTTCTGGCCGGTTGCCGTCATCACACAACACGATCGTCACTTTGCGTCGGTCAGGATATTTAATGAAGGTCGCGGCATTGATGGTTTTGCGTAGTAAGTCGACATCTTCATTATGCGTGCAGATCAAAATATCCACTGCTGGTAAATCAATTGCCGGCGCAAAGTCAGGTACTTTAAGCCGTTGCTGTTGTTTGTTGAAATTCAACATCCGCAGCGCGATCAAGATAAACGCGGTGAAATTGGAAAACAGTTCACTGGTCACCAGCAACAAGGCAAAGATCAACACAAAAAGATGGGCGTGCCATGGAATAGTGAAAAATACCCGCCAAAGCAAATAAATCACGGATAAAACCAGCGCTAAGATGTAAACAAACCGTTTTTTATTCGACATGCCCATGGGGATGCGCCTCCACAAATATCAACCGTTTCTGCACTTGGTAGCTGACCAAGAACAATAAGAAGTCGATCATCATTTTGATCAAGGTCAAACCCAAAGTTTGATGACCCACTAAGTCAACGGCAGAAGCCATCAATGACGTGAACAAGCCCAACAACCCCATTTGCACCACCATGATGGCGATGTACTTCACCAAGGTTTGCTCGCCTTTGCCATCAAAGACCACGTGATGGTTCAATAAGTAATTGGCCACGGCAGATAATAAACGCGCCGCAACCGTAGCTGTCATGACCTGACCGAAAGCAGTGGAACGTGAAAAGTGAATGAACAACGCAAATAAGCTGATATCGATCACAAACGATACCAACCCACTCATCGCAAATTTGATGAAGCGGAGATAAATCGCTACAGAATCGCGAATCACGCGAAAATGCGAGCTGGCATTGCCATTTAAATAAATCGTGGCGATCGGCTGTTCGATGATCGCCACGTGATTGGCTTTAGCTTGCAGCAACATAGTAAATTCAAACTCAAAACGCTCGCCTGCAAAATTCAACGCGGTTTGCGCATACGCAGTTGGGATCACGCGCAAGCCTGTTTGCGTATCGCTGATATGTAAGCCGGTCAATAAGCGCACCAAGTGATCGGTCAAGATATTTCCAAACCGACTGCGAAACGGAATGTCATTGGAAAAATTCCGACAGCCTAAGACTAAGGCGTCAGGTTGTTGCAAAAACTTGCGCATACAAGTCGATAAATCTTTGAAAGTATGTTGGCCATCCGAATCAAGCGTCGCGATGCCTAATAACTGTGATTGATGTTTTGCATAATAAGCAAAGCCAGTTTTTAACGCCGCCCCTTTACCTAAGTTATGGGGATGATGGCGCACCACCACCCGCTGGCTGAATTCGGTTTGAATCCGGTTGAAAATCGTTTGATCTGCTGTACCATCGTCCACCACTAAAATCGGTCCGGCGAAGTGCGCCGCAAGGATATCTTGCAGTAAAGCAATCAGCCGCTGATCCGGTTCCAATGCTGGAATCAATAATCCAATTTGTTGAAAATCATTAATGAAGATCGTCTCCCAATTGTTTCCAAGCTTATACTAAGTCACTCTTTTTGGTATCAGGTCTAGTCCACAATTCAGGTATAACACAGTTTTGCGTCAAAAATGTGCCCGACTTGTGATTTATTGGTCAATGCTTTGATTTGTTTTCTATTAACCGTTTTCAACTGTTATTGACGATCGCATCGATTCCATGAAAAAACGCCTGATCAAAATCAGACGTTTTACATTAATCATTTTCAGATGACTTAGCAGCTAACTTGGCTTCCAAGGCTTTAGTGTGTTCCTCAGTTTTCACTTCACGTAACAACTTTTGCGCGTCTTTGTCCAAATCCATGGACTCCAACAAATCAGGCCGACGCTGATATGTCCGGCGCAAGGATTCTTTCAACCGCCACTTGGCAATCAGTTGATGATTCCCGCTTTGCAACACGGCTGGCACATCCATCCCGCGATAAGTTGCTGGCCGGGTATATTCTGGATAGTTCAACAAGCCATTTTCAAAGCTATCCGTGGCTGCAGATTCAGCATTGCCTAATACGCCTGGCACAAAACGCACCGTGGCATCGATCATCATCATCGCTGGCAACTCTCCACCAGTCAACACGAAGTCGCCTAAGGAGAACTCATCGGTGACCAAACTGCGAATGCGTTCGTCATAACCTTCATAATGGCCGCAGATAAACACCAAATGCTCTTCTTGCGCAAGTTCCTTCGCTGCCACATGGTCAAATTTGCGCCCTGCAGGGTCTAAGAGAATCACCCGCTTCGGTCCTGGGGTTTGCGCGTTCAAGTCGTCCATGGCCTCAAATAGCGGCTCAGGCTTGAGTAACATGCCCGCCCCGCCACCATAAGGCGTGTCATCGACATGATTGTGCTTGTCATGTGAATACTGGCGAAAGTCCACGGCATTGAATTCAACCGTGCCTTTATCCAAGGCTTTGCCGATCATGCTTTGCGTCATCGGTGCAAACATATCAGGAAAAAGCGTCAACACATCAATCTTCATCGTCGATCAACCCTTCTGGCACGTCGACATGTGCGATCTTTGAAGCGACATCAATCGACAGTACCACACTTTTAATGAAAGGCAACAACACGTCGGATTTGCCAGGACGCGGGATCACCCACACGTCGTTAGCACCAGGACTCAAAATTTCAGACACCACCCCGAGCTTTTGATCGTGTTGGTCGATCACCGTCAAGCCGATGATATCGCGATAATAATATTCACCGTCGTCAAGGGCTTGTTGTTCGGCTTTCGTCACATTTAAACTGTGGCCTTTGAAGTGTTCGACGTCATTGATATTGTCCATGCCCACAAACTTAACTAAAGTGAATCCTTTGTGTTTGCGACTGGATTCAACCGTGACATTGGTTTGTGGCGTGGTGTCGATCACGAGCTTGGCGTCTTTGGCAAAGCGCTCTTCCGGAAAATCAGTCGTGGCGATCACGCGCACTTCTCCGCGAATGCCATGGGTATTGACGATATTGCCGACATGATAAAGTTCTGGCAAGGTGGTTCCTCCTTTGTGATAAAAAAAGGACCGACATCAGCCGGCCCCAATTTTTATTTACTTGGTTGTTTGGCATCCAAGATATTTAACCGTACTCGTTTAGAGTATGGCGACTTAACGGCGTAAACGATAGTGCGCACAGCTTGCGCCACGCGACCTTGTTTCCCGATGACCCGGCCGACATCGTCCGGCGCCACGGTTAAGTCGAAGGCCATGTATTCTTCCGTCTCATGAGGACGGATCTCAATAGCCTCTGGGTGAGCAACTAAGGGTGTCACAATGGCCCGAATGAGCCCCGCGATATCCATGCTGTCCCCTATTTCTTAGCGAAGCGCGCTTCGTGATACTTTTGCATCAAACCTTTGCTTGAAAGCAAGGTCCGTACAGTATCGGAAGGTTGTGCGCCTTTTTGGAGCCAATCAAGAATTGAATCTTCATCCAGCTTTAAGTCAACTGGTTCGGTTAATGGGTTGTAGTAACCGACGGATTCGATAAACCGGCCGTCACGTGGGGAGCGAGAATCAGCAACCACGACACGGTAGAAAGGCTTACGCTTGGAACCCATCCGCTTTAAACGAATTTTAACTGCCATTAAGTCCACCTCCTGTAAATTTCTCAACTTCAAAATAATAGCAAATATTCAGCGGCGTGTAAAGAGTTTTTTCTTTACAACAGCATTTTTGCCGAAAATGCCTAGGATTTAAAGTTTTTCGCGTGTTTCAGACGCTTTTTCTTGTTCTTTTTTTGCTTTTTGATCATGGAGTTCATTGCCATTTTGCCTAAACGACCTTTGACGCCACCACCCATCAAACCTTCCATGCCTTGGAAATTGCCTTTGTACATTTGGCTCATCATTTTCTTTGAGGCATTGAATTGTTTGATCATGCGGTTGACTTCAACAATTGGCCGCCCTGACCCGGCTGCCAAACGCCGACGCCGAGATGGGTTCAACAAATCTGGTTGTTCACGCTCTGCAGGGGTCATCGAATAAACGATGGCTTTCATGTGCGCGATGTCTTTTGGATCCATTTTGAAGTTCTTCAAAGCCGGGTTGTTGGCCATGCCTGGGATCATCTTCATGATGTCTTCCATCGGGCCCATGTTTTGCACTTGGGCCATTTGATCTAAGAAATCATTGAAGTCAAAGGTGTTTTCTTTGATCTTGTCAGCCATTTCAGTGGCTTGTTTTTCATCAAAGTTCTGTTGGGCCTTGTCGATCAAGGTCAACATATCGCCCATGCCTAAGATCCGGTTGGCCATGCGATCTGGATAAAAGACATCCAGCGAATCCATTTTTTCACCTTGCCCGATGAACTTAATCGGCTTGCCAGTGACTTTGCGAATGGACAGTGCGGCCCCACCACGGGTATCGCCATCCAACTTGGTCAACACGACCCCGGTGATGTCTAAGCGCTCGTCAAAGCCCTTGGCGACATCAGTGGCGGCTTGCCCAGTCATGGAATCGACCACCAGCAAAATTTCGTTAGGGTGAGCGATTTCTTTGATGTCGGCCAGTTCAGTCATCAACTTTTCGTCGATTTGCAAACGGCCGGCAGTATCGATGATCACATAATCGTTATGTTGTAAGGCAGCTTGGGCTAACCCTTGGCGCACGATTTCACGCGGATCGGTGTCTGTGCCCATTTCAAAGACTGGCACGCCAACAGACTTGCCGACCACTTGCAACTGATCGATGGCAGCAGGCCGGTAAACGTCGGCTGCGATCAATAATGGCCGCGCTTTTTCTTGTTGGATCAAGCGCTTGGATAATTTCCCAACAGTGGTGGTTTTACCAGCCCCTTGCAACCCGACCATCATGATAATGGTTGGGATATGTGGGGACTTGTTCAACGGCACTGCCGCTTCCCCCATCGTTGCCGTCAATTCATCATTGACGATTTTGATAATTTGTTGCGCTGGGGATAAGGATTCTAAAACTTCTGCGCCGACCGCTTTTTCACGGACGTTTTTGACAAATTCTTTGACCACACCGAAGTTAACATCGGCTTCCAATAACGCTAAACGGATCTCGCGCATGGAATCGCGGACGTCTGATTCGGTCACTTTGCCTTTACGGCGCAGGCCGGAGAACGCTTTTTGTAAACGTTCGGATAAACCTTCAAATGCCATTATTTTCTCCTATCATAAATAAATTTCAATTGATTCGATTAATGCCTTTCGGGCCGAAAATCCATGGGCTCCGATAAAAAGTGCGACGGCGGGCTGGACATGGAACGCAATGTCGCTCGTCGGAGCTAACTTTTGTGATTCGCTTTGCTCATGACAAAAGTGGATCTCCTACTCGCTGGATTTTAAGCGGTAAACCGCTAAGAATCCCACGGCTGATGTCCAGCCCACCTCTGCACTTTTTATCTCCACCCATCGATTTTCTCAGTGATTAGCTCGCCCGTATTCATTAAACGGGGACAATATCACAAAATTCGAGATGTCAAAAAAAGTGATAATCATTAACGAGCCGCTTGATCGGCAACCCGCGTCAATAATTCGCTGAGCTGTTCGTCATCTGGGTAATGCTCGCGAACATAGCGCACTAAACCGTCAACGCTTTGGTTTTGGGCTTGGTAGTTGGCCAGTAAATGCAACTTGCTTTCATATTCTTCAAGTGATGCTTCCGTGCGGCGAATGTTGTCATAAACCGCTTGGCGGGACACATCAAATTCAGTGGCGATTTCTCCTAAAGAGTAGTCATCCCCATAATACAGCTCCAAATAGCTGTGTTGTTTATCCGTTAAAAGCGCGCCGTAAAATTCAAACAGCGAGTTCATGCGGTTGTTTTTTTCGATTTCCATTTAATTTACCTCGTACACTCTATACAGGATACCGATATGACGGCGTTTCGTCAATCTTTTCAGACTCACGTTAGATTTTTCACAAAATCAGCGTATTGCGCTTTCATTCGTGGTAAAATAAAGCGAAATGAATTGGAGGGAATTATTATGGTCGCAACCATTCTTTATTGGGGCGTTGTCGCTGCCTTATGCGGCTGGTGGGCTTGGACCGCGATTTTCAGCGCGATTTATGTTTCCAACCACGAAAATGGCAACTTGTGGTTCTTCGCCATTTTGAACACACTCGGCCTGATCGCGACTGGCATTTTCTATTGGATCATGTCGAACACCGCTTGGCAAAAATACTGGTTCACTGACACGGTCAAAACCGGCAACTGGTTGCTTTACGTCATCATCGCTTATGTGGTGTTGATCGTCTTGCAAGTTATCCTTGGCCGCACGCCAAAGGAACAAGCCACAGCATAAACAACTTTTCCCGTTTGCGCCTCAGTCGCAAGCGGGATTTTTTTGTACCCAGAGTTTTGAAAAGCGCACTTAGTCGATCAGGTAGCCTAGCATACGGATTTGAGGCGCACTTTCCTCGAAGTCGTATGCGTAGCTAGCTGTATCGACGTTGCTTTTCAAAACTTGACGATGATCACTAAAAAAAGCCGCCTATGACAGGCGACTTCCTCAACGCATTATTTTTCAGGATCATCGATCAACCCTTTGAACAACCCATAAGCAAATTTAGTCGGATCAAACACTTGTAAGTCGTCCATACCTTCACCAAGACCTGCAAGCTTCACTGGGACGTGCAATTCATTGCGAATCGCCAACACGATCCCACCTTTACCAGTACCGTCGAGCTTGGTCAACACGATCCCAGAAATATCAGTGGTTTCGTTGAACTGTTTGGCTTGACTCAACGCATTTTGCCCAGTAGTGGCATCTAAGACCAAGAGCACTTCTTGAGGTGCTTCAGGCAATTCGCGCACGATCACGCGCTTGATCTTGTCGAGTTCTTTCATTAAGTTGACTTTGTTTTGCAAACGCCCCGCCGTATCGACTAATAAGACATCGACGTTATCGGCTTTAGCTTGCTTCACCGCGTCAAAAACGACACTCGCAGGATCAGACCCGGCTTCTTTGGCCACTACTGGCACACCATCGCGGCGACCCCATTCTTGAAGCTGTTCGATGGCGCCGGCCCGGAACGTGTCACAAGCGGCTAATAAGACGGATTTGCCTTCATCTTTAAGTTGATGGGCAAGTTTACCAACTGTAGTGGTTTTGCCGGCACCGTTGACGCCGACGAATAAGAACACCGTCGGCCCTTCTTCTGCATAATGCAAAGTGTTGTCTTCGTGCTCGCCGGCTTCACCGTAGAGATCGACTAATTTTTGGACGGTCACTTGGGCGACTTCTTGTGGCTTTTTAACGTTTTTAAGCTTTACTTCTTCCCGCAATGAATCGGTCAGATCCACTGCCGTTTGAAAGCCAACATCGGCTTCGATCAACATTTCTTCAAGGTCATCAAAGAAATCTTCATCGACAGTGCGGAAATTGGCAAATAAAGCATTCAACCGTTCAGAAAATGTGGTCCGAGACTTTTCCAAGCCGGCATCATATTTTTCAGTTTCTGGCGTTTCTGGTTCCCCAGTAAACGCCTTTTTAATGCGATCAAATAATCCCATGAGGGCCTCCTAATCTGCTTGTGCTTGGTCCAATGATACTGCCATCATGCGGCTGACGCCAGACTCTTGCATGGTCACGCCGTACAACACGTCTGCGGCCAACATCGTGCCGCGGCGGTGGGTGATCACAATAAACTGCGTGTCAGAGGAATAATGTCGCAAGAATTCCCCGAAGCGATTGACATTGACATCATCTAGCGCCGCTTCCACTTCATCCAAAATGCTAAAGGGTACCGGACGCACTTGTAAAATGGCAAACAACAAGACAATGGCAGTCAACGCCCGCTCCCCACCAGACAATAGTGACATATGGGAGAGCTTTTTGCCAGGCGGCTGCGCCTCAATTTCAAGGCCTGTGTTCAACAAATCATCAGGATCCGTTAAGCTCAAATGCGCATGCCCACCGCCAAACATCTTCGGGAAAATTTCTTGGAAAGCAGCATCTGTCGCATCAAACATGGCTTTAAAGCGCGTTTTGACTTCTTCATCGAGCTCATTCATGGTTTCCAACAAATCCGCTTTGGCTGCTAACAAGTCGCCTTGTTGCTTGGTCAAAAATTCATAACGGGTTTTAATGTTGTCATATTCGGCAATGGCGTTGGGGTTGACTGGCCCTAAATCATCCAAGCCGCGCTTCAACAACTTCACCCGGCTTTTCAGCATTGGTAAAGCCGAATCGTCTTCTTGCACGTCTTCGATTGCCGCTTCATAAGTCATTTGATAATCTTCAGACAACGTATTCAAACGACTGTCCAAGTTCAACTTGATGCGATTCAAGGACACGGCTTGTTGAGAGGCTTGCGCTTGGGCATCATCACGCTGGCGATTGGCCGTGGTGATTTCAGCAGACACCAAACTCAAGGCATGGCGATTTTCCGCTTTATCCGCTGATAGTTGAGCTTGTTGCTTTTTGAGTTTGGCCACCGAAGTTTTCAATTGCTTGATTTGCGCCTGGCGATCAGTACTTGAAGCAGAATCAGCTTTAGCTGAGGCTTCAATGTTTTTGATCCGCGTTTGCAAAGCATGTTGCCGGTCGATCCCAGTATCGCGGCTTTGTTGCCATTGGGTAAGCTGGTTGGCCGTGGTTTGTTGGGCGCTTTTAAGCACCGCCACTTGGGCTTTGAGTTCGCTGATATGGGCTTGTTGATCGGCTTGCGCGGTAGTGGCAGAATTCAATGCTGCTTTGGTGGTATCGATTTGCGCTTGCGCATCGACCAGTTGGGTCTTCAATGCTTCCGCTTGACCTTGGAGTTTTTCGATCAAGGCATGGTAATCGGTGGTCGCTTGCGCATCCAAACCTAATGCCTGCAATTGCCGAGACAACGCCGTCAAGCGCTCTTGCTGTGGCGTCAGTTGGGCTTGTAAAGCTTTGAGGTCGGCGGCTTGTTGGTTGACAGCCGCTTGGGCCTTGACTTTCGCTTCATTGGCGCCATTCAACTGATCAGAGATTCCTTGGATTTCGTCGTGCTTGTTTTGCAAAGCACTGGTCATGGTTTTCAAGTTAGCCGCTAGGGTTTGCACTTCTTGGGTGCGCGCTAGCGGTGAACTGCCTTTGGCCCGGACTTGCCCACCAGACATGGACCCGCCGACATTGAGCAAATCGCCGTCTAGCGTGACAATGCGATACCGGTGGCCGGTGGCATTGGCCATCGCGATCCCATGATCCAAGTTATCAGCGACCACTAATAAGCCAGCTAAGTTGGCCATGATGTCAGCGACTTTTGGCGCATAGCGGATCAAGTCGACCCCAACGCCGAGAAATCCAGGTTGTTGTTGTAAGGTGTTTAAGACATTAGCCGGGATCCGGCGCGGTTTGATCACCGAAATCGGCAAAAACGTCGCCCGCCCAGCGCGGGTTTGTTTCAAATAGCTGATCGCTGACTTGGCTGCTTGTTCATCATCCGTGACGATGGACTGTAAACTCCCACCTAAGGCAATGTCAAAGGCTTGTTGGTATTGTTGCGGTACGGTGATCAATTCGGCAACTGCGCCGACCACGCCGTTAAGTTGCGCTTTATGTTGCAACACCGCTTTGACGCCAGCGAAGAAGCCATTGTAGTCTTCTTTGAGTTCTTTTAAGGTCTCAAAGCGCGATTTCGTCGCCTGAAAAATGCCCAGCGCTTTTTGATAAGCGGCAGTCAATTGATCATGTTGGACTTTGAGTTGTGCGGCAGTTTCAGCAGTTTCACCGAGTTTTGTTTCCGCTTGTGCTAAATCAGCTTTAGCCTGATCGACTTGTTTGGCCAAATCGTCGCAAGTCGCCTGTTGCTCGCGGACTTGTTTGGTCAGCTCATGACTGCGTGTCGATTGCGCTGCAGTTTGACTGGCTTGGACTTGTTGATCTTTTTTTGCAGCGGCTAATTGGTTATTACAGTCAGCTTGTTGTTGCAATAAGCGAATATAAGCGGCTTGATCATCGTCTAACTGGCGGTTCAACGCTTGCGGGTCGCTGGCTGCACTTTGCGCTGCAGCATACTCTGCTTCCGCTTGGGTCAGCTGTTTGGCTTGGGCCACTTGTTTTTCGTTGAGCACTTGCAACTGCTTTTCGGCTTCGGCAGCTTGCAAAGTCGCATCATCCAATTGGGCTTGTAAGTCAGCCAACGTCGCTTGGGCATTCGTCGCGCGTTCAGACGATACCCGCGTTTCCCCGGTTAAATTCTCCAAGCGCATGGATTCGGCCAACAAGGTGTCATTGGTATGTGCCACTTGTTGATCAAAGTCGACATCTTTAGCGGTCAAAGTTTCCGAGCGTGCTTCTAAGCTCGCGAGTTTTTCTTTCAAGCCCGCCAGCAACTTGGTGGTGACGCTGGCTTGAGTAGCCGTCGCCGTTTGTTCAGCCGCAAGCTGTTTGATTTCTAACGCCAGTACAGCCTTGTGTGCTTTTTGATAATCGGCCATTTGCCGTTCATAATCGCGGGCGATCGAAGCTTGTTCTTCCAACGGCTCCAATTGGTGATGGAGTTCATGGATGATATCGTTGACGCGATCCAAGTTATCATCGGATTCGGCGAGTTGTTTATTGGCTTTGGCTTTTTGTTGTTTGTACTTCAAAACCCCGGCGGCTTCTTCAAGAATGCCGCGCCGGTCTTCTGGTTTGCTATTGAAAATGGCTTCGACGCGGCCTTGGGAAATAAAGGAGAAACTTTCTTTCCCTAAGCCGGAATCCATAAATAAATCAATAATATCTTTGAGCCGCACCGCTTGGTTATTGATCAAAAAGTCTGATTCGCCATCACGATAAAGCCGGCGACACACACTAACTGTCGCCGGCTGATTGGCCAAATACCCATCAGAATTATCAAACGTCAACACCACTTCCGCCCGATTCAACGGCGGACGGCTAGCGGTTCCGGCAAAAATAATGTCACCCATTTTTTCGCCACGCAGGCTTTTGGCACTTTGCTCACCTAACGCCCAGCGGATCGCTTCAGTAATATTACTTTTTCCAGAGCCATTGGGACCCACGATCCCAGTGAGCCCTGGCACGAACTCGATTTGCGTCTTGTCAGCAAAAGACTTAAAGCCATTGATCGTTAATGCTTTTAACTGCATGCGTCCACGTCCTACTTGTCACTGTCGTCGAACTTCTCCAGTGCGGCTAGCGCAGCTGCTTGCTCGGCGGCTTTCTTGTTTTTGCCGACCCCAGTGCCTAACACTGTGCCTGCAGCCGTCACATCCACTTCAAACTGACGGGCATGAGCGGGACCGGATTCAGACAACAAATGATAAGCGATTTCCACTTCGCCGTCTTTTTGCAAATATTCTTGCAAAGCGGTTTTGTGATCTCGGTTGGCGTCAAATTGGCCTGCCGCAATTTTAGGGAAAATCATTTTCTCACAAAATTCGATCACAGATTGGCGCCCTTGATCCAGATACAAGGCCCCGTTGAAGGCTTCAAATAAATCTTCCAACAAAGTCTTGCGCTTGCGAGCGCCAGCATTTTCTTCCCCTTTGCCCAAGCGGATGTATTGGTCAAAGTGCGCTTCTTTAGAAAACGCTGAAAAACTGCGGGTTTGCACGATCGCCGCGCGCATCCGCGTCAGCTTACCTTCTGGAAGGTCTGGATAGTGCCGGTATAAATAATCACTCACCGTCAGCTCTAACACCGCATCGCCTAAAAATTCGAGACGTTCGTTGTCTTTGAGTCCGAGCTCTTGATGCTCGTTGACGTAGGAAGAATGCGTGAATGCTTCATCGAGGATGGAAAGGTCATGAAACTCGATTCCATAGCGATTCCTTAGTTCCGATACAAATTCTGAAGCGACCATATGCCATACTCCTCCTTATATTCTCTAGTCTATTATACAAGAGCCACACCAAAATAACACCTGCACTTGTGCCTGATTTCAATGAATATTGCATGACCGACGATGTCTCTGGCAACTTAAGTGTATCTTTAATCTTCCTGTTAGCTATACCGATTGAGGCCCGAAAATCTGTGAGCTCCAGCGGCTTGGCGCCACTGCGGAAAACTGGACAAGTTGCCGGTGCGGCCGGCTGCAGAAATCGGCCAAACCCCGGCCGATGTTCTTCCGCCTAGAATTTGAACCGAAGAAAACCACTTCGTTTCAAATTCTGCCGGTAAAATCTGCGCGAACCGCCACAAACCGGCGTTTCACTTGATTTCACTACCACGGGCAATTGTCCAGTTTTCCTCCGTTCTGCCAAGCCGCTTCCGCTCACAAATTTTCTTCGATGATATCACTAGCTTACAAACTAAAAACGCTTATGTTGCAACATCGCTGATCATGCTGAATGTCGTATCCGCGTAGTCAGAGTAGGTTCTTAGCCATCTGGTGCCAGTGGTCTAACGTAGTGGAGATAATTTGAGTGTGGTGCCGTGAAAGTGATATGGCCGCGAGACACTGGGCTTGTGGCTCGCGAGCAATATCACCGGTAAATTTTGAGACAAGTGGTTTTCTTGGCTCAAAATTTAGGTGTAAGAGCATCAGCGGTTTGTGCTGATCTCTGGAACCGGCCGCACGGCACCACCCTCAAATTATCGAAACGGAGTTGGACCACTGGCGCCAGATGGCGGCATGAAATGTGATCAATGCCGCACAACGACTGAATCAGGCCAAATAAAAACCGGGACATTGGTAGGATGTCCCGGCAACTAACTTACACTGTTTACTTGGTTTGATGGGCCATGACGTAACTCACAGCGTCGCCAACAGTCACAATGTTTTCCGCATCTTCATCTGGGATCTCGGCGCCGAAAGTATCTTCAAGTTCCAAAACGAACTCAACGATATCGATCGAATCAGCATCCAAATCCTTTTTGAAGTTCAGGTCATTGGTGATCTTGTCTTCCGGGGTTTGGAAGTGGTCTTGGATCAGGCCTGAAATTTTTGCGAATACTTCTTGCTCAGTCATGACGGTCCTCCGTTTCTTAACACGCAATCTAATATAGCCGACTTTAACGTGCTTGTCTATGCCAAGTCGTCATCTTGTCGTGCGAAATACGATTGCACCTTGCCAACCGTATCATTTTGTACCATTTCATGAATTTGCTTGATCGTGTAATAGACGGCATCCGCATCCGCGCCACCATGGGCTTTGACCACTGGGGCTTTCAAGCCGAGCAGCACCGCGCCACCATAACTGGACACATCAAAGGTGCTGGCAATGCCTTTGATCCCGTCTTTCAACAACAAACCACCGAGCTTGCCTTTGATGCCAGTGTCATAAATCGCACCTTTGACTAATTTCAAAATGGTTTTGGCCGTGCCTTCGATCGCTTTCAACGCGGCATTACCAGTAAAGCCATCGGTGACCACGACATCAGCGACGCCTTTTAACAATTGGTCAGCTTCGATATTGCCGATGAAGTTGATGCTATCAAGATTTTCCAACAGCTGATAAGTTTCTTGATGTAAGGTATCCCCTTTATGCGGTTCACTCCCGTTGTTCAACAACGCCACGCGAGGATTCTTTAAACCGCGCAAGTCCCGGGCGTAAAAATCGCCCATCACCGCGTAGTTGAGGAGCTGTTGGGCCTTGCCTTCTGCATTGGCACCAACATCTAACATGATAAAGCCTTTGCCATCAACTGTAGGTAATGTCGGCATTAAACCAGGACGATCGATACCTTTGATCCGCCCGACAATAAATAAGCCAGCCGCCAGCAATGCCCCAGTAGAACCTAAAGAAAATACCGCATCTGCTTCACCATTTTTGACGGCTTGGGCAGACAGCACCATCGACGCTTGTTTCTTGCGGCGGACCGCTTTGACTGGTTCATCGTTCCCGTCGATTTGTTCATTAGTATGCACCAAGGTAATGCGCGTATCGTCTGAAATCAACGGTTTGACCTGCGCCTCATCCCCGTAAACAATAAATTCCAAATCTGGATATTCATCGCGTGCCCGCAATAATCCGTCGATCACCACTTTCGGGGCGTGGTCGCCACCCATGGCATCTACTGCAATTTTCATGAAAAAGCCTCCTCAATCAAGTGTGCCGACTAACTGTTGTTGTCGGGCTAAGTACGCGCGCAGTGGCGCAAATTCTGGTGCAGATAAACTTGGGTCGGTTTTAAACAAGCTGGCGGCGACTTGCTGGGCCGCAGATAAGGTGGCAAAGTCCGCCACAGGATCTGCGACGCGAAATTCTGGCAACCCACTTTGCTTATCGCCAAAAATATCACCTGAACCGCGCAATTCCAAATCTTTTTCCGCCAACTTGAAGCCATCTGTCGTCGTGACCATGGTTTGCATGCGTTCAACGCCCATGTCATTTTTCGGATCAGCGACTAAAATGCAATATGCCGCCGATTTGCCTCGACCAACCCGCCCGCGCAATTGATGCAATTGGGCTAAGCCGAAGCGATCCGCATCCATGATCAACATCACGGTGGCATTCGGCACATCGACGCCGACTTCAACGACGGTCGTGGATACCAGCAAATCGATTTCCCCGTCAGAAAACGCCCGCATGATCGCATCTTTTTCGTCAGCTTTCATTTGGCCATGAAGTAAGGCCACTTTCGCGGCTTTGCCGAAAACTTTTTGCATATCGGCATATAACTGCTCCGCATTTTGTAAATCAATTTTTTCCGATTCTGCGATCAATGGCGTAATGGCAAAAATCTGGTGATGCGCATTGAGTTCTTGTTGCATGCGCTGTAAGGCTTCACGCATTTGGTTGTGCCGCACCCATGTAGTGGTGATCGGCTGCCGCCCAGCTGGCAATTCATCGATGGTAGACACATCCATTTCACCATAAGTAGTAATGGCTAAGGTCCGGGGAATCGGTGTGGCCGTCATTGCCAGCAAATCAGGCTTTAACCCTTTATCCTGTAAGATTTGCCGCTGTTTGACCCCAAAGCGATGTTGTTCGTCGATGATCGCTAAGCCTAAGTTGGCATAATCGACCGCTTTTTGAATCAAGGCATGCGTCCCGATCACGATGTCGATGTCGCCTGAAGCTAAACCTTCAAGGGTTGCTTTGCGCTGTTTACCTTTCGTCGTCCCGGTTAACAAGGCTAATTTTACCGGAAAATCAGCAAACAGTTTCGTCAACTTGGCAAAATGTTGTTCCGCTAGGACTTCTGTTGGCACCATCAAGGCTGCTTGAAAGCGCGCCGTCACAGCCGCATACAATGCGATGGCAGCGACAATCGTTTTCCCGGAACCCACATCCCCTTGCAATAAGCGATTCATGTGCTTGGGACTGCGCATGTCGGCACAGATCTCATTGACGACGCGTTTTTGTGCTGTCGTCAGAGCAAACGGTAAGGTTTTGATCAAGCCACGTACTTGCTGATTATCAAATGGGATCGCCAAGCCATTGGCTGCCAGTTGACTATCTTCACGCAAGGATTGAATTTGGCATTCAAACAAGAAGAACTCCCGAAAAATCGCAGTACGGCGCGCGGCTTTGGCTTCAGCAGGTGTTTTGGGCCAATGCATGCCTTGAATCAGTTGCTCATCGCTGTGTAAGCGCAACTTTTCGCGGATCACTTGCGGAATGATGTCGGGAATGTGCCCTTGCTCTTTGGCAAACGCCGCTTTGGCGAGTTCTGCCAAAGTGCTTTGACGAATATTTTTATTCGCGGGATAAATAGCGGCCATTGACGGGGCATCTTCAGTTTGCGTGGCTAGGACTTTCATCCCAGTCATCGAATGACGTTTGGCGTCCCATTTGCCATAAATTGCCGCTTCCATGCCTTGCGTGAATTTATCTTTGAGCCAAGGCTGGTTGAAAAACGTCACCATCACCACGGCGCGGTCAACTTGCACCCGGACATTCAAGCGATTCTTCCGCGGACCAAAGCGGGATACCACCGGATCTGCCACCACGATGCCTTTGATCGTGATTTTTTCTTGATCGGCAGCTTCATCTAAGGATTTCACTTGTAGATCATCATAGCGAAACGGAAAGTAAAACAGCACATCGCCAACGGTATGAATATCTAAGCTTGCTAAGGCTTCTGCGCGCTTAGGGCCAACGCCTGGCAAGGTAGATGCTGGATCAGTTAATCCCACAAGTGTCCTCCTTTCAAAAAGTCACGTTGAAACAACGAAGAGGTCAGCCCAATGATGGTCTGGCCTCTCAGCAATTTTTATTCGACAGATACCAAGTATGGGTAAACCGGTTGGTCGCCTTGATGAATTTCAACTTCAAGATCATCATCCAAAGCTTCAACCGCGGTTTGGATCTGTTCAGCTTCGGCAGTAGTGCCATCAGCGCCAACGATCAACGTGATGATTTCGGAGTCTTCATCCAACATCGCTTTGATCATGTCAACAGTGGCTTGAACGCGGTCAACATTGGTGATTTTAATGGCCCCGTCGATGATCCCCATCCAATCATCCGTATGAATTGCTAAACCATCGATAGTGGTATCGCGAATCGCGCGGGTAACCGAACCAGAAACCACATTGGCGAGTTCGCCGGTCATCATGTTTTGGTTATCATCCAAACTAGCTTCTGGGTTATACCCTAACATCGCCGTCAAACCTTGGTTGATCGTCTTGGTTTTGACAATGGCCACATCCACATCACTAGCTTTAGCGGCTTCTTGTGCCGCCATGAAAATGTTGGAGTTGTTTGGCAATACCAGCACTTTTTTGGCATGAGCAGCTTTGATGGCTTCTAAGATGTCGTTAGTCGATGGGTTCATGGTTTGCCCACCATTTAAGACGTAAGCCACACCCAAGCTTTCAAACAATTCGCCAAGTCCGGCACCAGCGGCAATCGCCACCACGCCTGATTCAGCTAATGGTTGCGGCTTTTGTTCTGCGGCAATGGCATCTTCGCGTTCAATGATCGATTCATGTTGCAAGCGCATGTTATCGACTTTGATCTTGGCTAAAGCGCCAAATTGTTGGCCGTATTTGAAAATAGTCCCAGGATGTTCAGTATGCACATGGACTTTAACCACTTCGTCATCGGCAACCACTAAAGTGGAATCGCCGAGTTCGTTCAAGTAGTTCCGGAATGGTTCGTAATCGAATGGCTTCTTTGGCCCATCGCCAACGCCTAGTTCGACCATCATTTCGGTACAGTAACCATAAACGATGTCATCTGGGTTCAGCTTAGTTTGCGCACCTTGATGATGGGTCGCGTTGACCATTTCGTTCATTTCCGCTTCGTCAGGCACGAAATCATCATCAGAAGCTTCCCCGGCTAGGCCTTCACGGAAGCCTTCATAAATGAAGCACAACCCTTGGCCGCCAGAATCGACCACGCCGACTTCTTTTAACACCGGCAACAAATCAGGCGTTTTGGCTAAAGCGCGCTTGGCGGCTTTGACCACAGCAGACATCACGACCACTGTATCCGTGCTTTGTTGCGCGGCTTTCAAGCCAGCTTTTGCGCCTTCGCGAGCCACCGTCAAAATCGTGCCTTCAACTGGCTTCATGACGGCTTTGTACGCCGTTTCCACGCCGCCAGCAAAAGCATCAGCCAGATCTTGAGCATTTAAGGTTTCTTTGGCTTCAACGCTTTTAGCAAAGCCACGGAACAATTGCGAGCTGATGACCCCAGAGTTCCCGCGGGCACCCATTAATAAGCCTTTGCCTAATTTCTTCGCCAATTGGCCGACATGTTGATCGTCAGCTTCCAATACGGCTTTGGCGCCGGTTGCAAACGTTAAATTCATGTTGGTCCCGGTGTCACCATCAGGGACTGGGAAAACATTCAAAGAGTTGACGAATTCCGCATTTTTCGCTAAGCGATGTGCCGCTACACGAATCATTTCTTGGAATTTCGCCGCATTAATTTCAGATACTTCCACTACTGATCCTCCAAACAAGGACTATGCCTATCGTTAATTGCTTGCCGCTCGGTTAATCCCCGAGGACCCGCACACCTTGCACGATCACGTTCACTGCACTGGCAGTAACGCCTAACATCGATTCAAGATTATACTTTACTTTATCTTGGACGTTGCGGCACACTTCTGAGATCTTGGTGCCGTAGCCGACCACAATGTTGACTTCAACTGCCACGCCGTTGTCGAGTTGTCGCACGACGACGCCGCGAGCATAATTTTCACGATTTAAAATATCGTTGAGATTATCGCGGATCTGATTACGACTGGCCATGCCGACGATGCCGTAAATATCTGTTGCCGCGCCGCCAACCACTGTCGCAATGACGTTGTTGGAAATATCAATGGTCCCATATTTGGTCTTGATTTTGACCGCCATGTTATAACCTCCTAAAATGCGCAATCAACTACCCCAGGGTAGTATTTCCCAATAAGTTTAGCATAGGGCATGTCATTTGTCACCAAAGCGAGTTTTCGCAAATCGATTCGAAAAAAAGTGCTGTCAAGTAATTTTCCTTTGCAAAAAATCTTGCACACGGCGCGAGATTATGATAAGTTAGTCTAGTGAAAAATTCGCAGATGGCGAATAAGCAAGGAGGTCAGCATTTTGGCAAAAGACGTAATCACCGGGCGCCACACCGTATTTGGTAACAAGCGTTCCCACGCTTTGAACTCCAGCCGGCGCGCTTGGAAAGCAAATCTCCAAAAGGTTCGCATTTTAGTTGATGGTAAGCCAAAGCGCGTTTGGGTTTCCGCTCGCGCACTGAAATCAGGTAAAGTGACCCGGGTCTAATCCGGAGAGTAAAAAAAGCTTCAGCCAATTGGCTGAGGCTTTTTTTGTCCAGAGTTTTGAAAAACGGGCTTAGCCGACCAGGTAGCCTAGCGTCAGGCTTTGGACTTGGGCTTTAGTCCGAAGTCTGATGCGTAGCTAGCCGTGTCGGCGTTGTTTTACAAAACTCGACGCCCAGTCATTCTCGAAGCGAACTTAAGCAATCGGATGGGCGCAGCCAGTCGTGTTGCCATTGCTTCAAAAACCACGACGTTGTGCTCGCAGCTTGTTCAAGCAGGCTAGCTGTGTCGGCGTTGTTTTTTAAAGCTCGCCATCCAGGAATTTGTGAAGTGAGCTTAGGCAATCGGCTGGGTTAGCTATTTTCCTGCTGGCCCTTCGACAAACACCAATTGCTTGGTCCCACGCGATGCAGCGACATACCGCCGTTTATCACCGAATTCAGGATCTTGATAATAGTCACTTTGCCAATGCCAAACGATCACAAAATCAAATTCAAGTCCTTTGGCTAAGGTTAACGGTAAAATATTGATGCCTGGCTTGACTGTTTTTTGACTAATTGCAGTCAATAGTTGGCCGTCAATGGTTTGCGAGAGCTGTTCAGCTTCAGTCGCATCTGGCGTGATGATCGCAATGCTTTGCGTCGACGAGGCTTTAAAATCAGCTAGTGTTTCGGCGAGTTGATTTGGTTCAATCGTCATTGGCGCCATTCCTTGTGCTTGCACCGCCTTGATTTGCCCTGCCCAGTGAGGTCCCGCATATTGCGCAAAGGTGGCCGTAATTGCGCCAGTCGCCCGATAGCTGGTAGTCAGTTGCCGATTGACGATCCGGCGATCAGCAAAATAATCAGCAATGGGGACTGAGGCACCGAACAGTTTCTGACTGGGATCGCCAACAATCGTCAATTCAGTTCTGGCAAAAATGCTTCGGATCACACGCCACATCGCATCTGGATAATCTTGAGCTTCATCGATAAATACTGACTTGAGTTCGTTTTGTTGATAAGCGGTGAGCTTCAAAAGCAGATACAAGCGATCCAAATGACTGAGCTTGCGTAAATCAAATTGTTGCGCAAAATCATCAAAATCAAGCCATGCTTCTAAATCTTCCGGAATTTGATCCGTCGCCTTCAACCAACGCCATACCCGCTGCATGCGCAATAAGAAGCTTTGGCTGGCATCACTTTGATCCCAAGCAAGTTGTCCGACCTGGCCAATAAACGCTTTTCCCGGTTGCGCTAAAGCGGCATCAATGGCCGCAAGTTGTTCGTCATCAGGATACATGTCTTCAAGTCCAAAGCGACTGGCGAATTGATTGAGCAAGCGCGGATAGGTCACCGTCATGGCTTCAGCTTCGCCTAAGCTTGGCAACACGCCTTTGATATATTGACCAAAGGCTGGATTGAGGGTGATGATCAGAATTTGATCGGCTGACCAATCGCCGCGATGTTGGAACAATTGATAAGCGACGCGCTGAAGCATCACTGAGGTTTTACCAGAACCGGCGACTCCGTCAACGAGCACAACTGGCGCTTGGGATTCGCGAATGATAGCATTTTGCTCTTGTTGAATGGTTGCCGTGATTTCTTGCAACCCACCGGTGCGATCTTGCGCTAACACCGCCAATAACAATGGATCACCGACTGCATTGCGGCTGTCAATGGCATGGATCAAGCGCGCATGATCGATCACAAATTGCGTGCGTCCCACCACTTCAACCGGAATCTCTCGGCCATTTGCCGCATACGTCGTGGCGCCAGTGCGATTGGCACAATAGGCATCCGCCATCGGGGCGCGCCAATCATAAACCAGATCATGGGCATCGACATCCGCATAACCAACTTTACCCAAATAAAAAGCTTCTGGTCCATCCCCGTAATCCAAGCTCATTTTGGCAAAATAGGCTTGCGGCACTAACAGCTGCGCATGCGCCAAGCGCACCACTGCGGCATCATAGCGACTATTTAAGGTGTCGATCAAGCGATTATTGGCTTCAATGCTGGCAAAGGTATCTAACGTTTCCGTCATTGAACCCAGGTCTAAATGCCCTTCAGTCGCTAATTGCTGCTTCATCGCCCGGCCTTCCACTTGCAAGTCAGCGAGCTTTTGCGTCAAGTCTTGCACATCAGTGGTCAACTGCTGATAAATCTCAGCCAAGTGTTGGATTTCATCCATCATGTCATCACCTCGGCTTACTAGTGTACGCGCAAATCAACAAAGAACTAGTCTGTTTTTGACTGGACAAGCCATGGTATAATATTAGTGGAAAAGTGGTGGCCAAACATGGTCGGCACTATTTTTTTGCAAAAAAACGAACCGGCTCGTCAAGGTGTCGGTTCGTTTGCGTCAATTATCAAGTTGTTGGCCGCGTAGATCTCGGCTTTGAATCACCGCGACCACCCCAGTCGTCCAGCTGACTTGTGTGGGTTGTCCAGGAATAAATTCGTTAGACGCCCAAGAAAATGGCATCGCACTGGACCAATCATGCAGTGGATATTTGGCGCCTTGAATCTCTAAATGCGTCACCGCGGTTAGCGGCACAATGCCTAAATAGCGATAATCAGGCAGCGCCGTGAGCTGATAATGACCAGGCTGGTAAAACTGGATGAAGTTCTCCGCGTCGATCATGGTGATGTGATTGGTGTAAGTGGCAAAGCGCGGTTGTGTTGGCATGAAGAGATTCGACAAGAAATGATCGATGCGCCCGCCAGTGGCCCCAACCAAACAAATTTCAGTAGCCTGATGCTCAACGAACGCAAGGCGCACCGCCATATCGGTATCCGTTTCATCCATATCGGCTTTGGCATGAATTTCTGCGACTTGGTTGACCACAAGTTGATGTTCAGGCGTAGTCAAGGAATCAAAATCCCCCACTGCAAATAATGGGGTGATCCCAGCTTCAAGCAAATGCAAAGTCCCACGATCGACACCGACCCATGCGCCTGGCAGCTTTTTCCAATCAGATGGATATTGACTTTGAGGCCCGCCAACCAACAAATTTAAGCGCGTCATCGCAAAGCCTGCAAAGTCGCTAGTTGCGTTGCTGGATCGCCATTATAAACGTACGAGCCAGCAACTGCGATATCCGCCCCAGCATCTAAGACGATTTTCCCAGTTTTTGCATTGATCCCACCATCCACTTCAATGGCAAAATGCAAGCCTAATGCCTCGCGGGCTTTAGCTAAACGCGCAACTTTATCTGCCATGGCTGGCAAAAATTGTTGCCCACCAAAGCCTGGGTTAACAGTCATGATCAACACTTGATCAAGCATTGGCAATAATTCTTCTAAAGCACTTAATGGGGTTCCAGGATTGAGCACTACGCCAGCTTTGACCCCATGCGCATGCATCTGCTGAATCGCGCGCATGATGTGCGGCGTTGCTTCAACATGCACTAACAAGGTGTCTGCGCCAGCTTGGGCAAACAACGGAATCCAAAATTCTGGATCCGACACCATTAAATGCACATCCAGCGGGAGATTGGTGATCGGACGTAACGCCGATACGATTCCTGGGCCAAACGATAAATTCGGCACGAAATGCCCATCCATAATGTCGACATGTAATAAGTCGGCACCAGCGTTTTCCACCAGTTGGACATCGCGTTGTAAATTGGCAAAATCAGCACTTAAAATCGATGGTGCAATTTTCATATGAGCCTCCTATTTCCGATACGTCGGGCGCTGGCCCGCTAATTCGGTGTGAAATTGAACATAATCCTCATAACGACTCGCCATGATCGCGCCCTCATCAAGTGCAGCTTTCACCGCACACTTGGGTTCGTTGAGATGCTGACACCCACGAAACTTGCAGTCGCCAGCCAATGCCACGAACTCAGGAAAACGATCCCGCAGATCATCCAAGGTCACATCCAGCAACCCTAACGATGAAAACCCTGGGGTATCTGCCACCAATCCACCATCAGTGGCAAACAACTCGGTCGTACGGGTGGTATGCTTCCCACGATTCAAGGCTTTAGAGATCTCCCCGGTGGCCAAACTCAAGCCTGGCACCAAATGGTTGATCAAAGTCGATTTCCCCGCCCCAGTTTGGCCGGTAAAAATTGTCAACCGATCCGCAAACGTCGCTTTAACCTTGGCTAACAAGGTTGCATCAAATGGTGGATTGGAGGCAAACACGCGATAGCCGATCGCTTCATAACCAGCCAAAGTGGTTTGGATCTCAACTAAGCGCTTCGGTGACACCAAATCGGTTTTCGTTAAATAGATTTCGGCGTGTATGGATTTACCTTCCAAATAAACCAAGAAGCGATCCAATAAATTTTCCGAAAAGTCTGGCTCCGCTGCCGCCACCACTAAAATGGCCTGATCGATATTGGCCACTGGTGGCCGCACCAACGCATTCAGCCGCGGTTTGACTTTCAACAAATAACCGCCAGCTTCTGGGGTGTCGCCAGGCGTGAACTCAGCAAAGTCCCCAACTAACGGCGTAATTTTTTGTTGACGCATTTTGCCGCGACCACGCGTGCGGTAGACGGTATCGCCAACTTGAATATCATAAAAGCCACTGATCTGTCTGATCACACGGCCGACTAGGTTTTCTGGCATATTTACTCCTGTGAGGAACTGCTACTTGAGACGCTACTGCTGGATTCAGAAGCCGCAGGACCAGTTGACACCACGATGGTGACAGAATCTCCGTGGTTTGCGGAACTGCCAGCTGCTGGACTTTGAGAAATCACTTGACCTTTAGCAACTGAGTCTGAGGCTTGTTGTTGCGAGGACACGCCTAAGCCAGCTGCTTGCAAGGCGGCACTAGCGGCAGCCTCATCTTGACCGGTAACGGCAGGTACCGATAAGCCACTGGAAGTTTCTTCATCGACTTGACTGCTTGAGGTTTCGCTGGAGCTGGTTTCAGGTTGTGATTGGCTAGAAGATTCTGGATCTGGTGGCGTCGATGGTGTGTTATTAGCGCTTGAATCACCTTTGGACACGGTGAAAATGATCGTCGTGTTAGATGGGACCACCTTTTTGCCGGCGTCGACATCCTGATCTAAGATCTCGCCTTTAGCCACTGAAGTGCTGGATTCTTTGACTTGATGGACGGTAAAGCCTTTTTTGCGTAAATCTTTGGCGACATCCGAGTAAGTTTCGCCGGTATAATCATCCAAGGTAAAACGCTTAGGCCCACTGGACAACACGATATCAACCGTACTATCGCTAGCCACTTCCGCCTTTTGCGTCGGGTCGCTTGAAATGATACGGTTTTTGTCGACGCTTGAGGAATGGGCTTTGGTGACGTCACCAAGTTTTAAATTGGCACTTTCCAACGCGGACTGGGCTTGGGCTTGGGACATGCCCCGCAAATCTGGCACAGTGACATCATGATTACCGCCTGACAGCGCCACCACCACCCCGATCACGATCAACGCCACTGCAACTGCTGCGGCAATAAACGGCCAGCGCGTTTTCAACCAACCAAAACGGGATTTCTTCTTGGGGGTCGGCTTTTCAGGTTCAGCCTTGGCTTCAGTTTTCGTTTCTGGCGCTTTGGCTTTGGCTTGATTGATCACGGGCAAGACTTTGGTTTCGTCCAGATCATCTTCAGCATTGGGCACAAACTTTTCTTCATGTGCGCGCGCTGGCGACAGGGCAGTTTTCAAGTCAGCGCTCATCGCATCTGCAGAGGAATACCGATTGTTAGGGTCTTTGGCCGTGGCTTTTAACACCACATTCTCCAAAGCTTGCGGGATCCGCGGATCGAACTGACGCACGGAAGGCATCGCTTCTTGGAAGTGTTTCAGCGCGATTGAAACCGCCGAATCGCCTTCAAACGGCACTGTGCCCGTCAACATTTCAAATAAAATGATCCCTAACGCATAAATATCACTTTGACGCGTCGGCATGCCGCCACGGGCTTGTTCCGGCGATAAATAATGCACTGAGCCTAAGAGCGAGTTGGTTTGGGTCATCGAATTATCAGACAACGCCACTGCGATCCCAAAATCAGAAATCTTGGCATTCCCGTCGCGATCGATCAAAATATTTTGCGGCTTTAAGTCGCGGTGAATGATGTGGTGATCATGCGCCACTTCGACTGCCGATAAAATTTGCCCCATGATTTCGATCACGCGCTGATAAGGAATCGGAAAATGTTCGACGATATATTTCTTGAGATCTGAACCTGGGACATATTCCATCACCAAGTATTGTTGACCATGGGCTTCGCCAACATCATAAATCGAGACAATATTAGGGTGCACCAATTCACTAGTCGCCATGGCTTCACGTTGGAAGCGGCGCGCGGCATCCGGGTCATTTTGCAAATCTAAGCGCAATACCTTCACGGCAACGTCACGATCTAAGATCAAGTCGTGGGCGAGATACACATTGGCCATCCCACCTTCGCCAAGGGTTTGCTTCAATTGATAGCGCTCATTTAAAGTGTAGCCTGGCTCGATCATTGCGCTTTCCTCCAATCTTGGTGGATGATCAAGGCGGTGATATTATCTGGTCCGCCTGCAGCATTGGCTTGATCGATCATCATTTGGGCTTTGACGCCTAACGGTACCGACTGCGCCAAAATTTTGGCGAGGTCAGCATCTGGCACTTGATTGGTCAACCCATCAGAACACAACAGCAAGTAATCATCGTATTCCATATCATAAATGGTGACATCCGCATCGACATCATCAGAGACACCAAGCGAACGGGTGATCACATTGCGTTGTGGAAAGCGTAAGGCCTCTTCTTCAGTCAGCTCACCATTTTTCACCAGTTCGTTGACTAACGAGTGGTCTTCAGTGATTTGAACCAAGTGATTGTGGCGATATAAATACCCACGCGAGTCCCCGATGTTGGCGACCACAAATCGAGAGCCGGAAATGATCACCGCCACTAAGGTCGTGCCCATGCCAGAAAGATCAGTATATTTTTGCGCTTTTTCTAAAATCAGGCTGTTTTCTTGCTGCAACTCAAAGACAAGCCAGCGCACAATGGTTTCGATATCCGTGTCGCCAGTTTTTTCAAATGCGTAACCGATATGAGAAACTGCCATTTCACTGGCGACATCCCCACCGAGATGGCCACCCATCCCGTCGGCCACGATCGCTAAAGTGACGGCTTGCTGGTTGGCAAACACGCCGACGTAATCTTCATTATTCGGACGCCTGCGCCCGATATCTGTACGATATGCGTATTCCATGCTTACTCTCCGATACGTTCTAACGTCGCAATGAAAAAGCCATCGGTCCCATAATCATCTGGGAACAATTGCAACGCTGGGGCACTGTGCGCTTTGTCTAAGCGCTCCAGGCCTGGCGTTGGGATTTGATGATAGTCTGGATGGGCCGCTAAGAAAGCAGCGACCACGTTTTGATTTTCTGCCTTGGCCATGGTGCAAGTGCTATAAGTCAAGCGGCCGCCGACTTTTACCAACCCAGCGACACTATTTAAAATCGCCCCTTGAATTTCAGGCAAATGTTGCAGGTCTTCAGGCTTTTTTTCATATTTGATTTCGGGTTTACGCCGGATCAAGCCCAGCCCTGAACATGGCGCATCGACTAACACGCGATCAAAGCTTGCTGGAGCAAAGGTATCTTGAGCCTCACGCGCATCCATGGCCCAAGCATCGACACGATCAGCTAAGCCTAAGCGTGCCGCATTTTTGGCGATCAACTTCACTTTGTGGGGATGAAGATCCAACGCCACCACTTTGCCGCCAGCGGCTTCGTCTAAGTATTCGGCGATATGCGTAGTTTTGCCACCAGGCGCGGCACAAGCATCGAGGACTTCAAAGTTTGGCTTCAAGGTCATCGATGGTGCCACCAACATTGAAGATTCATCTTGCATGGTGAACATGCCGTACTCAAACTCAGGTGCCCCGGCTAAATGGCCACCTGGTGAAACTAAACCGGCTGGGGCCACTTTTGACGGTACGATTTCTGGGAAACGGTCAACGAGTTGTTCCTGCAATTGCGCCACGGTATGTTTTTGCGTGTTGACGCGAATCGACGCGCTGGCAGGCTGGTTGATCACACTTAAAATACTTTGCGTTTTTTCTAAGCCTTGTTCGTTGATCAACATGTCCACCAACCAACGCGGCGTTGAGGATTCAATGCTCAAACGGTCAATCGGATCTTTAATGGTATCAAGGCTAGGCACGCCTTGGCGTTGAAGATTGCGCAAAATGGCGGTCACAAACTTGGCCACCCCGAGTTTACCCCGGCGCTTGGCAATTTCAGTGGCATCGTAAAAAATCGCGCGTTCTGGCACTTTGTCCAAGTAAACCATTTGGTAAACAGCGCCTTCTAACAACACGCGCACCCAGGCGTCGAGTTTGCGATTTTTGACAAACGGCGCCAAATAAAAATCAAGCGTCAAACGATGTTGAATCACGCCATAAACGATGTTGGTCAACAAATGCGCATCGCGAGGATCAAGCGTGTATTTTTTTAACGTGGCATCCAGCGTTAAGTTGGAATAACTCCCTTGTTTCTCGACTTTTTCTAATACAGTCACCGCAAGATTGCGGGGATTAGGCTTCACCAATGATTTGATCTCCTTGTGTAATCTGTTTACCAGCACCATTTAAATAGGCAGCGATTGGTTGGATCGCTTTGCCTGCTGGTTGCAGTTGATTAACAGCAAATACGGTACCATTGCCCGCTGCAACATGTAATTGTTTCTTTTCACGCAACACCACACTGCCAGCCGGTTGCGTGGTAGTTTCAGTCAGCGGCGTGATCGCCCATAACTTGGTGCGCACCCCATTGAGCATCACCCAGCCACCAACTGCAGGCCGCAAGCCACGCACCCAATTGTCGAGTTGATCCGCCGGTAAGTTGATGTCCAAATGCTCTTGGGCTTTGGTTAACGTTGGTGAAAACGTCACGCGGTCTGGATCTTGTGGCGTTTTAGTCTCGGTGCCAGCGATAATGTCAGGCAACGTCGCCATCAACAGATCCCGACCCATGGTGCTAAGTTTTTCAAATACAGTGCCAGTATCATCATCACGCGTCAATGGTAAGCGACTTTGCGCATACATGTCGCCAGCGTCCATGGCTTTGACCATTTCCATAATGGTCACCCCGGTTTCAGCATCCCCATTGATCACAGAATATTGAATCGGCGCGCCGCCGCGATACTTTGGCAGCAGTGACCCATGCACATTCAACGCCGCGATCTTGGCGGCATTTAAAAACTTAGTTGGCAAAAACTGCCCGTAAGCCGCCGTGATCAACAAATCTGGCTGCAACGCGATCGCTTGGTCCAATTCTGGACTACCAGAAAGTTTCTCTGGCTGTAAAACCGGTAAGTTCAAGCGTTCAGCCGCTTGTTTGACTGGACTTTGATGCAGCACTTGTTTGCGTCCGACTTTGCGATCAGGTTGGGTAATCACTAGTTTGACGTCATATTCAGTATTTAACGCGTCTAAAATCGGCACCGCAAATTCGGGTGTCCCTAAGAAAATAACAGATGTCATAAATTCCTCCAAGTTAAGTATACAATTTTTTCCGCAGACATGCCGCGATTGCTTTTACATGAATGATTGCGGTTCAGGATCGATAGCAACTTGAAACCCATTTTTAACGCTGGCTTGAGTTTCGTCCAAAATTTTGGCTAAGGCGGCATTTAATTGCGGTTCGCGTTTGTATTTGATCACCATTTGATAGTAGTAACGCTTTTTCAACCGGGCGATGGCTCCAGGCGTTGGGCCTAACACCCGCGCACTATCGGATAAAACGGCGTTCAGTTGCGCGGCTAAGCTGTAAATGGCTTTGGCCGCTTGGGCTTCATCAGGATGGCTGACGGTCAACTTCATGGTAAAGAAATACGGCGGATAATCTCCGCGATGGCGAATCGCCATTTCCGCATAGAAAAAGCCTTCGTAATCTTGTTTCGTCGCATATTGAATCGCATAGTGCTCTGGGTTGAAGGTTTGAATGAACACTTCCCCTGGCTTATCGGCGCGACCGGCACGGCCAGAGACTTGCGTCAACAGCTGAAACGTTCGCTCACCAGCGCGAAAGTCTGGCAAACCCAGTGCCGTGTCGGCATTGATCACGCCAACCAAGGTGACATCTGGAAAGTCTAAGCCTTTGGCGATCATTTGCGTGCCCAATAAAATATCGGCCTCGTGATTGCCGAATTGTTTCAACAACCGTGCGTGACTGCCTTTTTTCCGGGTGGTATCCACATCCATGCGCAACACGCGGGCTTGAGGGAGCAATTGATTCAAACTCGCCGCGACTTTTTCCGTGCCAGTGCCATAATAGCGAATTTTTTTTGACCCACAGTTAGGGCAAGTTGTTGGGATTGGTTCTTCGTGGCCGCAGTAATGGCATTTCAAGCTGTGTGAATCCATATGCAAGGTCAGTGAAATATCACAGTTTGGACATTGCACTTTATACCCGCATTCACGACACATCACAAAACTGGAGAACCCGCGTTTATTTAACAACAACACACTTTGTTCATGACGATCAAGACGCTGTTGAAGCGCGTCTAATAAAGGCTTGGAAAAACCATCTCGGCCACCTGCTTGATACGCTTGGCGCATGTCGATCAAATGAACTGGTGGCATTGGTTGTTGGTTGATCCGTTTTGGTAAGACTAATTTGGTGTAAACCCCTTTTTCAGCCCGGGCCCGAGATTCAAGACTTGGCGTCGCGGAACCTAATACCACCGGCGCATGCATGGTTTGCGCCCGATGCAATACCACATCGCGGGCATGATAACGCGGGGCATCTGCTTGTTTATAACTGGATTCATGTTCTTCATCGATAATAAACACGCCGATATTGGTCAAGGGCGCAAACACCGCCGACCGAGCACCAACGACGACTTGAGCTTCGTGGCGTTCGATGCGGCGCCATTCATCAAATTTTTCCCCACTGGATAAACCTGAGTGCAACACGGCGACACGTTCACCAAAGCGGCCGCGCACGCGCTTGACCATTTGCGGAGTCAAGGCGATTTCAGGCACTAACATCAAAGCCGTTTGCCCTTGTTGCAAGGCTTGGGCGATGATTTGCAAATAGACTTCAGTTTTACCCGATCCGGTCACCCCTTCCAATAAAAAGGTTTGCGGATCATGGTCATCGACTGCCTGCGTCACTTGATCGACGACTTGTTGTTGATCAACGGTCAAGGCCAGCGGCTTAGTCAATGCTTGGCCTTGCATTTGCGGATAAGGGTCGCGATACACTTCTTGTTCGACAAGATGCAGCCAGCCTTTTTTCACTGCCGCGGTAATTTGTGCCCGCGGGATCTCATTTTTCACGTCTGGGATCGCCGGGGTCAGGTTTTGATGGTGCCACTGCGTCAACAAATCCAATAAGTGCGCCTGTTGTTTGGCGTTGCCATTCAACGTTTGTTTGATTTCAGCATATTCGGCTTCGGTTTTATCTGGCACAATATGCGCGACAGTTTTGACTTTGGCGCGATCATGCAGGCGATATTTAACTTCTAGATCCCCATGTTGCACCGCTTTTAGCACTGGCGCCAAAGCAGCTTCTGGTAAATCATCCAAAGCTTGCGCTGATGGAATCAAGGCATGTCCAGCTGGGGTCAAGGGATGCACCCATTTATCTGCAGCTGCTTTGAGTTGCGCTGGCAACATCGTTTGGACACAGGTGATCCAAAAGGCAAAAGTCGTGTCTGCCAACCACTTGGACAGCTTTAATAATTCAGGATCAAGCACTGGCGCCGCATCTAAAATCGCTAAAATCGGTTTGAGTTCACCGTCAAATTCAGCATGATCGGCTAACCCGATCACCATCCCCATTAATTTGCGGGAGCCTTTGCCGAAGCCGACCCACACCCGCATCCCGGGTTGAATCGTGTCCTCTAAGGCTTCAGGGATCAAATAATCAAACGGCCGGTCCGTTTGCATCGTGGGGACATCAACGATCACTTTTGCAATTTGCAATCACTCACCCCCTGATTTGTTGAATCGTGTTTAAAATGGTTTCGGCAATTTCAAGTTTTGATGCTTCTGGCACTTGGATCGGTTCAGTGTTTGGTTGCATCAACCACACAGCATTGGTGTCTTGGTTAAAGCCGAGACCACCGCCGACAAAATTGGCAATTAATAAATCGGCATGTTTTTTCGCCAATTTTGTTTGGGCGTGCTGCAACAAGTCATCAGTTTCTGCCGCAAAGCCAACAACTAACTGATGCGTTTTGGTTTCGCCTAAGGTTTTTAAAATATCTGGATTTTGTTCGAGTTGGAGCGTCAAGCCTGATTGTTCCGAGGTTTTCTTGAGTTTGTGATCACTTGGCGCAAGGACATGATAATCGGCGACGGCTGCCGCCATGATCACCACATCGCTAGCTTGAAAATGCGCCATCACAGCTTGTTGCATGTCTGCAACCGATTGAACATCAGTCACATGCACCTCTGGCAAAGTTGGCAAATTGGCTGTTGTGATCAACTCAACTTCAGCCCCCAAGGCACTGGCCACATTGGCTAAAGCGGTCCCCATTTTACCTGAGGAATCATTGCCGATATAACGCACGGGATCGATTCGTTCTTTAGTGCCACCTGCTGTGATGACAAAGCGCTTGCCTGCAAGTGTTTGCTCGGCTTGGTAGGTTTGCACAAATAACGTGATCACCGCTTCGTCTGGCATGCGTCCAACTGCTTGATAGCCTTCCGCTAAAAAGCCAGTCGCCGGTGGCAAAACGCGCATCCCTAAGGTTTTCAAATGCGCGATATTAGCGTGCGTTTGAACATTCAACCACATTTGGTCATTCATGGCTGGCACGATCAGCTTTGGGCCATTAAATGCCAATAGTGTGGTGGTGACCACATTATCTGCCATGCCATTGGTAAGTTTAGCGATCGTATTGGCAGTGGCTGGCACGATCAACGCGAGGTCCAGCCAGTGGGCTAACGCAACATGCGCCACATGTGAAGGATCAGCGAATTCATTTTGATCCGTTAATACTGGATGTTTGGATACTGTCGCGAGAGTTTGTGGGGTGACGAACGCAGCGGCTGCTGGCGTCATGGCGACTTGCACCTCATGTCCAGCTTTGATCAACATGCGAATCAAGTTTGGGACTTTATAAGCTGCGATCCCACCAGTAATAAAAATACCAATATGCTTATGCAACATGTTCGCCACTTCCTTTCTCAAGTATTATACCAAACGCGGCAAATGGTTTTGGCTGAAAAATAAAAAAGCCAAGACGCGAGGCCTCGGCAAGAAAAAATTATATTTATTCGTGATCCAGCTTTTCAGCGTCACGTTCTTTAAGCTTGGAAGCAGGGTCGATGATCACATCGCCAGCCGCCACTTCTTCAAGGGCTTGGCCGACAGTTTTCAAAGACTTGTAACTTGGCAAGGTTTTGATGCCATTGCTTTCAAGTTCGTGGGCGCGCTTAGCCGCAAGCACAGCCAAGCTGTAGCGAGAAGGCACTTTGTCTAACAACTTATCAATAGAAGGATAGATAATCATGATTGGACTCCTTATTTGGACTGAGAAATGGGATCGGCATCAAGCATCGATTTGTAGCGATCGATCACGCGAGGGACGCGCAAGTGTTCACTTTCAATGATGCGTTCGATGCGTTTCACCGCTAAGTCTACTTTATCATTAACGACCGCATAATCATAGTTGGCCATCATGGCAATTTCATCAGCGGCTTGCGTGATCCGTTTTTCGATCACTTCAGCTGAATCTGTGCCACGACCGGTCAAGCGGTGTTTCAATTCAGAAAGATCTGGTGGCGTTAAGAAAATGAACACGCCATCTGGACATTTTTCGCGCACTTGCATGGCGCCTTTAACTTCGATTTCCAACAGCACATCGCGGCCAGAATCTAAGGTTTGGTTCACATACTTTAACGGTGTCCCGTAATAGTTGCCGACATACTGCGCATACTCAAGCATCCCACCAGTGGCGATTTCGTGTTCAAATTGTTCCTTGGTGCGGAAATAGTAATCAACGCCGTCAACTTCGCCTGGGCGCATATTGCGCGTGGTCATCGAGATCGAATATTGGAAGTCGCGATAATCCCCTGCCAGCATCGCTTGGCGAACTGTCCCTTTGCCGACCCCGCTTGGGCCAGACAACACGATCAGCATTCCCCGTTCTTGCATGCTTTAACCTCTTTCATCCTATAGTGTTATTTTCCATTTTGCACTTTTTACCATTATTTGTAAAGGTATTTGTAAAGGTTAATAGCTTGACGCAAGAAACGATTGCGCATCACGACTTTGCAACCAAGCCTGTCCTGCTTGATGGCCTGCTTGCAATAAAATTTGCCGATGTTTCAACGAAAAATCAAACATCGCCCCAGTATGTTTAGGTGGATACAAGACGGGCACATCACCAATCGCTGGCGTCGGCCCTAATCCTAATGCCGAAACTGCTAAAATTTTCGTCGCGCCAAGATCGCGGGCAATGGCCACTGGTAAGTCATTGGCCACGCCACCATCAACAAATAAGTGATGATCGATTCTTTGCGGTGAAAACCAACCTGGCATGGCGGCACTTGCCAAAAGCCAAGCTGCTGCGTTGGTTTCCGTCAACGTGACCACATGTGAACGGCGTGCCCGCAACCGCGTTGCCACCGCCAAAGCGGGCCAAGGCTTGGCAGCTGGTTGCGCTGAAATGGCTGAAATCAGTTGGCGTAGGGGCTGGGTTTGGCGCGGCCATAAGTGATTTGGCACGCGGTGTTCCCACCAATCGGCTAATGCTGTCGGCGTTAATCGGATCGTCGCCCAAGCGTTGATGGCCCCGATCGAGCTGCCGATGACAAAATCTGGCTGCAAATATGAACCGATTTCCGCCCAGACACCGGCTTGAAATGCGCCGCGCACGCCACCTCCGCCAAAGACGATCGCTAAACTCATTTGCTCATCTCCAAAATATTTTTTTGCAGAAGCCTTGCTTTTTAGAACGAGTGTTCGTATAATGAAATCATCAAGAACAAACGTTCGGAGGAGTCATCATGGAAAACAAAGCCCAAACTTTTCAAACAGTACGTCACAATCTCATGGCGTCATATCGGCAATTTTTTGCCTTAGAAGCGCCAAAGTTGACCATGCCTGCTGCTCAACTCCAGCATAACACGGCGCAAAGCTTAGCGCGGCATTATCGCGTGGCCGTATTTTTCAAAGATGACTCCCCGGCATTGGTTGGTCACTTCACGCGGCAGTTAGATGAACATCGCTTCATCTTGCAAGCTTATCAAAGCAACTTGGTGCGCGTGGTATCTGAAGCTGAAATCAGCTTCATCAAACGCGTTTAACGAAGCACTCAGCCGTCTTGAACCCTTCGAGTTCAAGGCGGCTTTTTTCTACCACTAGTCAAGAGAAAGTTGCTATATTAGGCTTTCTCTTTTTGTTTAGCTAGTTTTTTCGTCATCATCTTTGTAGAGACTCTGCTTGGTATGTTATTTACCAGTTTTTGCGTACATTAAACACGCCCACCCCAAATCCTGAATTTTGAGATGCTATAATAGACTTAAATGATCTTCGACTTTACTATCCGGCCAAGGACTTTTTCGGGTCGAAGTAATCATTGTTTATGACTAGGTGGTAAAGGGTCCTGATAAGGCGGCTCATTGCCCCAATGGTGATCATCTTCGTCCGTTTGGTCGAAGATGATCGCTTTTTATTTTGGTAATAGTTGCTAATATTGGATGGATTGTACCTTGCGGTGCTGACAATGTTCATGATTGTGCGGTACAGGATCTTCCGTGCGTAGGCATTACCGCGCTTACTGATGCCACTTTTCATCACGTGATCACCTGATTCATACCGAATCAAGTCGATGCCGATATATCGGTTGATCGCATTAGCACTATGGAATCGACGGATATCGCCTAGCTCACCAATCAAGCACATCACAGTCTTAATCCCAATCCCGGGAAACGAAAGAAGATACTTCACTTCATCTAGGCCTTGTGATAGCTGTGTCATTTCATCAATGATTTCGTTCTTTAGGCCATCGAGACGCTCAGCTTCTTGTGCTAAATACACGACAGCCCTGACGGCATGCGCATTTGATGATACTGATGCCGCACATCGCTCTGCTAAATTTAGGAGTTTATCAGCGATTTTTAAAGCGCGCTGAACACCCATATTCTTAGGCGTCGCATCAAGAATTTGATCTGCTAACTCACTGACACCGTATTCCAAGACGAAGTCTGGATGGGCAAAACGCTGCACAAGGTGCCAATACAGACCACCATCTTGCTTGCTGAGGACATGCTCCAGCTCTGGAAAGGTGAGTTGGAGTGCTTTGTGGAGCCGATTCTTAGCGCGGACAACGTCATCGTTATAATCTTGATATGTCCTTTCCAGGTCGTGAAGTTCGCTATAAACCGGCGCTTGTTGATATGTCGGTTTGTAGTGATGCTTCTTCATCGCTAACGCTAACCCACGCGCATCAAGTGCATCAGTTTTATCATGTCGAAAGCTCGCCATATCGATCTTTGATCGAAGTGGATTAATCTCCGTGTACTGCCAGTTACTCCGCTGTAAATAAGCGCGCAGGCTTCTTGAATAGATCCCCGTTGATTCAAAGATAATTTGAGGCTCTGTGAAGCTGTTCAGCTCATCTTCAAGTGTTTGATATCCTGGCACATCACTTGTGATCTTGAACTCCTTGATAAACGTTTCGTCCACTAACACCGCTACGTTGGCGGTTGCTTTGCTGACATCAATTCCAAAAATACATTCCATTCTGAACACCACCTAAATTGAAGTTGCTCCATCAATTCACTCAGCTCAATTTTCAATACACGGCGTCAAGCGCCAACAGTCTTCGAACGAGTTCCTTGGTGAATCTGCGAAGTTGCCAGTTTGCGTTCCGACGTCAAAGCGTCATAAAAAGCCCTACGACATGTCAACTTCGACACCACTTTATCAGAGAAACAAAAAGTGGTGAACCACGATTCCGTCGAATCATGATTCACCACTAAGGTTAGACTGTTTGCGTGCACCAAACAAAAAAGATCAGCGGATTTGCTGACCTCTCAAGGTTATTGCCGTAATTGTTCGCGCGTCGTCGCTGCCATTTTCAATAACTCACTGGCATGTTCCAGCGCTAATTCCGTCACGGTATCCCCAGCTAACATCCGCGCGATTTCATCGACGCGTTGGGTTTGGGTCAATGGCGTGACGGTGGTTTTAGTCCGACCATCCGCCACCGCTTTTTGAATCAAGTACTCATGATCACTCATGGCAGCCACTTGAGGCAAATGTGTGATGCACAAGACCTGCGACTGGGTGGCGATGGTTGAGATCTTATTGGCAATGGCCTGCGCCACGCGCCCAGAAACCCCAGTGTCCACTTCATCAAAGATAATGCTGGTGACGCCATCAGATTTGGCAAAAATCGTCTTCAACGCCAACATGATCCGGGATAATTCCCCACCACTGGCAATTTTGGCCAAAGGCTTCGCCGCTTCACCAGGGTTAGTTTGAATATAAAATTCCACCACGTCTAACCCATCTGGGCGCTCTGCGTTGTGCGCTACTGGCGTAAACTGAACGGAAAAAATGGTTTTGGCCATGTACAGCGCCGCCAGTTGTTGATGGATGGCATCCACTAAGGCTTTGGCTGTGGTTTTCCGCGCTTTGGTGAGCTTGGCGCCAACCGCTAACAACTGCTCATGTTGTTTTTCGACTTGGGCTTCGAGATCCGAGGCATCCGCATCAAAAGCTTCCATGTTGGCTAATTCTTCAGCGGCTTTTTGCCCATAGGCGATCACTTTTGGCAGGGAATCGCCATATTTGCGTTCCAACTGTAAGAATAATTCCAAGCGCTTTTCAATGTCATCTAAGCGCCCTTCATCAAACGTTTGATCATCGACTTGCCGCGCCAGGTCGCTTTGCACATCTTGCAAGGTGTAATACGCGGATTCCAACTCGCTGGCGATACTAGCAAACGCCGGATCTAAATCCGCGATTTCTTGCATATTGCGCATGGCTTCAGCGATTTGGTCTAAAGGATTGACGTCATCTTCATCTGACAACACCGCGGCCGAAGCATTCAACGCGGTGGAAATCCGCTGGAAATTAGCCAGACGATCACGTTCAGCGGTCAAAGTCGTTTCTTCGTCAGCATGCAAATTGGCACTTTGAATTTCTTGAACTTGAAATTGCAACATATCCAAACGCTGCGCCCATTCTTGCTCGTTGGCTTGTTTTTTGCGCAAAGCCGATGCGGTGTGTTGATACTGGGCATAAAGGGTTTGATATTCAGATAATAATTCTTGCAAATGGTCATCGCCGAATTGATCGAGCAAGCCAAGATGCGACTCTGGATGCACCAGCTGTTGGTGTTCGTTTTGCCCGTGGATATCGACTAAGGTTTCACCAACTGCCCGCAATGTCGAGGTATTGACCAAATGACCATTCACCCGACAAATATTGCGCCCTGAGGCATAAATGTCGCGTTGCAACAACACACTGGCATCATCAGTATCCAAATCAAATTGCTTGAGCACGGCGACGGTTTTGGGATTGCTAGTTGCATCAAACAAGCCTTGCAGTTCCGCTTTGGCCGCCCCAGTGCGCACAAAATCCGTGCGCCCGCGACTGCCAGCTAACAAACTGACGGCATCGATAATGATCGACTTGCCGGCACCGGTTTCCCCAGTCAACGCGGTCATGCCAGTTTCAAAACTCAATTCCAAATGGTCGATAATCGCAAAATCATGGATCACTAATTCTTGTAACATCGCGTCACCCAACCATCGCGTCGATCATTTCAAGCACTTCTTTGGCTTGAGCAGTCCCGCGACATACGATCAAAATCGCAGCATCGCCTGCGATCGTGGCAAAAATGCGCTGATCATGTAATTGATCGATCAAATTGCCAACGGCTGGCGCGGTACCGGGATTCATCACCAAATGGACGAATTGATCCATGCGATCCCCATGGCGATACGCTGCGGCTAACGTGCGGCGCAGTTTATCTAACGGCGACAATTGCTTTTCCAAAGGCAGTGAATAGCGATAGCGCCCGCCAGTCGTCGGCACTTTTACCAATTGCATGTCTTTGATGTCGCGCGAGATCGTGGCTTGCGTCACTGGCACGCCATCAGCTTCAAGTGCCGTCACAAAATCACTTTGCCGCTCGATGACTTGATCTTTGATCAATTGTTTGAGGTATGCTTGTCGTTCATTTTTTTGCATCTAAAGGCCACCTTTACTGAAATCGTTATCACTAGCTTAACGCAAAGCCATGATTAATGAAACTTCGGCTTTAATTCCGCATAAGCTGACGCCAAAGTGTCATCGACACTGACAGAATCGGCTTTAACGCCGGTGACATCCCCATTTTGTAAATGGATCAAAAATTCAATATTGCCTTCCCCACCTTTGATCGGTGAGAAATCCAACCCCAGCACATTAAATCCAGCGCCTAAAGCAAAGTCCACGATCATGTTCAACACCATGCGATGCACTTCCGGATCGCGCACAATGCCTTTTTTGCCGACATTGGCTGGACCGGCTTCAAACTGCGGCTTGATCAACGCCACGGCATGACCACCAGGTTGTAAAATCGACTTCAATGGTGGCAAGATCAGCTTCAAGGAAATAAAGGACACATCGGTCATGGCAAACTCAACTGGGCCATCAGTGAAGTCTTCTGGCTTGGAATACCGGAAGTTCACCCGCTCCATCACATTCACTCGCGGATCTTCGCGCAATTTCCAAGCCAATTGGTTGTAGCCCACATCTAAGGCGTAAGACATTTTTGCCCCGGCTTGCAAGGCAACATCCGTAAAGCCACCAGTGGACGCACCGATGTCTAACACCGTCAAGCCCGTTAAGTCGATGCCAAACACGTCCAACGCTTTGGACAACTTCAAGCCGCCACGCGACACATAAGGCATGGTTTTGCCTTTGACGTGCAAAATGCTGTCAGCGGCGATTTTGACCCCTGGCTTATCCAAGCGTTCATTGTTTTGATCATAAACTTCGCCAGCCATCACGGCACGCTTAGCTTGTTCGCGGGACAAAAACAACCCTTGTTCTACTAATAAGACATCGATGCGTTCTTTACTCATGAATTCCTCTTCTTATGCGTCAAAATACGTTAAAAATGCAGCTAGTTCTGGTACCGGTTTGGACAGTTGCGCCAACGCATCCTGTGCTTGTTGGACTTGTTCAGCTAAGGCCGCGCGCGCCCCATCCAATCCTAAAAGGGCTGGATAAGTGTTCTTAGCTTCAGCGATATCTTTGTTTGCCGTTTTGCCAAGGGCTTGGGTGGATTTGGTACGGTCATTGATATCATCTTGGATCTGAAAAGCTAACCCAAAACTGGCGGCAAACTGATGCAAGGCTTGCGCATCCGCTGACGACACTTGGGCTAACACCGCCCCCATATCCACCGCAGTCGCGAGCAAGGCCCCAGTTTTTAAAGCGTGCAAGTGCTTGAGCTCAGCTAAGCTTAAATGGTGATGTTCGCCTTCAATATCCAACACTTGCCCGCCGACCATGCCATTGGCGCCAACAGCTTGCGCAAATAGTTGCAAACACTTGGCCAACTGGGCGGGACTGGTTTTGGTTTGGCTCAGCAATTCAAATGCCGATGATTGCAAGCCATCTCCAGCTAAAATCGCTAGCGCTTCACCAAATTTTTTATGACTCGTCGGATTGCCGCGGCGCAAATCATCATTGTCCATGGCGGGCAGATCATCATGGATCAACGAATAAGTGTGCAAACACTCTAACCCAGCCGCTGCTAGCATCGCGTCTGCGACTGAACTATCAAAGCTGGCCACTGTCGCGAGCAACAATAATGGGCGTAGCCGTTTACCACCAGCGAACAATGAATACCGCATGGCGTCTTGCAACGATTTGGTGGTGATGGTATTTAAATGGGCGTCAAGGGTCGCCATCACTAAGGGTTTGTACGCCTCAGTCTCTGGCTTAAGCATGATCTGGATCAAACGCTTTGACAGCACCGTCATCAGTGACTTCTTTGGTGACCGCTTGTTCCGCGTCTTTCAGGGTGGTTTCGAGTTTTTGGGACAATTGGACACCGGTTTTAAATTGGGCCAAGGCTTGTTCCAAAGGCACATCCCCTTGTTCCAATTGCGCGACGATTTTTTCCAGTTGCGCTAAGTTGTCTTCAAATGTTGGTTCAGCCATTTGCGTTGTTCTCCTTTGCATTTAACACCCGCGCGGTAACTTCACCATCTTGGGTGTGAATGGTCACTGCCGAGTCGACTTGATAATCAGCCGTTGCTTTTAACATTTTACCATTTTCATCGGTGACATAGGTGTATCCTCGGCCTAAGATCTTCAACGGACTCAAATGATCCAAGCCAGCCACCGCTGATTGCATCGCTTGACGTTTATTCGTTAATTCCACTGCCGTTGCTTGATTTAAGCGCTGGCGCAGTTGTTGCACCACTTGGGCTTGCGTATTTAAGCGCAATTGTAAGTTTCGCGGCGCCAAGGCTGTGCGACACAAGGACACCCGATGGGCCAAAACGTCTAATTGACTTTGCATCACTTGATTTAAGCGGGTGCGCAGTTGATCCACTTGTTGCACATATTGATCATATAAACGATTCGGTTGGGTCAAAACCACACTTTTTTGACTGCGGGCCAGGCGCTCTTGCAATGCCGTTAAGCGATTTTGCATGGCGGCAGTAATGCGACTGCGGTATTGCGCAATGCCATTGAGCGCATCCACCAAAGTCACTGGCGTCACCAACTCAGCGGCAGCAGTTGGCGTTGCGGCGCGATGATCAGCCACAAAATCCACAATAGTCGTGTCGGTTTCATGCCCAACTGACGACACGACCGGCATCGGCATTTCAAGCACGGCCTGCGCCACCGTTTCATCATTAAACGGCCACAAGTCTTCGATCGAACCCCCACCACGGCCGATGATCACCGCATCATAATCGCCATTTTCAGCGACGCGATGCAATTGCCGCACCAAGTCTTTAGCCGAGCCATCCCCTTGCACCACAGCAGGGTAAAGAGTTAATTGCAATCCAGGGTAGCGTCGGGCAACGGTGGTGCGAATATCTTGGATCACCGCACCACTGGGACTCGTGATCACAGCCACCTTAGTCGGAAATTGCCGCAAAGGGCGCTGATTTTGGGCAAAGGCCCCCGCTTTTTCAAGCTTGGCTTTAAGTTGCTCATAGGCTTGATAAAAAGCCCCGACGCCATCTGGTTCCATGTGTTCGATGACGATTTGATATTGGCCACTGGCTGCATACATCGTCACACGCCCAACTACTAACACTTTCATCCCAGATTCTGGGGTGAATTTGAGTTTACTGAAAGCAGACTTAAACATCACTGCCGAAATTTTGGCATGATCATCTTTTAAGGAAAAATACTGATGCCCAGGCCGCAAACGAAAATTCGATAATTCGCCAGTTAAATAAACCCGGCCCAAGTACGGATCTTGATCAAATTTGCGTTGTAAATACGCTGATAGCGTGGTGACACTGAGATATTCATGCGTCGGCATGCACTCGCCTCTTTGCTAATTCGACTGTTTGTAACATTAAACTCGCGATGGTCATCGGGCCAACACCACCTGGCACTGGGGTGATTGCACTGGCGATCGGGGCCACTTGGGCATAATTTACATCCCCAACTAACTTACCTTCCGCATTGCGATCCATGCCAACATCGATCACAATGGCGCCAGGTTTCACCATGTCTGCCGTGATCATTTCGGCGCGTCCGGTAGCGACCACCAACAAATCGGCTTGTGCACAAACTTTAGCCAAGTCTTTGGTTTTAGAATGTGCAATGGTGACCGTTGCGGAATGATTCAACAACAACGCCGCCATCGGCCGACCCACAATGTTGGAACGCCCGACGATCACGGCATTCATCCCAGTGACATCGATATGGTAATGATCTAATAGCGTCATGATCCCGTAAGGTGTCGAGGCGACAACTTGCGGCATATTGGTCCAAAGCTTCCCAACATTCATCGGGTGGAAGCCGTCGACGTCTTTATTCGGATCGATAGCTTCGATCACCTTTTGTTCATCGATGTCTGCAGGTAATGGTAATTGCACCAAAATGCCATCGATGGTTGGATCTTCATTGAGTTCCTCAATTTTGTTTAACAACTCAGTTTCTGTCGTGGTTTTTGGCATGCTGATCTGCAGGGAACGAATGCCCAAGCCATCAGCTCGGCGATGCTTGTTGCGCACGTAAATCGCGCTGGCTGGATCTTCACCCACTAAGATCACCGCTAAGCCTGGCGTAACGCCTTTGGTTTTTAATTCATCAACTGTTTGCTTTAATGCGATCATTAAGTCGTTGGCAGTTTGTTTGCCGTCAAGTACTGTCGTCACGATTGTGCCCTCCTAGGGTTTACCCATACCATTAATATTATACATTGTGATTGCATATTCAGTCCAACGCTTATGCGTGAACTGTCAGCGACCCACCTCCTGAGCCGCTGAATGCGTCCTTCGATCCCGCTTACAAGCTACACCTGAATCAAATTGTGCCAATTGCACGACAATCACTAATTGTGAATGACGATCACGTTCAAGTCATCGATTCTTGATCAGTCACTTCCGCAGATGGCAAAACATCGCGGAGGTGAACTGGACCATTGCCTGTGGCAGTGAAATCAAACATGACGCCGCTTTTTTTGGCGGCATGTGCAGATTTCACCGGCAAAAAATGAAACGAAGTGCCTTTCTTCGGTTCATTTTTTAGGCGTAAGCGCCTCGAACGGTTTTGGTTCGAGCGCTGCAGCCGGCCGCACGGCAACTGGTCCAGTTCACCGTAGTGATGCTTGGCCATCGGCATTACAAGTCAGTCAATACTCGTGCATTGAAAAAATATTATCCGCCTAAAAATACGAAAAGCCGGGAATGCTGTCGCATCCCGGCCAACGATCATTTCTGATCTGGTTTAACAAAGTGAGCCAAAATGCCGTTGACAAACTTCGCGGCTTTGTCATCACTGTATTTCTTCGCTAACTCAATGGCTTCATCGATCGCCACTTTGTCAGGAATCGGTTCGTATTGGATCTCATACAAGCCCAAGCGTAGCGTGATCAAATCTGGTTTGGTCAAGCGGTCGATCCGCCAACCGGCTTTTAAGCGCGTGGTGATGGCAGCATCGAGTTCTGCTTGATGGGCCAAAACGCCATCAACTAACTCAGTCATGTAGCTAGGCGTTTCCTCTCCAGCTGGTAATGCATCGACGTTGACCGTTTCCCGATCAGCGTCTGGATTTGCGTTTAAGGCGAACAAAGCTTTGAATGCAGCTTCGCGCGCGTCGTGTCTGCCTAACATGTTAATCGTCTTCCTCGTTTTCATCAGTGTCTTTGAACAGATCTTCTGGATCGATCTTAGGTGCTTTTTCAGGCACCACGCCGACCACGTGGACATTGACTTCAGCCAAGGTCAAATCAGTCATGTAAAGCAGTTGTTCGCGCAAAGATTCTTGCATCACCATGGCCACTTTAGGGACAGCCACGCCATAATCCAAGTAAACGTAAACGTCTGCGATCAACGTGTCGTTATCAACTGTGAGTTCGACGCCTTTGCCATGATTAGCGCGACCAAACCACGCATTGATGGTGCTGGCGAGGCTGCCACGCATTTGGTAGACCCCATCCACTTGTTGTGCGGCGATCCCTAAAATCACTTCTAGTACTTCTGGCACAATTTCGATGGACCCGTCTGCATCCGTGCGATTTGCCAGGATGATATTTGTATCTTCAGCCATAAGGCAGCCTCCTTGAGCGTTTTAAAAATGATTAAGCACGTGAAATGTACGTACCGTCTTGCGTGTTAATGGTCAACATATCACCTTCGTTAACGAAAAATGGCACTTGAACCACTAAGCCAGTTTCCATGGTAGCAGGCTTGGAACCACCTGAAGAAGTATTCCCACGAATACCAGGTTCAGTGGCTTTAACCTCGAGGTCCACCGTGTTAGGCACTTCAACGCCAAGCGTTTGGGCACCGTGCATGATGATCTTCACTTCCATGTTTTCTTTCATATACTTCAGTTGTTCTTGGATCTCGTCACCTGGCAAACTCAATTGTTCGTAGGTTTCCATATCCATGAAGACGTACGAGTCGCCGTCAGCATATAAATATTGCATGGTCTTGGTGTCGATTTGGGCCTTTTCAACTTTGGCAGTGGAGCGGAAAGTCATTTCCTGAACCGCGCCAGTTTCAAGGCTTTTCAACGTGGAACGAACAAACGCAGAACCTTTACCAGGCTTAACGTGTTGAAATTCCACAACCCGCCATAAGGCCCCATCGACTTCGATGGTCAAGCCATTTTTAAAATCGTTAACAGAAATCATGTGTTTCCTCCATTATTGTCTCGTACTAGATTAACTATAGCAAGCAGGTGTCACGCACGCAAGTCAAACCGGCACGACCACTAGGGTCGGCGGGGCTTGTGACGTGAGCACGATCGGATCATCAGCTGTGATCAAAATATCGTCTTCGATACGCACACCTCCAACACATGGTACATAAATACCAGGCTCGACTGTTTCAACATTACCAACAGCTTGTGGGACTTCACGATAAGGGCCCCAAGCGCCTGGGCCTTCATGAATCGACATGCCGATACCATGTCCGGTACCATGGCCAAAATATTCGCCGTAGCCTTCATCATCAATAAAATGATGAGCAAATTCATTGATCGTTTTGCCTAAGACACCAGCGCGCATTTGTTTGGTGGTGGCCAAGTTTGCTTCATAAACCACGTGGTAGATTTTTTCTAGTTCAGGGGTGGCATGGCCCATGACAAACGTGCGGGTAATATCAGACACATACCCATGATACACCGCACCCCAGTCCAACGTCACCATATCGCCAGCTTCAATGACCTTATCGCTGGCCATCCCATGCGGCATCGCAGAGCGCAAGCCGCTGGCGACAATGGTTTCAAAGCTAGTCCCTGAAGCGCCTAAGCTTTTCATAAACTGATCTAAGTCATTGGCGACTTGGATCTCCGTCATGCCAGGGCGGATAGTGTCAAGCACATGCTTGTAGCCCGCTTCGGCAATCGTGATGGCTTGTTTGATGTTCGCAAGTTCCGCATCATCTTTGACTTCACGCAACCCAGAAACCAAATCTGTGGTTGGCTGCCATTTCGCTGGCCCTTGCAACTTCATGAAATCAGCGTAAGTCATATACTCAGCTTCAAACCCAACTGTCCCGGTTGCATGTTCTGAAGCCGCGCTCAACAAGTGGTCTTGATGCAACACCAAGTGACTGTTGTGGACTTGTTGGTGAAATTGGGTGGTGAAGCGCGAATCGGTGATAAACAAGCTGTCGTCTGCCGTTACCAAAAGCGCTGATTCATCGCCAGTAAAGCCAGTCAAATAACTGACGTTGACTGGATCAGACACCAACAAGCCATCCAAATGTTTTGCTACGAGTAAGTCGCGCAATCGCGATAATCGACTCATATGCCGCCTCCGTAAACTAGAAACCAAAAAAACGCCCCGTCGCCGGAGCGTTCCGTGATTATTCAGCTTGTGCTGCTGGATAAACGGATACTTGCTTTTTGTCGCGGCCAAGACGTTCGAATTTAACGACGCCATCAGCTTTAGCAAAAAGGGTATCATCGCCGCCGATACCGACGTTCAGACCCGGATGGATCTTCGTGCCGCGTTGACGGTACAAGATGTTCCCTGCCAAAACGGTTTGGCCGTCAGCACGCTTAGCGCCCAGACGACGACCAGCGGAGTTACGGCCGTTGGAAGTCGAGCCGCCCCCTTTATGGTGAGAGAAGAATTGCAAGTTCATCTTTAACATGTGGATACACCTCCGAATGTAGAATTAGGATTGATTAGAAGTTTCGATCTGAACATAATCGCCATACGATTCAGCGATGCTCTGCATGGATAACTCAAGGTTTTCCAGCAGGATCTGCGTGATATGCATTTGTTCGCCGGTCAATTCTTGGTCGATCACCAATTGTAAGTGACCGCCGTTGACTTCATCAGCATCGACAGAAGGCGTGAAACCCGCTAAGGCTTCGACCCCATTGACGGCGCCGATCGACACCGCTGATACAGCAGCACAAACAATATCTTGTCCATACTCACCTGCATCGGCGTGCCCAGTCAACTTGAATTTGACCAAGTTCCCATGGCTATCACGGGTAAAGCGTGCTTTGATCATGTATTTTGCCTTTTTTAATTAAGCGTTGATCGCGTCAATGACAACTTTGGTATAAGGTTGACGATGACCCTTCTTTTGATGGGAATGCTTCTTAGGCTTGTATTTGAAGGTAACGACCTTCTTTTCACGGCCTTGCTTCTCAACTTTACCAGTAACAGTTGCGCCGTCGATCGTTGGTGTGCCGATCTTGGCGTCGCCTTCGCCTGCAACCAAGATCACTTGGTCAAAGGTAACTGTTGCACCTTGTTCTGCGTCCAGCTTTTCAACGTAGAGAGCTTCGCCCACCTGCGCTTTGTATTGCTTACCGCCAGTTTTGATAATTGCGTACATCTTGTGCACCTCCTGTTTTGCCCGTAGGCTTAATCCCCTGATGACTCGCCAAGTTAGGTGCTGTGCTTTGAAACCTAACGTTGTGCGGTTGCAGATGAGGGGTGACAAATACAACAGAAAGATTGTATCAAATAATGACCGGTGATTCAACCCTGCAAAGAAAATTCTCTTGACACGTGCTTGTCGAGTTTCGTAATCATCGGTATACTATAAGAAAAAAAGGGGGCGCACCATGCTTATCGCATTGATCGACATCTTGATCTTCGTGATCACCGCTGGGTTGTTAGTGACGATCATCGCCCGCATCCCAACGCCACTTAATCTCATCACCGGTTTGTTTACGGCCTTGATCCTCGCGTTGATTGCAGGCGCCATGTTCACTTGGCATAGCACGTTTATGATTTTATACATATTATGGATGATTCTCATTATCGCTGGGTTGTTCGGCTTGCGCTATTGGTTGCGCAGCGGACGCTCCGCCCATTCACGTTAAATCATTCTAAAATAGGAGGCTCAGATGGCATTCATCTGGGCCTCCTATTTTTAATGCCATTCAAAGCGGATCAAGTCAGAAAAATCATAATGATGGCCATCACTGGTATCAACACTGCCTTGCTTATCCCGCAATTGCTTGAAGATCTCATCATGATCCGCAAGCTTGAAGCGGTGTTGAACCGTGGTGCCATCCGTGAAGGTCAATTGCCAAGTTTCATATTGCGGTTGTTTGGCTTTTAAGAGTTTGCGTAACGCCTTTTGTGATTTCATGATTGCGCCTCCAAGTACTGGTTTACAAAAACCGGCGCGAAAGATTCTCGCGCCTGCCCCTGCCAAGGACCTTTATTTTACCGCATAAAAAAAGACCGGACAAGTCCGGCCTGAAGCTTAAGCTTTAAGTTTGGCCACAGCTTGTTCGATCGTGCGCCCAGTACCAGTGTGATGTTGGTTTTGGGTGTCGATAGCGATGAATTGTTGTGTGGTCATATCGAGTTGAATTCGATAAGTCATAAATATTACCTCCATTCGGTTAATACGTGAATGGTCTTTCGGTAGCGATGTACTTATAATACTTTATAAAAGTAAGACCGTCAAGTATTATTCGTTTAATTAACGACAAGAATCAGTTTAACAAATTTTGGCGACAAAAAAATCAGCCTGAAGTCTCAGGCTGATCTCGTTCATTAGTCGGGAAAACAGGATTCGAACCTGCGACCCCCTGGTCCCAAACCAGGTGCTCTACCAAGCTGAGCTATTTCCCGAAAAGGTCTTGGCTTATCGCCGAAATCTATCTTACCAGCTATTCATGAAAATGCCAACAACAATTTTCATGAAACCGGTAAAAATGTGCCAGGCGGGATTCGAACCCGCGACAAATGGTTTAGAAGACCATTGCTCTATCCAACTGAGCTACTAGCACGTTTTCATCATATTAGTATAAATATTCAAATCACCGCTGTCAATTCAAATCGCTTGCACCACGCCTAGGCGTTCGCTACACTAACAGTATCATGTGAACGAAATGAGGAACATGCAATGAAACTCAATCAATTCGGCCGCCTGACCCCGAATACGGCCACGCAACTTAAAGAACTCGATCTGATCGGCTTTGACGCGGATCCTGACTTACCTTTTGCCCAAAGCCTCGCCAAAAATTATCGCCTGTTGTTTCCAGAAGCGTTGAATGCTACCCAACAAGCTCAAGCACTGAAAGCTGTCGCTGTCGACGATCACCAAACCTTGGCCACTTGGTTAGACACTGAACCCACCAGCATGACGCGTACCCAATTTTATGCCGTCGCCTTGCAGTTGCTGGGCTTTCATCCTGAGTTCAAAAACTTGGCAAAGTCAATCGCCCAAATGCAAAACGCCCAATTACCAACGGTTGACGCGGATCTTGCCACCACAACGACTTTTCTTGAGGCGTTATATCTTCTATTAAATACACGCACGCCAAAACTGGTCACTTACCTCGATGATCTCGCCAACCGCGGGTTCTTCGAAGATTTTCAAGCTGACAAACAAACCCCGCAATATTTATTTTTCAACGGTAAAAGTCAAGCCGTGTTTGATCCGCGCCAGTTGATCCGCGAAGTCGTTTGGGTGGAATCCGATCTAGATACTGATGAAGATGGCCAACGCGACTTACTCGAAACCACCATTTTTCGGCCGAAAGCCACTGATCTCGGCACCAAAATGCCGGCCTTGTTCACTGCCAACCCTTACTTCCATGGCACCAACGATGAGCAAGTTGAAGCCGCAACGCATATTCCTGAACCAAACCTCGTCGTCAAAACGCAAAGTCACACTAAAGCAGACGTCACTTATCATGAACCTGAGCCTTTGGATCTGCCTCGCGCACAAGCAAGTGGTGAAACTCAAACTGCCACCAGCTACGCCAGTGAAAACGGAATCTATAGCTTAAATGATTATTTCTTAAGCCGCGGCTTTGCGACGGTTTATTCCGCAGGCGTCGGCACCCAAGGCTCTGACGGCTTGCGCAGTGTCGGCGGCCCTAGTGAAACTGCTAGTGCTGTCGCAGTGATCGAATGGCTCAATGGCTCACGCCGCGCGTTCACCGATCGTACCCGCACGACGACCATCAAAGCCTGGTGGTGCAACCACAAGATCGCCATGACTGGGAAATCTTATCTCGGGACGCTGGCCATTGCCGCTGCCACCAGCGGTGTTGAAGGACTAAAAACCGTCATTTCTGAAGCCGCTATTTCCAGTTGGTACGATTACTACCGCGAAAACGGTTTGGTCGTCGCCCCAGGCGGTTTCCAAGGTGAAGATGCGGATGTCTTAGCTGTGGATACTTTTTCTCGTTTGAAACAAGCTGGTGATATGTTAGGCATTCAAGCGAAATGGGAAGCGTCTTTGCACGCCATCAGTTCGGCCCAAGACCGCACCACTGGCGATTACAACGCCTGGTGGGATGCGCGCAACTATCGCAATCACCTCAACGATATTCGCTGTGACATTGTTTCTGTGCATGGTTTAAATGATACCAATGTCAAACCCGCCAATGTGATCCGGTTGTTCAACGGTCTCAAAAATTTACCAATCCAGAAAAAGCTGTTCTTACATCAAGGTCAGCACGTCTATTTGAACAATGTGCAGTCACTTGATTTCACTGATCAAATGAATCTGTGGTTGACCAACAAGCTGCTTGATGTCGATAACGGTGCCAACGATACGATTCCTAATGTGCAAGTGCAAGATAACGTTGAACCCCAAACTTGGCATCAATACGCCGCTTTTGGCCCTTCTCAGACACGCACTTTGAACTTGGCCAGCGACTGGACCAGCGAACGGTCCAGTTTTGCTGACAATGCCACTGCCACTTTCAAATCCGAGCACGACACCAGCGCTAGTTTTGAACAAGCAATCATTCAGCCTACCAGTGCTTATGCCGATAGTCGCTTGTGGTTGACGCAAGTGCCACTTGATCACGATTTAATCTTGGATGGGACCCCTGAAATCAGCCTGAAGCTTTGGATCGATGCGCCAACCGCCATTTTAAGTGTGCGGTTGATCGACTTAGGTGAGGCCCAACGTTTTGGTGAAACTGCCAGCATCGTTGCACGTGACGGCTATCAACTCGGCTATGATTTCAAAACCCAAGATATTGTCGAATTTGCGCCGGCCAAAGCCACTGCGGCCAAGTTGATCAGCTACGGCCACGTCAACGTCCAAAATCCTGTGAATGCTTATGAAATTCAAACTGTTACGCCAGGCGAACCCTTTAACGTTCACTTCGCCTTGCAACCCACACATTACGTGTTACCGGCAGGCCGCCAATTGGCCTTGATCATTCATGGTGCCGACATGGCGCAAACCATTCGTCCGACTGCCGTGGTCAACTATCATTTAGATTTCGCCAATTCTTTCTTGAAACTACCTTTGCGTTAACTAGTCAAACCGCTGCTCAAAAAATTTGAGTGGCGGTTTTTTTAATGCCTACAGCTGAAAGCACAACAAATCCACGAAACAGTTGCCTATTTCGTGGATCTGCGGCGTTGATGCCGATTCAGTTACGTTCATGCAGTCATCTCATGTATCCAAGCCCGTGTCTGCGTAAGCCTGGGGGATTGGCCCTAACCCACTTTAACGCCTAATCAGCTCTGCATTGCCTTTCGGATACAGGCGTCACTTGCTTCCCATGTCACCATGGGGAAATCGATCCGGTGTGATCAAATGAGCTCCTTAAGGAACCCCTCAGTGCCGGCACTTCTGATGCTAGAGATCCAATGACTACCAACAATTAAGCTGGGCCACTGCGGATCAGTCTCACGGGGTTTGCGGGGATCTGCCCCCCGTTGCGAAGAGTTTCAAGCAGCGTGCGCTAAGTTGCTTTCTCCACCTTGTTAACGCGTTTAGTTTACCACCCGCGTTCCACCCTGACAAGACTAACAGTTATAAACGTTTTTCATAAAAAATAACCTGACTGCAGCGCAGTAAAAAAGCCTCGCTTTTCAACGAGGCTTCCCCACACATTAATAAAGTTCAAGGTATTGATCGCGTTCCCATTCAGAAACGGATTGACGATATGCAGCCCATTCAAGATCCTTAGAATCTTTAAAGGATTGATACAAATGCGGGCCAAGCGCACCTTTAACCACTGGATCAGCAGCTAAAGCTTTCAAGGCGTTGTGCAAAGTGGAAGGCAAATCTTGGATATGGTTAGCTTTGCGTTCGTCGTCTTGCATCCGGTAGATGTTGCGATCGATGGCATCTTCTGGAGTCAAGCCGTTGCCGATCCCATCAAGGCCAGCTTCCAAAATAGCGGCAATGGCTAAGTATGGGTTAGCTGTTGGATCAACAGAACGCAATTCCAAACGGGTACCTAAACCGCGAGATTGTGGGACGCGGATCAATGGCGAACGGTTGGTACCAGACCAAGCGATGTAAACTGGGGCTTCAAAGCCTGGGACCAAACGCTTGTAGGAGTTGACCGTTGGGTTGTTGATGGCGGTCAAGCCACGTGCGTGTTCCAACAAGCCCGCCAAGAAGTGCTTGGAAGTGGTGGATAATTGATCTTCACCATTTTCATCAAAGAAGACGTTGGTTTTGTCATCTTTGAACAAGGACATGTTGATGTGCATGCCTGAGCCGTTGATGCCTTGTAATGGCTTTGGCATGAAGGTCGCATACAAGTTGTATTGACGCGCGATGGACTTAACCACCAGCTTGAAAGTTTGAATGTTGTCAGCAGCTTGCAAGGCGTCGGTGTACTTAAAGTCGATTTCATGTTGGCCAGGCGCAACTTCATGGTGAGAAGCTTCCACTTCAAAGCCCATCTTTTCCAGTTCCAACACGATATCACGCCGGCAGTTTTCACCTAAGTCCAATGGGGCAAAGTCGAAGTATGAGCCTTTATCGTTGAGCTTGGTGGTTGGTTGACCATTTTCGTCTAATTTGAATAAGAAGAATTCTGGTTCTGGGCCGATGTTGAAATCAGAGAAACCAGCGGCTTTCATTTTGTCGATCACACGGATCAAGTTGTTACGTGGGTCGCCGGCAAAAGGAGTCCCATCAGATTTGTGCACGGAGCAGATCAAGCGTGCGACTTTGCCGTGTTCATTGCCCCATGGGAACAATAACCAGGAATTAAAATCTGGGTACAAGCGCATATCACTTTCTTCGATGCGGACAAAGCCATCGATCGAAGACCCATCAAACGCGATCTTGTTGTTCAAGACCTTCTCAAGTTGTGAAATCGGCACTTCAACGTTTTTGATGATCCCGTTAACATCGGTGAACATCAAACGCAAAAACTTCACATTTTCATCCTTGACACTTTGTCGAATTGCTTCGGCGGTGATCGTCTTCTTTGCCATTCTTATTGAACTCCTTTGTGTGTGTTGTTACGGCCGGAAACCAAATCCCTGACGGATATTGTTGGCTTGATTCAAACGACTTTGATTCATCAATTCATCCCGTAACATCTGACGAACTTCTTCATCAGAGTTAGGCTCACGGTGACGCGGATGCATCAACTGCTTAATATCGGCAAGTGTGAAACCATCGGCCAATTGCCCTTTGATTTCAAGTAAGGTGTCGATATGATTCAACGAATACATCCGGTGATTGCCTGCCGTGCGTTCGGGGTGAACCAAGTCTTGCGCTTCGTAGTATCTGATCTGTCGCGCGGTGAGATCCGTCAACTGGATCACTGTACCAATTGGTAGGACACACCGCGTGCGTAAATCGCCGATGTCTGGCATCACTTGGCCTCCTTCCGATAACAGGGATTATACTAACAACCATACCGTTATCCGTCAACGGTCAATGTCACCTATTCTAACATCTATCCTAAAAAATGTGAATGAATCGTTTTCAATGTTCGGGTTTCGGCTGATTTTATCAAGGTTCTTGGTTGGGGTTAACATTTTCGCTTCATGATTGTGCCAGATTGACCTCATCGTTTTCCAATCAAAAAAGGTTCAACTCCATGACAAGAGTTGAACCAATCACACGATTATTTTTGATCAAAGAAGGTGGCTTGGGCGGCCCCGATGATCGCCACTTTCACATGGGCAAAGGTTAACCCGCCTTGCATGTACAAGGTGTAAGGTTCACGCAATGGGCCATCCCCGGAGAATTCTGTGGTGGAGCCAGACACAAATGACCCCCCTGCCATGATGACGGGATCTTCATACCCGGCCATGGTTTCTGGAATTGGGGTGACGAAAGAATCGATCGGCGAGTTGGCTTGGATGGCAGCGGCAAACTTGATCATGTCATCTGGATTGCCAAAGTTGACCGTTTGAATCAAGTCAGTCCGCGGCGCATCCCACTTTGGGCTGACCGATAAGCCCAATTCTTCTAATAGCGCCGCTTCAAAAATGGCGCCTTTAATGGCATTACCAGTGGTTTGTGGGGAAATGAAGAAACCTTGGAACATATCGCGCAAGGAACCAAACGTCGCCCCTTCAGCGCCACCAAGACCCGGCACCGTGAAGCGATAGCTGATGCGTTCGATCAAATCTTTGCGCCCAACAATGTAGCCACCGGTTTTAGCCATACCACCGCCGGCATTCTTGAACAAACTACCGGCGATCACATCAACGCCGACATGGGTTGGTTCTTGAGTTTCGGAGAATTCCCCATAGGCGTTATCCGCAAAGATCCACACATCAGGCTTTACGCTGCGAACCGCTTTGACCATTTCAGCAATTTTGGCGATGGTGAAGGAATCGCGCGTCGCATAACCGCGAGAGCGTTGAATAGCCACCACTTTGGTTTCGGGACGCAGGCGCTTTTTAACCGCTTCAAGATCCACTTCACCGTTAGGCAACAAATCCACATAATCGACGTTGATGCCATATTCTTTCGGCGTGCCGATCCCGTTGCCGGCCAAGCCTAAAACTTCTTGCAGCGTGTCATAAGGTTCGCCGGTGATATATAAAATTTCATCCCCTGGGCGCACCAAACCGAGCAAACCGACTCCGATGGCATGCGTCCCTGAAACAAATTGTGGACGCACTAAAGCGTCTTCGCCACCTAACACATCAGCATAAATTTCTTCAAGTTTGTCGCGGCCTTCATCGCTGTGACCGTAGCCAGTGGACCCATATAAGTCACTTTCTGAGACGTTATGTTCCTGAAAACTGCGCAATACCTTGGCTTGGTTTTCGACGATTTGCTCGTCCATTTCCGCCAAGCGTGGGGCAATTTTTTGATCGACTTTATCGACCACCGAAATTAATTTCGGATCAAAGTTATCTTTCCAACTCAAAATCATTCCTCCATCTCTCGCCAGTTTGACACCAGCGTTAAAAGCTCTTGATAAGTTTCTGGGTGACCCACTAAATCAAACCAATGCGTCGGCATTTGATGCTTGAAATACGTTAACTGGCGCTTAGCATAATGCCGAGAATTTTTTTGGATCAATTCCACGGCTTGAGCTAGCGTTGCCTCACCTTGTAAATACGGGAGCAATTCTTTATAGCCGATGGCCTTTAAAGCTTGCGCATCCGGCCCAGCACTGGCCAGCACTTGTTTGACTTCTGGAATCAGCCCCGCTTGCACCATCATATCCACGCGGGCATTGATGCGTTCATACAATACTTTGCGCTCAGTGGTCAAGCCTAGGATCAACGCATCATAAGCGGGTTTGGATTCAGGTTGCTGGGAAAATTTCACCCCAGTCGTGCGCATCACTTCCAACGCTCGGATCACGCGCCGACTGTTGGCTGGTGGGATATTTTCAGCAGCCTCTGGATCCACCGCATTCAATTGTGCCCACAACCACTGCTCGTCATGTGACGCCAACTCGGCTTGCAACTGCTCGCGATAAGCACTCGGAGGCGCTTGGCCACCTAAAGGCAGATCTAAGCGCAACGCATTCATGTAAAAGCCGGTGCCACCAACCACGATCGGCAATTTGCCGCGCACTTGAATCTCAGCGATCGCTGTTTGTGCGGCCTGTTTGAATTGCGCCACAGAAAAAGGCGTACCTGGGTCAACCACGTCTAATAAATGATGCACCACCCCATCGCGTTCTGCAAGGGTCGCTTTGGCGGTGCCAATGTCCATGCCGCGATAAATTTGATAAGCGTCAGCATTCACCACTTCCCCATCAAAGGCTTGGGCCAGGCGAATCGATAACGCCGTTTTGCCAACTGCAGTGGGCCCGCCGATCATTAAAATTTGTCCTGACATCAGGCATCCCCTTTCGTGCAAACGTTCACTTGTCCTTTGTATTGCGCCTTGGTCTTTAGTATAATAGACTTAGCAAGACAAAATCAGTAACTGGAGGAAATTCTCATGAAACATAAATTTGCCAAAGGCTTCTTCCTGGGTACCGTCATGACGATCTCTGCTGTCGCCGGCAGCGTCTTAGCATTCAAGAAGTCCTATATCGAACCAGTCGAAGACAAAGTTGAAGAAATTAACCAAAATCGCGCCAAAGCCAACCGCAAGCGCCATTCCGCACATCTTGGCTAACCCTAACCCACACGCAAACGTGTGGGTTTTTTCATGCAGCGATACCCATTGCCTAACGGCACGAAAATTTATGAGTTCCAGTGCCTTGGCGTCACTGCGGAAAGCTGGACAAGTTGCCGGTGCGGCCGGCTGCAGAGATCAGCACAAATCGCTGATGCTCTTTCGCCTAGATTTTGAACCGGAGAAAACCACTCCGTTTCAAAATCTGCCGGTAGAATCTGCGCATGCCGCCAAAAAGCGGCGTCATACTTGATTCTACTACCACGGGCAATTGTCCAGTTTTCCTCCGTTCTGCCAAGGCACTTCCGCTCACAAATTTTCTCAGTTGGTATGATTGGTTACAAATTAACCAGGCACACGCTTGGAGGTCACTCGTTTTGATGAATGACCGCATCAACATTGACATCATGCGATTCGTAGCCATCCGGTGCCAGTGGGCTAGCAGAGTGAAAGTGGTTTGAAGTTGGGACGGAAGCTGGCCGTCGATGCATAGTGAGATTTCCATGCTTTTAGCGGGCACCGCCTACGGAAAGCCACAGGTCGAGATCCACTTTTAATATGAGCAACGCGAATATTGAAAGTTAGCTCGGCCGAGGACCCTCACTATGCATCGACGAGCCAGCTGGAGTCCCAATTTCAAATCACTGAAACGCAGCTAGACCACTGGCGCCTGATGCCGGCATGAAAGACTATTCAGTCGCTTGTTAATGCCTGGTTGTGTGATTTAGACAAGCAAAGAGGCCGAGAATGTTCTCGGCCTCAAGTGGTTTAGTCCAAAGACTTCTTTTTCTTCGTCTTACCAGACCAGTTTTGGTAGCCTTTTTTCAGCCAGTTGACTTTTTGGAAACCGGCTTTTTTTAAGCGACCAGCGGCACGCACGGATAATTCACCAGCGGCATCATACAAATACACTGGCAAATCTTCGCGCAATTCGCCCATCCGTTCTTTGATCACAGAATAAGGCATGTTGCGGGCCCCTAAAATATGGCCGGCATCGAAATCCTTTTTCTCGCGCAAGTCGATGATTTGGGTTTTGCGCATGGTGGATTCAAATTCATCTGGTTCGATTTCCCCACCGATACTTTTGAGTTGCGACTTACGCCACCATAACCACAAGTAGTTGGCAGCCCAAGCAATCAGCCCGGCACCGATCAGGATCAACAAAAAACTCATAATATTCAAATTACAGCCTCCTAGTGACGGGCCAAGCTTGCGGCACCGATCACACCGGCAGTGTTACCAAGCGTTGCTAAACGTAATTTCGTGGTTTCACGAACGTTAGGGAAAGTGAATTGCTTGAAGTACTTGTCAACGCGGCTCAACAAGAAGTCTCCGGCTGCAGATACGCCGCCGCCGATCAAAATGTATTCAGGGTTGAGCATGTTGCCCAAGTTCCCTAAACCTAAACCTAAGAAGTAGCTGACGCGATCGACGATCATCAATGCCAACTTGTCGCCTTCTTTAGCACAGTCGAAAACGATCTTGGACGAAATATCATCGCCATCATCTAAGATCTGCTTCAATTGGGAATCACCGGCATATTCTTCAGCCATGTCGCGGGCCACGCGGACAACGCCAGTGGCAGAAGCAACAGTTTCCAAGCAACCTTTTTTACCGCAAGTGCACATGTAGCCATTAGGATCAACAGTGACGTGCCCGATTTCGCCAGCAGAGCCAGCAACCCCGTGCAACAAATGACCATCAGAAATGACCCCAGCACCGATCCCAGTGCCTAACGCAACCAAGGTAACGTTGTCAGAAGCATCGCCGGCACCTTTCCATTGTTCGCCCATGGCAGCGACGTTGACGTCGTTATCAATGGCAAAAGGAATGCCAGTGGCAGCTTCGATGTCGCGCTTTGGATGTTGTAAAGTCTTCCAGTTTAAGTTGTAAGCGCCGATGACCGTGCCGGCTTTGGTGTCGACAGTCCCAGGCGTACCCATGCCGATGCCTTGAAAATCAGCCGCAGTCATGTTGTACAACTTCAAATGATCTTGGATCGAAGCGATGATATCGGGAATGATATGGGCCCCTTCATCCAAAATATTCGTATCAATGCTCCAGCGTTGTTGGATCTCACCGTCTTGGGTCAAGATCGCAAATTTGGCGGTGGTGCCGCCTAAATCGACGCCTAATAATTTCTTGTCAGTCATCGTAATCCTCCAGTGGGTTAAATTAATGGGTGTTTGGCTTCTTGTTCATGGGCGTGACGCAACACGATTTTAGCGTTGGCATAGGTGTCATCTGGGATCAAGCGCAATTCATGCAAGCGATCGACTTCAGTGGCAGCCAATTCGATATCCCACAGGCGCTTGCCCAAATGAATATACGTGCCAAAACGTTTTAATAATTGCAACACGTCGTAATACGTGTACATGGTCGGATATAACTGCATTCACTCACCTACCATTCACTTGCAATAGGATCAACGCGGCGAGGCCAAACAGCAACACCAAACCGAGAATGATCTGGCGGCTGACTGGTAACTTCCCGAGCTTTGGCGCCCCAACGGTACCAGCGATCAAAAAACCGCCAACGATCCCGCCGATGTGGCCTGGCATATCGACCCCAGACATGAATAAATTCATGACCAAGTTGATCGCGGCCAACAACATAAACTGCTGAGCGAGTTGGCGCACCATCGGGTTATCTCGGAAAGCATCGCCTAACATGACGAAGGCGCCCATCAACCCAAAAATCGCCGTACTTGCCCCAGCAGACATCGAGTTCGGTGAAAAGGCAAAACTCGCGACATTACCCGCAATGGCTGACACCAAGTAAATCACCAAAAAGCGCCAATGGCCAAAGATCTTTTCACAGATGATGCCCAAATAATACAAGGACACACCGTTAAGCACCAAATGCGTGATGCCGATGTGCAAAAACGCCGGAGTGATGAAGCGCCACCATTGGCCGGCTAAAATCAAGGGGTTATAACGCGCCCCTAATTCTAGCAAAACCAAATTATTGTCACTACCACCGAGCAAAGTTTCCGCGACAAACACCAGCGCGGTGATGATGACTAAGCCATACGTCACAAATGGGGTGTTGTCTAAACGCGTTTTTAAAAACGGGTTGTGCATGCGGTCCCTTCTTCCCGAAAAATTGAACGTTGCCAACAAAAAAACAACAGGCGAACCTGTTGTTGGTGTAAACGCCCGCAAACAAGTACCACTACCCTGTCAGCTTCAACTGACATTCATTCAATAGTGTAGCATTTTTTCAGTCAAATGCCTACCCGTTAATGCTGGTTTGATGCGCACTGTAAGAGCTATCTTTCTTCACGTCATTCATGGAATAATAATCGGCAAACATTTGCTTGGCGATCAATTCGTTGTAGTTGACGTCTTCGTTGGACAAATTAGGCACCACGACGGCAATGGCGATTTGCGGATTCTTCGCTGGCGCAAAGCCGACGAAACTTAACGTCGTAGTTTCCAACAATTCGGAGTTGGTGTTCGTCGGATCTGACCGGGTAAAGGTTTGCGCCGTCCCAGTTTTACCGGCAACCCCAGGGTTTAAGGTATTGAGCATGGTAGCGGTAGTCCAACCGTTGGTCCCATGCACCACTTCCCACATCCCTTGTTTGACCAAGTCGATTTGGGCTTGGGTGTTCGGGACTTTGAGTTGTACTTGGGGACTGGTGGTGGAGATCGTGGCGCCATTGCTGCCATCAGGCAAGGTTTGAGAAATCGATTTGACGATGTATGGTTTCATGCGATAACCGTTGTTGGCGACAGTGGACACATATTGGGCCATTTGCATCAACGTATACGTATCGTAGTTCCCATAAGACAAGTCAAGTGCAGAACCAACGGCCAATGACCCATTCAACGTGGTCGACCCGGTTTGGCCTTTGACTTCGCCTGGCAGATCAACGCCGGTGGTTTGGCCTAAGCCAAATTCAGAGAAGTAACGCCGCATTTTGGTGAAAATGTTATTATCCATTACCATCGAAGTCTTCGGCACGTACTTGGCGTTACCTTCCTTCATGGCTAAGCGCATCATGTAAATGTTACTGGACACTTCAAGCGCCGTGGTGGCATTCATGGAGCTGAACGTCCCCACTGGATAAACAGATTTCTTAACTGGAGTGGATGGCAAGTAAATCGGGTCATCAGATTGGGTGTTGTTGTTCACCGTGATGACCCCATCTTGCAAGGCCCCAAGCACCATGGCAGGCTTGACGGCAGACCCCATGGCAAAACTCCGGTTGATTGCGCCTAACGCATCTTCAGTGACTTTGCCAGTTTTGACGTTATGACTTTCGCCAGCTAAGGCTAAAATCGCACCAGTTTGGGGATTCATCGCCACGGCAAAGGCCCCATCAGAGTGAGCCGCTGCGCCATTAGACAATGCTTGGTTGAAGACTGATTTGACAATTGACTGGACTTTGTTTTGATAAGCCGAGTCGATGGTCAAGTTCAAGTTCGAGCCTTGTTGGCCTTTAAAGGTTTGCACTTGTTTGACAATGTTATTGTTATTGCCTAATTCAACTTGCGTACGAGACTTGGCGCCTTTGAGGATACTTTCATACCCTTTTTCCAAATAGGAGATCCCAACGCGATCATTGCGGGCATACCCTTGAGCCAAGTAAGATTGTAACCCATCTGATGGCAAGCCTGACTTAGTAGAAGAAACCGTCCCAATAATGGCGGTCATGGAATCGCCATTTGGATAAGCGCGTTCCCAGTCTGTGCCTAAGTTGACGCCGGACATGGCCGTGAGGTTTTCCCCAACTGCGGCAGACTCTTGCGTGGTGACCCCAGAGTTTTTCAAGTAAACCGTGGTGAGTTGCGTCGCACCATTCATGATCTTATATAAAGCGATTGCTTCTTTTTGCTTGGTGGAAAAATCAGGCAAATGCTTTTGCACATAAGCGACTTCATATTTATATAATTTTGTGGCGTCGGTTTCTGATTGTTGGGACTTCGGTAATTCTTTGACCACCGCTTTGGCGGCTTTGCTGTCCGCCAAGACATAATCGGCGTAATCACGCTTTTGCAAATTATCGTGATCAACGGTGATATAGCGGACTAAGCGGTTTGCTGTGTCATACATCGACTGCGACGTCGTATTCACCGATTTGGTAAAGGTGATGGCATTGTTGGCTTTATTTTCCACCAATACCCGGCCTTGGCTGTCATAAATCAAGCCACGAGGGACCGCACCAGTGACAGTGGTTTGATCCGTGCGGTTGACTTCGGCAGCGAACTTGCCACCATTTAAGATCTGCAAATAAGCCAATTGACCGACTAATGCCGCTAACAATAAGAATACAAAAAAGAATAATAGATTCAGCCGAAAGGGAATATGAGACTTTGCCCGTTTAGGCTTTGGGGTGCGAATGTATTTCACGAATACAGCTCCTTATCAATCCGTGCCTTTTGGCGGCACGAAACCAGTGTAGCAAACTCACGGCGTCAACGCCAATCTGTCATCTATGATATAGTAAACTTACACATTCTGACACGTTTTATGCATGATTTAACCGAATTTTTGGGAACTGGAGGCGGCCATGCGAGCCTACCGCTTTTTATCAAAACATTTATTGGCTTTAGCCCTACTTGCCCCGATTTTGATCATGGGGGCTTATTTCATCGGCTGTGGGGTCTATCCTTTCGGCAAAAGCAGTTTACTGACTGTGGATATGGGCCAACAATACATTGACTTTTACAGTTATTTTAGAGAAACCGTCTTCGGCCATCCTGGACAACTCTTCTTCGCTTTCAATAAAGATCTTGGCGGGGATATGTATGGGGTGTTCGCCTATTATTTGTTGAGCCCGTTTAACTTCATTGTGTGCTTATTTCCGAAATCGATGCTCGATGTGGCCATTATGGCGATCACCTTGGCCAAATACGGTTGCGCTAGCTTGGCGATGGCGTTTTATTTAAAACATCGCGGCTGGTCAGGCTTTTGGTTGCCAGGCTTTGGTACAGTTTATGCCTTGAGTGGCTGGATGATCGCCAATCAGTTGAACTTAATGTGGTTTGATGTGGTGATCTGCTTGCCACTGGTGGCCTATGGGGTCGATTTGATCGTCGCACAACATCGGCCTTGGCCTTTCATCGGCTGGCTATTGGTGGCTTTGATCACCAATTATTATATGGCTTGGATGTTGTGTCTGTTCATCATCGGGTATTTCGGTTACGCGAACTGCCGCGACTGGGCGGGACCCAAGCACGCTTTACAAGCGATTTGGCGCTTTGCCTTAGGGGCGTTGTTGGCTGGTGGCATGGCGGCTGTCGTGTTGTTGCCAACGTTATTTCAACTCACGCAATCCAAAGGTACCTACACAGTCACCAAAATGACTTGGAAGTTTGAATACAAGCCCTATAAACTGCTCGGCAAGTTCTTCACCGGCAGTTTCAACTTTGATCAAATGCCCAGTGGCCAAGCGAATCTTTTTGTCGGCAGTTTGGTGATGATCGGCTTTATCTTATTCTTTGTCGTCGCCAAAATTAATTGGCAAGAGCGCTTGTTTGCCTTAGCTTGGACGATTTTTTTGACCTTGTCGATGATGGTCGAACCGCTGGATCTGTTCTGGCACGGGATGCAATTTCCGGTGTGGTATCCTTACCGCTTTTCCTTTGTGGTGGTATTTTGGCTGATGGTGTTGGGCACGCGCGCGTTAAAGCTGTTACCTGAAGGCATCAACTGGTGGCAGCTGATCATTTCTTTGACCGTCATCTTAGCGGTTGCGGCCTTTGTCTGGCTCCATCCAAAGGTTTTCACCTATTTAAAAGATTCACAAATTTTAACTACAGTGATTTTCTCGTTGTTTGCGCTATTGTTGTTGACGCTGCGCGACGATCAAAAGCCGATCACAGCGATCATGTTTTGCGTGTTGATGTTGGCAGAATCAGCCACCAATGCCACCATCACCTTAAATCAGCTGAGTTACGTTTCGCATTCGGACTATCACACTTATACCGAAACTTTGCGCAGCGGCGTGAATGCAATCGAGTCGAAGCACTCAGGCACTTACCGCATTGGCAAAACGATGTTGCGCACCAAAAACGATGCGATGCAAATCGGCTATATGGGCACGGATCAATTCAACTCGATGTTTGAACCGAGTGTCCCGAAACTTTTTGGCCAATTGGGCCAATCGGCTGGCGATGGCTTTGTGGCTTACACCAACGGGACTGTGATCACGGATGCCTTTTTAGATTTGAAATACTGGTTGAATCCTAAGTTTGATGCCAGCACCAGTGTTCCCTTCATTCCTCAAGTTTCTGAACGCCCCGACTTATTTGGTTACGGCAATACCGGCTACACAAAAATCGGGCACACCAAAGACTTGGCCTTGTATCAAAATCCTTATGCGCTCGGGCTAGGGTTTGCTGCTAGCACGCAGATCCTCAAAACCAAGTTGATCGACAGCATGCCGATCGTCAATCAAGAATTGTTGTTATCGGCTTTGACCGGCACCAACTTCCAAACTTTATTCCACAAGCAATATTTATCCGAACCAGTGTTAAAAGAAGCCACTTGGTCTGGTGCCACGGTGAAAAAGAAAACCGGCGAATCGCTGGCAACCGTCACTTATACCTTCACCGCCAGCTCGCGCGATCCTTACTACTTGCAAATTCCATCGACGTTTACCGATAGCGTCGTATCCCTAACGCAAAACGGCCACACAGTGCCAATTTACGACACCTTCCGCGACCCTGAATTGCTCAACGTCACCCCAAGTGCCCCAGGCAAAAAGCAAACGTTAGTCGTCACTTTACTGAAAGATTCTGCTGACTTCGGCCAATTGCAACTCTATCAATTGGATCAAGCCACTGTGTCCAAGAAACTCAAGTCTTTGCAGGCCAGTCCTTGGCACATCACCAAACGCGGTGATCGTAGCTTAAGTGGTAACATTACGATCAAACAAAACCGACAAGTTTTACAAACCACCTTACCTAATATCGCCGGCTGGCAAGTACAAGTCGATGGCAAAACGGTCAAACCTAAAACCACCCTCGGCTTGTTCATGACTATTCCGTTAACCAAAGGCAAGCATCAGATCACGATGGTTTATACGCCACCTTATCTGTGGTGGGGCTTGTTGATCACCATCATTTGCGGCAATCTTGTCGGGTTGTGGTGGTTACTCACTCCAACGGGCAAACATCGCCGCCGATAGCAATAAAGCCGAGACCACATTCAGTCTCGGCTTTTTTCATCTCCAAATGATGTCCGGCAGCGTAAGTGTGTCTTTAATCTTTCAGTTGGCTATACCAATAAGACTTGCGGCCCGAAAATCCGTGGACTCCGCACTTTTTATCTCCGCTCACAGCTTTTCTCGTTAGATATGACTAGATTACAGATTAAACACGCTAACCTTACCGAGTGTCATATCAACGTTGGCATCACGCATTGCGTAGCCATCAGGTACCAGTGGTCTAACGGAGTGGAAGTGATTTGAAATTGGGACGGAGGCTGGCCGTTGATACATAGTGAGATTTCCGTTGGCGGTTTACCGCCTACGGAAAGCCGCAGGTCGAGATCCACTTTTAATATGAGTGAAGCGAATATTGAAAGTTAGCTCGGCCGAGGACCCTCACTATGCAGCGGCGAGCCAGCTGAAGTCCCAATTTCAAAACACTGAAACGGAGCTAGGCCACTGTCACCCGATGGCGGCATGAAAGACTAATGATGCCGGACATCGTTAGTCAAAAACAGAGGCTTGGACATATCACGTCCAAACCTCTGTTTTAATATGTGGCTATTCTTTTTGATCTTTGACTAAACCATGCTTGAAGGCATAAATCGCCGCTTGCGTACGATCATCGACTTCGAGCTTGGCCAAGATGTTGGACACATGGGTCTTCACGGTTTTGAGCGTGATGAACAACTCCGTGGCGATTTCTTGATTGGATTTGCCTTGCGCGATCAGCTGTAAGACTTCGCGTTCTCGATTGGTCAAATCATCATATAACGCCGGTTGTGGTTTTTGCGTCAAACGATTCATCATTTTCGTGGTGACTTGTGGCTCCAGCACGGATTCCCCTTTGGCAGTTTGGCGGATCGCGTTGGCAATTTCTTCGGCAGTCGCAGTTTTTAAGATGTAACTGGCGGCCCCAGCTTCAATGGCTGGATATACCTTTTCATCATCAATGAAGCTGGTCAAAATAATGATCCGGGCTTCTGGCCAGGCTTTTAAAATTTTTTGGGTGGCTTCAATGCCATCCATGTGCGGCATCACCAGATCCATTAAAATCACATCTGGTCGCAGCGCCAAAGCCTGATCTAAGCCTTCTTGGCCGTCTGTGGCTTGGCCGACGACTTCGATGTCTGGCATCACGCCTAAGTATGTCGATACGCCTAAGCGCACCATTTCGTGGTCATCTACAAGTAATACCTTAATCATCTGCTACTTCCTTTGTTATCGGCACGCGGATTTCAACACTGGTCCCTTGGTTGGGAAAACTGATCACTTTAGCCGTTCCGCCGAGGCTGGCCGCGCGCTCGCGAATATTGGATAAACCGTAAGACCCGGTGGTGTCGGCATTTTCTGGTTCAAAGCCGACCCCATCATCGACCACGCGTAAAACCACCGCATTGCCGATTTGCTTTAAGTATACCTCAAGGCTTTGGGCTTTGGCATGGCGTAATGTATTGGATAATAATTCTTGCACGATCCGGAACAAATTATCTTCGATTGCCGCGCCTAATGACACATCCGCCAATTCCCAAGTGATCTTGATTTTGATTTTAGTTTGCAACTCTTGTAATAAAGCGATGATCCCAGCTTTAAGCGTTTTGCCTTCCAAAGTGGTTGGGCGCAAGTGCAATAACAACGCCCGCATTTCCGCTTGGGCTTCATTGATCACGCCTTCGATGGTGGTGATTTGCTTAAGCATCGCATTGTCTGGATCTTGTGCAGTCATCACTGAACGCACCGCTGATAACATCATCATCGCCGCAAATAATTGTTGAGAAACTGAATCATGCAATTCCCGCGCTAAGCGATGGCGTTCTTGCGTCAAAATTTCTTCTTTGGTGACGCCTGCGACCAGCACTGGCGTATTGGAATAGCGCTCGATTTCACGCTGTAGTCGGATCATTTTTTGACGCAAGGCTTCAAGCATCCCGGCGACATCTTCCCCTAAAACCGCTGAGGCTTGGGCTTGTTTGGCCAAAATCGGCGCATCGTACTGCCCAGCAGAAATCGTCGCCAAGCGTTTGGCCAATTGATTGTGCTGGCGGCGCAACATGTAATAACTGGTCGCAGCGACCAATCCTGCCACCACGATCGCCCCACCGATCAAATACAACACCAATGGCGCTGTGTACACATTGCGCACCAAAATATTGCCGAAGTTACTGTGCGTTTGGACTGTCATCATGTACACCAAACCCACTTCGAGTAATCCGGTTAAGCCTAAGGTGGCAAAAAACTGCCAAACCACGCGTTGTCCGCGTATCATACCGCCAACACCTCCACATCCCCAACTAACACGTTTGTGAGGATATGAATGTGACGGGACGCATCATCATAGTCTTCACTAAAATATTTCCGCGTTTCATTTTTCATCGGCACTTCTTCGCCGTTGACCGATAACGTACCGATCATCGCTGAGTGGTCGATCGCCACGCCGACGCCAACAGGGACTAGAATCCGCGTTTTACCGAAACCTTTGCGGATGACGACCACGTTTTCGCCTTTTGGCAACAGCGTATTCCCAAGGTCAATGATCGTATCCCCAGCGGCCACCGTCATATTGATGTCATCCCATTCAAATTGGGTTTGGCCGATGTTGGTATCGCCGAACCAAGGATGGCTGTGCATGGTGCCGGCTTTTGATTGCGGTTGGCGCGTGGTGACCGCCATAAAGTGTTTACGTGCCCAAGGACCGAGGCTGGAATTTTGCCCAGTAAACAACTTCAAGCTCGCACATGCGGCCAAAAACAGCATGATCCAAACCATCGGATTGACGAAAACCGACACCACCACACTGATGCCACCAACCGTCAGCCAAAACGTCTGCAGACGATGGACCTTGGTTCCGATCACTAACGCGACCACACCAAATATCACGCCAACTAAGACTGGCGGGTTGGTCACGATTTGAAAACATAACACGAAAAACATGGCGGCTTCAGTGAGCCAAAATAACTGCCAACGACGCGACATGACGATTCTCCTTTAATGGTATTCTAGCTTGATTATACCCGTTTGCACAAGGCCTCTCGTGGGTCGCAAGCCCGATTTCGATACCTGATCGCATCGCGCAAAAAGGAGCAAGACAACTTGTGCCTTGCTCCTGAATGAAAGCTTATTGAACCTTGACGATTTTCACGTCCATGTCACCACCTGGCGTCGTGACTTTGACCGTGTCGCCAACTTTTTTGCCGATCATAGCAGTGGCAATTGGTGATTCGTTGGAAATCTTGCCGTTGAAGGCATCGGCTTCAGCAGCACCGACGATTTCATAAGTTTCTTCTTCAGTATCGCCAACTTCAACGAAGGTCACCTTTTTGCCGATGGACACTTCATCGTTAGCCACAGCGCCGGCGTCGATGATTTCTGCATAACGCAATTGGGTTTGGATGGTGACGATGCGCGTTTCCAATTGGGATTGTTCATCTTTAGCAGATTCGTATTCAGAGTTTTCGGATAAATCACCAAAACCCCGGGCAATTTTAATGCGTTCGATCACTTCTGGACGCTTGACCGTCTTTAAGTTTTCTAATTCTTGTTCGAGTTTTTCTTTGCCCGCTGCAGTCATTGGGTATGTTTTTTCAGCCATGTAAGTCCCTCAATTCTAATTTTGTGTTGCCTCAAGATACGATGGTAAGAAGTTTTGGTGCACTTGTCAACTTATTTCACCGCGATGCCTTAACGTGGCAGCGATTTTAGTGCGAACTAAGTCAATAGCCACGCGGTTTTGCCCGCCTTCAGGAATAATCACATCAGCAAAGCGCTTGGTGGGTTCGATGAACTCCAAATAGGCCGGACGCACCGTGGTCAAATATTGATCGATCACAGAATTCAAACTGCGCCCGCGCGCTTGGGTGTCACGCTGGATCCGGCGCAAGACTCGCACATCAGCGTCGGTGTCAACGAATAACTTCACATCCATCAAGTCGCGCAACGCAGGATCTGCCAACACTAAAATGCCTTCTAAAATGATCACATCTTGCGGTTTGACATGGCGAATTTGCACTTTGCGATTATGCTCTGCGTAATCATAGATCGGCACATCGATGGCGTGACGCTGGATCAATTGTTGCAGTTGGGCCACCAATAAGTCATGGTCAAATGCGTCAGGATGATCATAATTGATTTGCTTGCGTTGTTCAAAGGGTAAGTCGCTGTGTTTGTAGTAGCTATCTTGCTGCAGCAACACCACCCCATTTTCAAAGGCTTCGCATAACGCATGAGCGACGGTAGTTTTACCAGAGGCAGAACCGCCAGCGATCCCGATCACAATTGGTTTTGCCATTAGTTTGTCCCGTTATCTGACGCAAATTTAGCCGTGTTGACTTCATGTTGATACAACGTCGTCGCATACAAGATCTCGCCAGTCTTCAAGTTGGCCACGAAGTACAAGTACCCTTTCGAGCGATCAGATGGGCTCAAAATTGCGCGAATCGAGGTTTCTGAAGGCGAGTTGAACGGGCCTGGCCCGTATCCGGTGTGCACGTATAAGTTATACGGTGAATCCACACTGGTATCCTTGTTGGTCAAATGCGTTTTGTGCGTGTTTAAGGCGTACATGACGGAAATATCAGATTGCAGTGGCATCCCCGCATCGATCCGGTTCAAAAAGACCCCAGCGATTTCGCGCCGATCATTCCCTGATACCCCTTCACGTTCAGCCAAGCTGGCTAACGTCAACACTTCTTGCACGGTGTAGCCTTGCTTTTGAATCGACGTGTAGTAACTGCTCAGCACGCTGTCAGTTTTGGCCACCATTTGAGTGATCAAGGCTTTTAAGCTTTCGCCACTGGTGACACTATAGGTTGCTGGGAATAAGTAGCCTTCCAAACGATATCGCACACCAGTCGCAGATTTAGCCGATTTCAACAGTTGGGGATATTTTTTGTACAATTCGTCAAAGAATTTTTCATCTTTGAGCAATTTAATGAAGTTGGCTTTGGTGAAGCTCGGATCTTTTGATTTCAGCTTGTCAACCGCATCGGCAATGGTTTCCGCCGTCACCCCTTCTTTGACTAACACTGTGCCAGTGGAATCCGTTGAGCCGCCGCCACGCAATTGGGCGATGATGCTTTTCAGATTTTCGGCTTTACTTAAACTGAAGTCGCCAGCTTGGAAGTTGGTGTAGTTATGGAATTTAACGTAATAGTTAAACACCATTGCTGACTTAATCACCCCTTTTTTCTCTAAAGCTTCTGCGATTTGTGCCGTGCTGGCCCCACTTGGGATCGACACGGTCACGGCTTTTTTATCGGCTGAATCCACAGCGCCTAGCGCGGAATCCAAATAACGATAGCCCATAAAACCGGTGAGGATCAACACACACACCACAATGCCGACGACCCAAGCCACAATATGATTCACTGCCCGTTTTTCTGCGGTGCGGGTGGCTTTTTTTTGCAAATCCTGCTTACTCAAAAGCGTTCCTCCTGATGACACATACTGCTTTCAGTATACAAAAACCTGCTGCAAAAAGCGACAAGCATCGCCTTTTGACAGCAGGTTTTAAAAAAATTAACGAATCGTAGCGCCTAATTCATCATGCAATGCAGTGGTGACCTTGGCAAAGGCCGCATTCACTTCGTCTTCCGTCAAGGTTTGATCATCGCGACGATAAGTCAAGGTGTAAGCCAAAGACTTCTTGTGGCCTTCAATGTTAGCCCCAGCATAGACGTCAAACAAGGTGACGTCGCGCAAGAACTTGCCACCGACTTGTTCGATGACCTTAACGATCGCCGCGTTTTCAACCGCTTGGTCGACTAAGATGGCAATATCGCGGGTCATTTCTGGGAACTTCGGTGCCGGCTTAGCGGCCATTTCTGAACGATCAGCGTTCATCAAAGCTTCCAAGTTCAATTCGAAGACATAAGTTTCTGGTAAGCCTTCTGCATGTTCGAAGCCGGGATGCAAGCGGCCGATCAAGCCGATGGTTTCACCAGCCAGCACTAACTTAGCGCTTTGGCCAGGATGCAGTTGTGGGTCATCTTTTAATGCCACATATTCAACGGGTTGGTCTAAACGATAGTCACCTAACAAGTGATCCACAACGCCTTTGACATAGTAGAAATCAACACTTTCAGCTTGTTGATGCCAGTTTTTGCTGGTCAAATTGCCCGTGAACAAGCCTGCCACATATTCATGCTCTTCAGGCCGCACATGACCTGGCTTGCGCAAGAAGACGCGACCTTGTTCATAAAGCGCCAAATCAGCCTGCTTGCGAGCCACATTATATTGTTCCGCATTGATCAACCCGGCGATCAAGTTCTCACGCAAAACGGCGTGATCTTGCGTCATTGGCCAAGAAACCTTGGTCCCTTCGCTTGATTCGATGGCAAATTGATGGGCTTCTTCTGCATTGACCAGACTATACGTGATGGCTTGGCTCAAGCCTAAGCCCTCTAAAATCTTACGGGTGCGGCGCAAACGCGCCTGTTTAGGTGTGAATTGGCCGATGGTCATGGTCGTGGTTGGCAAGGTGGATGGCAAGTTGTCGTAACCATATAAGCGGGCCACTTCTTCGATCAAATCTGAATCGATCGCAATGTCCCAACGCCGTGGAGGAACCGCAACAGCAAATTCACCATCATGCGTTTCCACGCCAAAGCCTAAGCGCTTGAACAAGTCAGTCACTAAGGCTTCGTCGAAGTCCGTGCCTAAGACATGGTTGATACGATCTAACGTGATCTTGACGATCGTGTCCTTGGGTTCAATGGCACTTGCTGAAAGGTGCCCTTTAGCCACAGTCCCATTGCCAAGTTCTGCCATCAAACGCGCGGCTTCGTCTAACGCATTGTTGATGTCGGCAACGTTGATGCCTTTTTCAAAACGTGAAGACGCTTGGGAGCGTAAGTTATACTTCAAGGCAGTTTTGCGAATGTTGGTCGGTGCAAAGCAAGCAGATTCGATCACAACTGTGGTGGTATCATCCGTGATTTCAGAATTCAAACCACCCATCACCCCTGCTAAGGCGACTGGCTTTAGGCCGTCGGTGATTACAATATCTTCTGAATCGAGTTCATGATCATTGCCATCTAACGTGGTCAAGGCTTCTTTGTCATGGGCGCGACGCACTAAGATCTCGTGGTTTTCCAACTTGTTGTAGTCAAAGGCATGTAAGGGTTGGCCGTAGCCTAACATGATCAAGTTGGTGACGTCGACGATGTTGTTGATCGGGCGCACGCCAGCATTCCACAAACGGCGTTGCAGCCACAATGGGGAATCTTGAATCTTGACGCCATCAACGACGCGCATTTGATAACTTGGCGCATCTTTCACATCGTCAACTTTAGCCGTCAAATAATCTTCAACTGGTTTGTCCCCTTCAACGACCGGTTGATCATTGAAGTGTGGCGTTTTGTTATAAGTAGCGCCGACTTCCCAAGCCACACCGCGCATGCCTAACGCATCGGCCCGGTTTGGCGTGATTTCAAAGTCTAAAATGCTATCGTCCCAACCTAATGCGACCAAGGCATCGCTACCTGGCTTTAAATCTTCGTTGAAGACATAAATGCCGTCGCTATAAGCTTTTGGTGCGATCGCATCAGAAAAGCCGAGTTCTTGTAAGGCACAGATCATGCCATCGGAAACCACGCCGCGCATTTTACCACGCTTAATTTTTTGGTTGTCCGCGATGCGGGCGCCCGGCATTGCCACGATGACCGTTTGGCCTTTTTCAATGTTAGGCGCGCCACACACGATTTGGCGAAGTTCGTCATCACCAGTATCGACTTGAGCGATGTGCAAGTGATCAGAATCCGGGTGATCGATCAAGTCCATCACTTTACCGATCACGATTTTTTTCAGGCCAGCGCCTAAATGGGTCACACTGTCGACTTCGATCCCAGTCCGGGACACTTTTTCACCTAAAGTGTCAGCGTCAACTGGCACGTCGACAAGTTCTTTTAACCATTGATAAGAAACGTCCACGATTTAACCCTCCTGTTGGAATTGGGACAAGAAACGTTGGTCCCCTTGATAAAAGCTGCGAATATCGTCGATGCCGTACTTGAGCATCGCAAAACGATCAGGGCCTAAGCCAAAGGCAAAGCCACCGTAGACTTTCGGATCCACCCCAGCATTAGTCAAAACGTTAGGATGCACCATGCCGGCACCTAAGACTTCGATCCAGCCAGAGTATTTGCAAATCGCACAACCACGGCCGCCGCAACGGAAGCAAGACACATCAACTTCAACACTAGGTTCGGTGAATGGGAAGTAACTTGGCCGCAAGCGGATCGTGCGGTCCTTACCAAAGACATGCTGGGCCACCGCTAACAAGGTCCCTTTTAAGTCGGCCATCGTAATATGCTTGTCGATCACTAAGCCTTCGACTTGATGAAATTGATGAGAGTGCGTCGCATCGTCAGTATCACGACGATAAACGCGGCCTGGCGAGATCATTTTCAACGGGCCTTTGGAGAAGTCATGAACTTCAAGCGTGCGGGCTTGTACTGGAGAAGTTTGCGAACGCATCAGCAAGTCATTGCCCATGTAGAAAGTATCTTGCATGTCGCGGGCGGGATGGTTCTTGGGGATGTTGAGCATTTCAAAGTTGTAATGATCTTCTTCGACTTCTGGGCCATCGATCACTTGATAGCCTTGGCCGATGAAGAATTCTTCAATGTCATCCATGATTTGGGTGAGGATATGCGGCGTGCCGGCTTTGACAACATCTCCGGGCAAGGTCACGTCGATGGTTTCTTGTTTGAGTTTTTGATCGATCACAGCTTGTTCAAGCACGGCCTTGCGTTCAGCGATAACATCTTGCAAGTTGTCTTTGATTTTGTTGGCATAAGCGCCAACTTTTGGCCGTTCAGTGGCGTCAAGGTCTTTCATACCGCGTAAAACTTCAGTGATCGGCCCTTTTTTACCCAGTAAGTTGATCCGGGTTTGGTTCAGTTCGTCAAGATCATGTAAACTTTTGATCTTGGCTTGATTTTGTTCAAACAGTTCTTCCAGCTTAGACTTGAGATCCATTGTGGAATCCTCCTTGTGTAATTGATGGCACAAAAAAAGCCCCGCCCCAAAAAGGGACGAAGCGATCGCGGTACCACCCTTGTTCAATGTCAAAAAGACATCACAACTCTTAGCATTAACGGCAATACCGGGTGGCAAGCCACCTACTCCAGAAATGAATACGAGCCATGATCCCATCAGCATCTTGCAGTCAATGAATGCTGTTCCCTAACTGGGCCGCCGGCTTGCGTTTCTTTCAACGTATTTAAATTGTTAAGTTAAGTTTAGGCTAGCAAAAATTTTCACGTTCGTCAAGGGGGCGCATGAAAATTGGGACTTCAGCTGGCTCGCCGATGCATAGTAAGGGTCCGAAGCCGAGCTAACTTTGCATATTCGCGACGCTCATATGCAAAGTGGATCTCGACTTGCGGAATGCAGTAGGTGATAAATCGCCAACTGCGTTCTTACTATGCACCGACGGCCAGCTTCCGTCCCAATTTCCAAACGCATTCACCCTACTTCACCGTCTTTGTGAGCCACTAGGTGTCACGTCAATATACATCGACAAACTGCACAGTACGTCGGGATTAGCCGTCGACTTCAAACTACCGGACCATCGAAGCCATCATAAAAAGCCCAGACACCATGTCCGAGCCATTGATTACTTTAGTCTTCGCATTCTTCGTCAGAGATCCAGTCGTCACCCCAAGCATGGGCCGCTTGTAAAACTGGGGCTAAGGCTTCACCTTTATCAGTGAGGACGTATTCGATCAAAGAAGAGTTCTCGTGAGTCACGCGGTTGATCAAACCTTCTTGTTCCAATTCCTTCAAACGTTCAACTAAGACGCGATCGGAGCATTTGATGATGGTTTGGGCGATGTCCTTGAAGCGAGATGCGCCATTGGTCAATAAGACTTCCAAGATCATGCCGTTCCACTTTTTGCCTAAGATCTTGAAGCTTTCAGTAAACTTCGGGCAAAGCGAGTGTTTACGGGTATTGGTACAATTGCTAGTTGCTACTGTTGTTTCCATCATGGTCACCTCATAAAATAGTGTTTTACACACTTACCTTTGTATAGTATCACTATAACGCAACCACAGAAAAATGCAACTTATTCGGCTAATTTAATGATAGCAAATTAAAAAGGCCCAGCCACAAGTGACTAGACCTCAGACGATTGACTTGTTTTAGGCCTTATTCAGGCGGTGTGCTAACGGGTGGCGCATTTTATGCAACATTGGGACCACAACTTCGTCCATCGCCGCATAATCATCCACTAACGACACCACGAAGCTTTCTTTATACTTCGGCAATGCCAAGGTCGCCCCCCACATATGCTTGATGATGATGTCTTTTTCCATCGGCGTTAGATCCGTCAACTTCTCCGCGTTGCGCAAAGCGATGCGCGGGTGGATGTAGGCATGGGTGCCTAAATCGAACTTAGTCACCCGCCAGTCATAATAAAACAAGTCATGCAACAGACCTGCTCGAGCGAGTGCGCGAACATTCAAATGCCACTTCTTGCCCAGCAAATAGCTTTGGTAAGAAACGCTGATACAGTGAGTCAGACGATCAGAATAATGGTGCTGCGTGTAGTTGGCGAGTTTTTGCACGGCAGGTTGTGCCAGCAAGTCGTCAACATAGCTGCGATATTCCGCGTCTTGAGTCCAATCAAGCTTAGTGCTCATTCAAAAGCCCCTTCTATGCGGTAATTGTTCAACACGCATTCATTATAACAGGTCTATTTTAATTTGGTAGCTAGTTTACATATTCTTAAGCAGTTAAGTGGAACATCACCACAGCCGCTGCGATCGCGACATTCAACGATTCGGCTGAACCTTTGATCGGGATGTACAAGTTCGTATCCGTTTCTTCAAGCAACGCCTTGTCCATGCCATTGCCTTCATTACCGACGATCAAGGCAAAATTGTCGCGTGGTTCGACGTCGCGATAAGACTTGGCATTGACATTCAATTCCGTCCCGAAAACTGGCATGCCAGCAGTTTGCAGATCCTTGATCACCCCGTTCAATGGCGCTTGGGTGATGTTGACATGGAACTGGCTGCCTTGCATGGCGCGCAAGACTTTGGGATTGAACGGATCTGCTGTGCCGTTGCCAAAAACCACTTGATGGATCCCAGCCGCGTCGGCAGTCCGGACCAAGGTCCCAACATTACCAGGATCTTGAATGCCGTCTAATAACAAGTATTGCCCGCTCAATTGTTCAGGCAACGAGCCAAGCTCGCGCGGCATAATGGCAAAAATACCTTGTGGCGTTGGCGTTTCAGCTAAATGCTTGGCCACTTCTGGGCTGATTTCGGTGATCAATTCATAAAAAGGCCGCAATTCGCGTTCTTCGATGAATTTTTCCGTCGCGTAGATCCGGCGTGGGGTTTGCCCAGATTTGATTGCTTCTTGGACCAAATGCCAGCCTTCCAACAAATAAGCGTCGCCGCCTTTTTGATATTTTTTAACCGTTAATTTCTTGGCGGCTTTGATGTGTTCGTTTTTTGGTGATGCAATGTATTCCATAATGACCCTCCTCAGGTTTCTTCTTGAGTATAACAGTCTTGTGGTTGTGATAAAATAGGCTTGGAGGGTTCGCAATGGTAGAAATTACAAAATCAATGCGCGTCACTGGCATGGTGCAAGGCGTCGGCTTTCGCTGGATGACTAAGCGCGTCGCTGATCAATTAAAAATCCGCGGCTTTGTCCAAAATCTTTGGGATGGCTCGGTGTATATCGAAGCGCAAGGCCCGGCGTTGAATATGGCCAAGTTTGCTGCCGCCGTCAAAGCCAGCCCAACGCCTAGTGGTCGCGTGGCAACTTACGAAGAACACGTGCTGGATAAGGACTTCCCTTATGACGAGTTTCAAGTCAAGTATTGAAACCCGCGGCCCTGTCAAGTATAGTTATTGGCAGTAACGGATGAAGGGATAGACAACATGCATAGAATAAAAAAATGGGCGACACTGGGTGGCATCGCCAGCTTAGGGTTGTTTTTAACGGCTTGTAAGCAACAAGCGACATCTGGCACCATGAAGCCACCAACAGGATTTTTCGGGATGTTTTACAACATTATCGGCAAACCTTTGCAACACTTGATGGAATGGATTGCCCAAGGTTTAAACAACCCTAACGGCTATGGGATCGCCATCTTGTTGATCACCTTGGTCGTGCGTTTGGTCTTATTGCCTGCCATGCTCAACCAACAACGCAATATGACCGCCAGCCAAGAAAAACAAAAGATTTTAAAACCGCAACTGGACATCATTCAAAAGCAAATGAAAAAGCCTGGTATCACTCAGGAAGAAACCATGCGCTTAAACCAAATGATGCAAGAAGTTTACAAGAAAAACGGCACCAGCATGATCCCGTCCATGGGTTGCTTGACTTTGCTGATCCAACTGCCAATTTTCTCAGGTTTGTATCAAGCCGTGGCCTACTCCCCTGAAATCTCCAAGAGTACCTTCTTTGGGATTCAGTTAGGACACTCTAGTTTGATCATCACCTTTGCCGCAACGGCCTTCTACTTGGTGCAAAGTTGGGTGATGCTGCAAGGCGTCGCGCCTGAACAACGCAAGGCGATGCAAACCAGCGCCTTGATCTCCCCGATCATGACTTTCGTGTTCTGTTTGATGTATAACGCCGGCTTAGGGCTTTACTTCTTGGCTGGTGGGGTGATCATCATGATTCAACAATTGATCGTCACTTACATCATCACGCCAAACATCCGCAAACGCTTGGATGCGGAAATGGAAAAGAACCCACCAGTGATCGTGGTGGATGAACACACCTTCGATGCTCCTGTTGAACCTGCTGTGTCCGCGCCACTTGATCCAGCCAAACCAGGCATCACGAAAAATAATCGTAATTCCGGTAAGCAAAACCGTAACGCCGGGAAACAACATCGTCATTAACCACGGAAACGCCTCGTCGAAATTGTAATCGACGAGGCGCTTTTTTATTTTCTTTCCGTGATAAAGTCCAAGATCTCGAAAATGGCCTGTTGGTTTTCAACCGGGACTGGTCGCTTCAAAATATCCTCCGCAGTTTGTCCAAGTACTGACCCTTCTAGGTATGGATAGTCATTGACCACCATTTCTCTGACGTTATCCGCCAACGCTTCGAGGTGAAATTGCAATCCGACAATGTGATGACCCAGCACAAAGCCTTGATTCTTCACAGCGTCACTAGAATAAAGCAATTCTGCACTTTCAGGGATCTCAAACATTTCTTCATGCCAATGTAAAGGTGTCAACTGCTCAGGAAGGCCTGCAATGGCGTGACTTCGCAAGTACACTGGTGCCCACCCAACTTCTTTAGCTGGCGCTTTAGACACAGGATAACCCAAGGCCTTGGTGATCTGTTGCGCCCCAAAACAAGCGCCAAGCATCGGCTTATCGGCATCGAGCAAGGTTTGAATCAGCTCTCGTTCTTGCAAGATCCACGGCAAGTCATCATTAGGGCTCATCGGCCCTCCTAATAACACCAAGACATCTGTCTCATCGGCAGTCGGGATTTGGCCAAATTGGTAAGGATGGTAGACAAACGTTTGATGTCCTCGCGCCTGGGTCCAAGTCAAAATCGCGCCAGGCCCTTCATTTGGTGTGTGCTGTAAAATATTAATGCGCATAGTACCCTTTCCACACTGTTCAGTGTCATCGGCAATTTGATCCGGCACCGCCGACAAGTGCCCTTAATGAGAGTCAGTATACCCGCTTCCAGCAGACGAATCAAACGAGATCGACTGCAACGCACTCAAGCAAAAGACTTTTGCGAGCGTGTTGTCTCAATTGAAAAAAGTGGCGTGGCGTGAAGCAAAATGATTGCAGCCCATCACTTCTCTTCCCAAAGACATAGACTGGACAACGTCGAGCTTTTCGAAGCAACGCACCGACGGCTTGCTACGCTCAATTGGTCGAGCAAAAAGCCGCTAAACTAATTGAGCTAGGCTACCCGCATTGCTGAGGGCGCTTCGAAAAGCTCTGGGCACAAAAAAACACCCTGCATAAGCAGAGTGTTCTTCGTGGCATCGATGTTAGTCCATGATTTCGGAAACAACACCGGCACCAACAGTACGGCCACCTTCACGAACAGTGAACTTCGTACCTTTTTCGATCGCAACTGGGCTGATCAAATCAACTTCGAAGGTCACGTTATCGCCAGGCATAACCATTTCTACGCCATCTGGTAATTCGATAACACCGGTAACGTCGGTGGTATGGAAGTAGAATTGTGGACGATAGTTGGAGAAGAATGGCGTATGACGGCCACCTTCTTCTTTAGTCAAGATATAAACTTCACCCTTGAACTTAGTGTGGAGTTGGATGGAACCTGGCTTAGCTAAAACTTGGCCACGTTCAACTTGGTCGCGGTTAACACCACGAAGCAAGACACCAACGTTATCGCCGGCTTCACCAAGATCCAAAGTCTTACGGAACATTTCCAGACCCGTAACAGTGGACTTGATCACGTCTGGCTTCAAGCCGATGATTTCGACTTCGTCACCGATCTTAACAGTACCACGGTCGATACGACCAGAAGCAACAGTACCACGACCAGTGATAGTGAAGACGTCTTCGACAGGCATCAAGAATGGCTTGTCAGTATCACGAACTGGAGTTGGGATGTATTCATCAACCGTGTCCATCAATTCCATGATAACTTTTTCTTGTTCTGGGTCGCCTTCAAGCGCTTTGAGGGCAGAACCACGGAGAACAGGAATATCGTCACCAGGGAAATCGTATTCGGACAAGAGTTCACGAACTTCCATTTCAACAAGGTCAGTTAATTCGTCATCATCAACAAGGTCAGTCTTGTTAAGGAAAACGATCAAGTAGTCAACACCAACCTGGCGAGCCAAAAGGATGTGTTCACGAGTTTGTGGCATTGGGCCATCAGTAGCCGCAACAACCAAAATCGCACCGTCCATTTGAGCAGCACCGGTAATCATGTTCTTAACGTAGTCCGCGTGCCCAGGGGCATCGATATGCGCATAGTGGCGCTTTTCGGTTTCGTATTCAACGTGCGCGGTGTTGATTGTGATACCACGTTCTTTTTCTTCAGGGGCAGCATCGATAGATGCGTAATCTTGCGCTTTAGCAAGACCCTTTTCGGAAAGTACCTTGGTGATAGCCGCGGTCAGAGTAGTCTTACCGTGGTCAACGTGCCCAATCGTACCAATGTTTACGTGGGGCTTAGTGCGTTCATAGTGTTCTTTTTCAGCCATGAAAAAACGAACCTCCTGTATTTTTGTGCAAAGTGACATAGCATACGCCATGTATACTCTACGTTATAGTGTACTACATTCACGCCGAATCTCCAAAGGGAAAATTTCGGCTGGAAATGAATTCCGAAAATGATTATATCTAGAATCCACGACTTTGTAAAGGCATAGCGTCAAGTTTTTTTCATTTACAGCAAAATCCCGTCATTATGCCATATCCATTAACTTGCCTGTTTGTTGTTGGAGCCAATTGAATAAGGCTCGCTCGGCTGGGGTCACCGTGTTTGATTCTTGATGCAAGTAACTGGCGGCAAAATGTTTCGGATCATCGATTGCCTTGTCGATAAATGGATATAAATATCCTAATTCAAAGCGCAGGGTTTCAACCGTTGCCTTCATCAGTTCGGGATCATTCAGCCCGATTTGCAGCTGAACTTGATTTAACACTGCCAGCAACGTCGGGTCACTTAACACCCCTGGCAAAACGTTTGGAACCACGGTGCCTTGGGTTTGATAGCCGAGGACTTGCACTTCACGGTCATCCCCCACTGCCGTCAGTGCATCTAATAAGCTGATGCGCACTGCGGGATGAACATCAGGATCGACTAAATTTGTTGCCGCCGATGCCATCAGCTGTGCTTTTGGCAAACGCCCCAGTGATTGCAACATGCTTTCTTGCTCATGCGCCGAGAAACCGCCTAAGTGGCGCAATTGCTTGGCCAAATCATTAATTTCATCAGCGTGAGCGGCAAGGTCTTTGGCTTCGGCAGTTTCGATGCGCGTTTGAATTTCCGCTTTTTGCGTCGGTGCCACATGATGTAACACCGCCCAGGCAAAGCGATAATCTGGTAACGCCAACAGCGTGTCGTAAATCGTGGTGGTACCAATTTCAGAGCTTAAGAAATCTTCCATGTACTCAGATAAGTATGCAACAGCTTCTTGCGGTTGTTTCAACCCATTTTCTGCCGCCACTAATAATTTCGCCACTTCAAAATCAGGGGCTTCTTTGAAGGCTTTTTCTAAATGAGCCACAGCACTGGCATAGTTTTCACTATGCAAGGCCCGTGTCCCTAAAATTAAATGCCGACTCGAGTTGTTTGGCATGGTCACAACTTTTCCCAAAACCGAGACTCCTTTCAATTTTCCCTTACTAGTGCGCAACAGCACCACCGAGCGATAGGCTCAGCAGTGCTGTTGACGGATTATTGGCGCTTGGCGCTGTTTTGGTTAACTTCCATGATCACAGGCAAGATCACCGGACGGCGCTTGGTTTGATCAAATAAGAAGTGGCTCAAATCATCGCGAACAGCTTGTTTCAAAGTGCTCCAATCAAATTCTTTATGATCGAGGTTCTTTTGGATCGATTCCGTGACCAATTTGGCAGATTCTTGCAAAAGGTCTTTGGATGTCTTCATGTAAACAAACCCACGAGATTGAATCTTGGGATGGGCGACGACTTTCTTCTTTTTGCGGTCGATAGTGACCACCGCAATAAAGATCCCGTCTTCTGCTAACATCTTGCGGTCGCGCAACACAATGTTGCCGATATCGCCAACCCCGATGCCATCGATCATGGTGTTGCCAGCATCCACGTGTCCTGCATTGTGCATCTTGCCTTTTTCAATGGACAAAATGTCGCCCATGGCAGGAATGAAAATGTGAGAATAAGGAATGCCGACTTCATGCGCGATTTCAGCGTGCGCGGCCAGCAAGCGGTATTCACCGATCACAGGCACCACAAACTTAGGCCGCAACAAGTTGAGCATTAATTGCAAGTCTTGCTTGTTGGCGTGACCGGAAGCATGCAAGGTATCGCTGACGGTTTTGACTTCCCCACCAGCGCGGTAGATCAAGTCTTTGGTTTTGGCCGCCATGGTTTCCATCGCATGCGAAATCGTGGTGGTGATGAACACCAAGTCGCCTTCATGAATATGGATCAAGCGATGCTTAGAGGTCGCCATACGTTGCAAGGACTTCAAAGGTTCGCCCATGCGCCCAGTTTCTAAAATGACGGTTTGTTCTGGGGCCAGTTCTTTGAGGTCTTTGGTCGTCGCCAAAATGTCGCTGTTTGGCAACTTGATATATTTCATCTTGATGGCCGTTTTAACGATTTTTTGCACATCGCGCCCAGTCAATACCACGCGGCGGTCGTTAGCAGCAGCTGCATCAAGCACTTGTTGGATCCGTTCAATGTTGGACGCTACACCTGCCACGATAATGCGGCCAGTGTGATATTTGAAGGTTTCTTTAATGGTGCCATAAATTTCGCGTTCAGAAGCATTGGTGTAAGGTGATTCTGCATTGGCAGAGTCAGATAACAAAGCCAAAACCCGGTTTTCGCCGATGTGGGCCAAACGCGCCAAATCAGTGCGATACATTGGGCGCGCACTTTGGTCGAACTTGAAATCGCCAGTGTAGACGATTTGGCCAGCCTGCGTTTGGATGTCGATACCCAAACTGCCAGGAATGCTGTGCGTCGTACGGAAGAAAGATACCGACACATTGCCAAAATCGATCACCGACTTTTCGTCGATGACATGGAAATCTTTGAACTTCTTGGCATCAGGATGCGAGCTGGTGGTGAGCTTGGCCAAGGCAATGGTCAATTCACTCCCAAACACGGGCACTTGATGTTCCGCCAAAAAGTATGGCAGCGCCCCGATGGCATCGGCATGGCCGTGAGTCAAGAAGATCCCTGCAATGCGATCGGCATTTTCTTCTAAGTAAGTTAAGTCTGGGATCACAATATCGATCCCTAATAATTCGTTGTCAGGATATTTTAACCCAAAATCGACAACAAAAATTTGATCGTCCACTTCGACAGCATACATGTTCTTACCGTTCTCACGCACACCACCGAGGGCAACCAGATTGATTTTCGTCATGGTTTCACCTCATATTAAATTATCACCGCATTAATTCGCGGTCACGGTTTTTCCTAACAACTAGTGTACCACACCCACATGAGAAAACCTATGCTTGCTGGATGCAAGTGTTTTCGGGAATGAATCGGTCTTTTGCCGGGAATCTTCGTCGAGTTTTGAAAAGCAACGCCACTGTGCATTGCTCAGTACACTTCAATAAGCGCTGGACATCGTCGAGCCCTTCAAATCAATGCACCTGCGTCCAGCTTCACGAGCGCATTTGAACCATAAACCAGCTCAAATGCGCTCGTGAGGCTAGCCTTGGTGCTAAGCCCGCTTTGAAGTGCTTTGCGCACAAAAAAACACCCAGGAAATTTTCCTGAGTGCTTCTTGGATATTAACGACGCAGACCTAAAGCCTTGATGAGGTCACGGTAACGGGTAATATCTTTGTTACGCAAGTAGCGTAATAAGTTACGACGTTGGCCGATTTTCTTCATCAAACCAACATATGAATGATGGTCCTTATGATGAACATCCAAGTGATCGTTTAATGCTAAGATGTCAGCAGTCAAAACCGCGATTTGGACTTCTGGTGAGCCAGTGTCGCCTTCGTGACGTGCGAACTTAGCGATGATTTCGTTCTTTTGTGTTTGTGAAATAGCCATGAGTTATTTCCACCTTTCAAATATAATTGCCTGAGACTGAGAATTGCGCGGTGAACCGCAAAGCTAAGTGACAGGTTCAAAAGTACTCGTTAACTTTACAAGACTCATGCGGAAAATGCAAGTTTTTTCCCTTTTACCTTTTTGGGAAAATTTGCTATCAAGCAATTTTCCTTTACGGTTTTTATTGCAATGCTTTCTAGGCTTAGGTATAATGTTTGCTGTTGAAGCAAAAACCATGGTATCAACTAATAAACTCCGGAGGTGAACCTCATGCCACAAATCAAATCTGCTATCAAGCGCGTGAAGACTCAAGAAGCTTCACGCCAAGCTAACGCAGCGCAATCCAGCGCTTTGCGTAGCACGATCAAGAAGTTCAAGGCTGCCCAAGCAGCTGGTGCGGACAACGCTGCTGACTTATTAAAGGATGCAACTCGCGCCATCGATAAAGCCGAAACTAAAGGCTTGATCCACAAGAACAAAGCCGGCCGCGATAAGAGCCGTCTTTCCGCATTACTGAACAAGTAATCGCGATGCTTCGCTTCGGCGGAGCTTTTTTTGTCCAGTGGTTTTCAAAACGGGTTTAGCACCAAGGATAGCCTAGCGTGAGGCTTTGAGACGCTCTTTGTCTCGAAGTCGCATACGTAGCTATTCGTAGGTGCGTTGTTTTGAAAACCACGACGCTGTGCCCAGAGTTTTGAAAAACGGGTTTAGTCGATCAGACTACCTAGACTGAGGCGTTGAGTCCGATTTTGACTCGATGTCTCAGTCGTAGCTAACTGCGTCGACGTTGCTTTTCAAAACGCGAGGATGATCCAAATCAAAAATGCGACCTCACCTTTTCTGTGAAGTCGCATTTTTAATTGCGCTTGGCCGCATATTGTAAAACAAATAACTCAAACGCCAATTCTTTATTCACTTGACCCGTCTTCATCCCCGCTTCAGTATCCACTAAGCCCAGATATGCCTGACGCAAGGCAGTTGGATTCAGCCGTTCAGCACTGCGCCAAGCCAACTTCACCCGGTATGGATGAACTTTTAGTGTTTGCGCGACACTGCCTTGAGAATAGCCTTTGTTGGCCAAGATCTTGACTTGTAACAGTAATCGGAATTGACTGATCAACAAGGGATTTAAGCGGATCGGTTCTTCTTTTTGCAGTAAAAGATCGCGATAAATACTGAGGGCTTCCGTTACATTCCTCGCTAACACCGCACTGACCAAATCAAAAACACGGTCAGATAACTGCTTAGGCACCAGTTGTGACACCGCCGAAGCATCCAAAGTAGCGCCACTAGCGGCATATAACGACAATTTCGGCAATTGCGCCATCATCACAGAATAATTCGCATTGCTACGCTGTGCCAAAGTCGCGATGCCATCTGGCGTGACGTTGATTTTTTGTTGGCGTAACGCATTAGTGACCGCAGTTTTTGCCGCACGTTCATCAAGTGGCGCCAAGTCAACGACCACCGCTGATTTTTTCAGCGCCTTCGTCAAACGTTTGCGTTCATCGAGCTTAGCATAAGATGCGACTAATACCATGATTGTCGAATCCACCGGTGCTTTAAAATAAGCTGTCAGCGCATCGAGATCGTGGACGATTTTGCTGGTCGCTTTCTCCCCGGTGAGAAAATATGGATCTTGAATCACCACTTCACGATAATCGCCAAAAAACGGTGGCGAAGCGGCATCATCAAGCGCCACAGCAACCGGGGTTTGTCGCATGTCATAAGTCGCGAAATTCATGGTTGCTTCTGACTCAGGGATCAACGCTTTTAGAGCGTCAAGGGCTTGTTGTTGCAGTGCGGATTCAGTCCCTAATAAAACCACCAATGGCGGCTTATTTTTCGTCAAGCTTTGCAAAAATTCAGGGACTCGCATAGATTACTCCTTTAAAAATTGATGTAGTTGCGCATTTTCAATCCAAAGCATCCCACTGGTTGCCGTGTTATACCAAGGATCACCCGCCGCTTCCAATGTTGCGATGGTTTGCGGCGTCGGGTGCCCATAGCGATTGTTCACGCCGGCTGAAATTAAAGCCGCTTTGAGATGCCATTGATCGATAAAGGCTGGACTTGAGCTGGTGCTAGAGCCATGATGGCCGACTTTTAAATAGTCGACGGCTAAATGTTGTGGGATTAATTCGCGAGATTCCACCCCTGCATCCGCATCACCAGTCAACAGCCAATTGCTGTTATCTATCTTACCATATAGCACGATCGAATCTGCGTTTTTCTCCGTGGCATCGGTGGATTTTGGCGCCACCACCTGCATTGAAATCAAGCCAGCATGAATGGTATCGCCAGCTAAAACTGTGCGCCACTGGTTGACCTGTCCCTGCGCCGCTTTTTGAATCACGGGTTGATCAATCGCTAATGGCGTTGAGATCATCATATTCACAGGGATTTGCTCGGTCAAAACTGCTGCATCTCCAACATGATCTGCATCGGCATGGGTCAACACCAAGGTGTCCAAGTGCGAATACCCGCGCGCATACAAATAATTGAGGATCACGCGCAATGCAGGCGGGTTGGTACTGGTGCCAAAAATTCGTCCGCCAGTGTCCACCAACATCGTGCCCGACTTGTTGGCCCCTTCGATCAAAATTGCATCGCCTTGGCCCACATCAAACACGATCACCCGCGTTTGGGGATGCCAATTCGCCGCGACATAAGCCACTGCTAACCACACGATAAAATATCTGAGTCGATGTTGCGCGGTGCTGATCAAAAAAATGATCACCCCGATGATCGCCAAAGTTCCAGGCACTGCCCCAAACACGACCAATCCCGGTAAATTTGCTAATCCAGTGAGCCCTTTTTCACCTTGAGTCAACGCCCACTCTAAGCCATTGGTCAAACCAGTTTGAGGAAAGATTATCACAAAGACCAACAACGGCATCACCGCTAATTCAAAAACCGGCATCAACAACCAATTAAACCACCCGCTTAACAAATGAATGCGATAAGTTTGCGCTACCACCACCGGCAAACTGGTGCCAACTAAACGCCAAGCCAATTGCCAGGCTGGCATTTCTGGTAACAACATCAACACACCAGTCAGCAAATAGGTCAATTGCCCACCAAACGTATGCAACACCAAGGGTCGCCACAATAAATTACCTGCCAATACGATGCTGAAAACGTCAACAGTCCCTAAATTCAAATGCAAGCGACTGTTCAAACTCAAACCTACTCGCATCCACACTGCTCGCAAAATACCAGCACCTGGCGGAATCAAGCTCAACAGTGCCGGCAAGCTAAAAATCAGCGCCCAATCGATTGCTTCTTTGGGAATCCGCAGGCGGTCGCTTAACCAATACACAGCGCCAATCAAGGCAAATAAATGTAAGCCTGAAACCGAAAATAAATGAAAAATCCCCAGCGCAATAAACGTTTGCCGCATGCCATCTGCATCCCCATCGACTTGTCCTAATAACAGGCCTTTGGCATAACGGCTGACATGTGCAGGCAAGGACTCAATTCGGCGGAGCAACCAGGCACGCACCCCGTATAACCATTCGCTTAAATTTTGAGCGGGCCGGATTCGCCAAACCAGTGGCTCAGTCGGTTGTTGATAGGCTTGATGCGCTTGCGCCCAAGCATAATTGGCATAATCAAATTCATATTCATTGCGCGCACCTGACAAGCGAATAGGTATTTTCTTGACGGTGACGCTCACAGGCTCATGTAACTGGCGCAATTGATCTGCGACTGTTTCTGACACATTCGCACTACCACTGGTGGGGACCCCATTTGCAGCAGTGCCAAAATAACGCACGAACGTTCCAGTGATTGTCCAGCTGGTCGGCATCACGAGAATTTGACCTTGGGGGAGCGGCGGCGTCTTTTGCAACTGTTGCTCATGATAACCGACTAACGCACCGCCAACCAAAGCAACCAATAACCACCAGCCCAATAAACGCCGAGTTTTGTATAAGGTCCAGCTCACCAAGATAACACCCACCCAAGCTGGCCCAACAAAAAACAAGATCCCGGCTAAAAATGCCGCAGTTAGCGGCCACACGCGCCCATTCATGGCCCCACCGTGATAAAAGGTGCCAGTTTCTCAAAGGTTTTGTCGCCAATGCCAGAGACAGATTTTAAATCATCGATCGACTGAAAACCGCCGTTGGCATCGCGATAGGCGATGATGTCTTCGGCTTTCTTCGGCCCCACGCCACTTAACGTTTGCAATTCTTCGCTGGTTGCCGTGTTGAGATTCACCAAGTCACCACTGGTATTCGTGCTTCCAGTCACGCCCCCACTACTAGCAGTTTGTGGGGTTCTTGACGCATCAGTTGTCGTTGCTCCTTTGATTGGAATCAACAAACTTTCTTGATCATGCGCCACTGCCGCTAAATTGATGGTTGACGCATCTGCGTTGCTTGCTAATCCGCCGGCGGCTTTAACGATCGCATCCCAGCGCGTGGTACTACCATCGACTGGATACAAACCGGGATGGGCCACTGCCCCTTTGATTTCGACATAGCCCGCTTGTGGGATACTGCTTGCACTCGATGAGTTGCTACTGGCACTGCTACTGACGACGATACTGCCAGATTCAGCCACCGGTGCCAAGTCATTGGTAGCAGGCGCACTTTGCCCTTGCCACCAAATAAACCCCAGGCCACCTAGCGCTAGGACAGCGATCACGCCGTATTGTTTGACCCAAATTTTGAATTGTTCCATGCCCAAACCCTCCTTACTAATAAATTTTGCAATTTAAAGGGGATTTGATACTTCACTCATCAAAATTTAATCAAAAAATCACCTGATCGAGAATCCCTCAATCAAGTGATTTTAACTTAACGCGTGCGCAAGTAGTCTAACGCGTCTTGCAAGGTATGCACTGGCACAATTTTCATCGTGCTGTGCAACTGCTTGGCGGTTTTTTTGGCGACAGCATAATTATTTTGATAGCTCGGGTCGAGTTTCAATATTTTTTTCGTGGCAGCGTCGTTCGGCGCAAAGAAAACTTTGGCATGTTCTCTATTGGCCATATAAACTTTCTTGTCGATGCCACCAATTTGACCGACCGTACCATCAGCATCGATGGTCCCAGTCCCGGCAATATTTTGACCGCGGCGCCAGTTCGAATGCGTGATCTGCGTGTAAGTTTGCACGGCAAACATCAAACCAGCGCTCGGTCCGCCGATTGATCCCGCATCAATGGTCACTTTCGGCTTCGTGGTGGTTTTCGTGTTTTCTGTCAAAGTAATGCCGATCCCGGCTTTCTTTGAACCAGGTAGTTGCATCAGCGTTCCCGTCGCATGATGAGTTTTGCCTTTGTGCAAATAAGTCAACGTAATCGAAGACCTGACTTGACGCTGTTGAATCGCCTTGACATAAGCGTCTGCGGTGGTGTAATGCTTGCCATCCAATTGGGTGATGGTGTCGCCTAAGGCCAGTTTCCCGGCAAAAGGCGAATGTTTCAGCACACTCATGACATAAATGCCTAAGTGATCGATGGTGTAAGGCTTTTTGGCAGCTTTGAAGGCAGCAGCGATCGCATTATCGGCAGCAGATTTGATGTAGTAGCGCTGCAAGGCATCATATTCTGCGCTGGAATCATCCCCCATTAAGTCGCTTTGGGCATCGACTTCAGCATAAGGTTGCAACTTGCCCCACAATAACACTGCCGGACTCGCTGGCCCGACAATACCAACTGTAGTCAACATGTAACTGCCTTTGGCGGTATCTTTTATGCCGGCGACTTTCACATAAGGTTTCAGCGATTCAGCCGAGCCTGGCACTTCAACGTATTTGCCTGTCGGCCATAAAAACAGCCAAACCAGCGCGACGATTGCCAAGCCAATGACAGCCCACCAACGTTTACGCATGATGATCCCCACCAAACTTTTCGCTCAAAGCTTGCGCGATATTTGCTGGCACCAGTTTTGACACATCCGCCCCAAAACTCGCCACTTCTTTGACCATGCTGGAGGACAAATTCCGATACTTAGGATCTGCCAACAAAAACACGGTTTCCACTTGCGGTGCTAATTGGCTGTTGATGGTGGCAACGTCGGCTTCATAGGCGAAGTCTTGCGGACTGCGCAAACCACGGACCATATACTGGGCCCCAAGCGACTGGGCAAAGGCCACGGTCAATTGATGCGGCAAAGCCACAACTTTGACATTTGGCAAGTTTGCCACTGCCGCTTGAATCAACGCTTGTTTTTCATCGGCGCTGAATAACGGGTGCTTTTTGATATTGGTCATACAAGCGATGATCACGTCATCAAATAAACTAGCCGCCCGCGTCACGGTATCCAAATGCCCGTTAGTAAACGGATCAAAACTTCCAGGAAAAATCGCCTTGCGCGTCATTTTGTCACCGCCTTTTGCAAGATCAACACTTGAGCGACGCCATAAGTTTGATGCCGCAAAATGTCATAGCCTGAAATCGCGTCTGGATATTGCAAGTCTAAACCAGTTTCCAGCAAGACGATGCCATCATCGGTTAAGAGATCCAATTCAAGAAAGCTTTGCAATTGATCCAAGACTTCTTGTTTGGCATAAGGCGGATCGGCCATGATCAAATCGAAGTGATGCCCAGCTAAATTGTGCATCGCTTTGTCCACTGGCGCTTTGATCACGGTAAAGCGATCGGCGGCATGGGTTTTTTCCAAATTTTGGTGAATAGTTTTGATCGCCGCATATTGGCGGTCGACCAATGTCCCATGACTCATTCCGCGAGACACCGCTTCGATGCCTAATGCCCCAGTGCCGGCATACAGATCCAGCACTTCACCGCCATCAAAGTAAGGGCCGATCATATTAAACATCGACTCTTTGACTTTGTCAGCCGTCGGGCGCGTCAAATTGCCTGGCACAGCTTCCAATTTCAACCCGCGAAAGTCTCCTGTGATCACACGCATTAGGCTTCCTCCTGAGCGGCCTTTTTCAGCCGATTCATCGCCGTATCTTGGTCTGGGCCGTATTCAGTGGCCAGTTCTGGGCGCATCGACACTTCCGTCGACTTTACAAAGCGCAGTTTTTGCAACTTGGCTTGCGTGTCTGCCACTTGATCTTGATCCAGATACAAGTACACATATTTCATTTTTTTTGAGACATACATCACAGTGCCGTAATGGCGCAAGGCACGGATCTGCTTTAAGGAGTAGACCCATACCACTAGCCCGACACGTTTGGTGACTGCCAACATATTCAAGACCACCTTAATCTTTGGCCACTGGTTTCAAAATGGCGAGTAATTCTTGGCTTTGGACCAAGTCGCCTGCTTCAACATACAAATGCTCGATGCGGCCAGTAAATGGCGCATGCACCGTCGTTTCCATCTTCATCGCTTCAGTGACAAACAAGTCGTCGCCTTCATGAACCGTTTGCCCACTAACAACTGCGATGGACACAATGCGACCACCCATTGGCGCACCGATTTGATTCTTGTTGGTCGGCTCTGCCAATTGATGCGCAGATGTGGAGTGTTGACTCTTCGCATCTTGGACTTGCGTTTCTTGTTTTTGCCCGTTAATGGTGAAATATAAAGTCCGCAAGCCATTGGCATCAGGTTCACCGACAGCATCTAAGCGCATGATATACATGATCCCAGGACGGACTGCCACATGAATGGTTTCACCTAAACGCATCCCTTGGAAGTACGTTGGGGAATCTAACGTCGTCACTGGTCCGTATTTGGTATGGTCTGCCAAGTATTGGTTGAAGACTTCAGGATACAAAATCGCTGACAACACATCTTCTTCAGATGGTTTTGCCAAACCGCCTTTGATCAGATCCGCTTTGACGGCTTCAAAATCCACTGGCAAAGCCTTGGAACCAGGCCGCACTGTCAATGGCTTTTGGCCTTTGAGGATTTTATCTTGCAATGGTTGTGGAAAGCCGCCAGCAGGTTGGCCTAAATCGCCTTTAAAGAAGCTGACCACAGATTCTGGGAAGTCGATGGTTTCACCGTGATCCAAGACATCTGCTGAGGTCAATTTGTTTTGTAACATGAACAATGCCATGTCGCCAACCACTTTAGAACTTGGGGTCACTTTAACGATATCGCCGAATAAGTCGTTGACTTGTTGATACATTTGCTTAACGGCACCAAAGTCCGATAAGCCCATGGATTTGGCTTGTTGTTGCAAGTTGGAGTATTGACCCCCTGGCATTTGCACGGTATAAATATCCGTTAAAGGACCGGTAACGCCATTTGAAAAGTCAGCATAATATGGGCGAATGCTTTGGAAATAAGAATTCAGCTTTTGCGCGTGATCGATATCGACTTCTGGCTGACGATTGTTGTGAGCCAAGGCGTAATACAAAGATTCCATGGAAGGCTGACTGGTCGTCCCAGAAAAGGCAGACTGCGCCACATCCACAATGTCCACGCCAGCATTGACGGCTTGCACATAAGTGGCAATGCCATTACCAGTGGTATCATGCGTATGCAAATGAATTGGCACATCGACGGCATCTTTCAAAGCAGAAACCAAGGCATAGCCAGCCTCTGGCTTCAGTAACCCAGCCATATCTTTGATTGCTAAAATATCTGCGCCGGCGTTGACCAATTCTTTGGCCAAGTTGACATAGTATGGCAAGTTATACTTCGGATGACTGTCGCCTAAAATATCCCCAGTGTAACAAAGGGTCGCTTCAGCCAATTTGCCAGTTTCTTTAACTGCGTCGATGGAATGGGTCAGTTGTGGCACCCAGTTTAAGGAATCAAAGATCCGAAAGACATCGATCCCATCTTTGGCCGCGGTTTGGATAAATTGACGAATGACGTTATCAGGATAGTTCTGATACCCGACAGCATTACTGCCACGGAACAACATTTGTAATAACGTGTTCGGCATGGCTTTGCGCAATAAGGCCAACCGTTGCCATGGATCTTCTTTCAAAAAGCGATAAGCGACATCAAAGGTCGCCCCGCCCCACATTTCCATGGAGAACAAGTTTGGTAACCCATTAGCCATATCCGGGGCAACGCGTAACATATCCCGCGTGCGCATCCGAGTGGCAAATAAGCTTTGATGGGCATCACGGAAGGTGGTGTCGGTCAACAAGACTTGTTTGTGGTTTGAAACCCAATCAGTGACCGCTTTGGGCCCTTGGTCTTTCAACAGTTGTGGCAACCCACCGTTAGCGGCAGGCAATTGGACTGGGCCTTTCGGGAATTGTTGTTGATAATGCCAGTCTGGGTAGTATTTTTGTTCGTGACGTTCAACACCTGGGAAGCCGTTGACAGTAATTTCACCGACATAAGCCATCAACTCACCAGAACGCGAACGCACTGGACGCAAGTTGAACAGTTCTGGCGTATTGTCGATAAAGGTCGTCTCTGCAGCCCCTGCTTGGAACGTTGGGTGATCCAACACGTTTTGTAAAAATGGCAAGTTGGTTTTAACGCCGGTGATGCGATATTCCCGCAAAGCCCGTTGCATCTTGCGCACAGCCCCGCCAAAAGTGGCAGAGTGCACCGAAGTTTTAACTAACAGCGAATCAAAATAAGGTGATACCACGGCACCAGCATAAGCATTGCCGACATCCAACCGGACCCCTAAGCCACCAGGTGAACGGTAAGTAGAAATCGTGCCAGTATCAGGCATGAAGTTGTTGGCAGGGTCCTCAGTGGTGATCCGGCATTGAATCGCCGCACCACGGAAGGTAATGTCTTTTTGTTGTGGGAAGTGCAGATCTTTATACAGATCAGCGCCATCAGCCACGCGCAATTGAGACTGTACGATGTCGGCATCGGTGATCAATTCCGTGATGGTGTGTTCCACTTGGACGCGCGGGTTGACTTCGATGAAGTAGAAGTTCGACCCCTCAACCAAGAATTCAACCGTGCCGGCGTTTTCGTAGTTTAACGAGCTCATCAACTTCACCGCAGCGTCGCAGATCTGTTGGCGCAATTCGATCGGCAAGCCAATGGCAGGTGCGATTTCGATCACTTTTTGATTGCGGCGTTGCACCGAGCAATCCCGTTCAAATAAGTGGATCAAATGGCCGTGTTGGTCCCCTAAGACTTGCACTTCAATGTGTTTAGCAGACCTGATGTATTTTTCAACATACATCCGGTCGTCGCCAAAACTGGCTTTGGCTTCGTTGACGGCATTTTGGTAAACTTCGCGCAATTCCGCTTCAGAATGCACGATGCGCATGCCTTTACCACCGCCACCACTGGCGGCTTTGAGCATCACTGGGAAGCCGTGTTTTTGGGTGAATTCAAGAATTTCATCGAAATCCCGCGTCGGTTCAGGTGTCCCGGGAATCGTGGTCAAACCCGCCTTGATGGCAGCAACTTTTGCGGCGACTTTATCGCCAAAAATGTCCAACAATTCAGAACGTGGGCCGACAAACGTTAAGCCTGCCGCACGGACTTTGCGAGCAAATTCTGCATTTTCAGATAATAAGCCGTAGCCGGGATGGATCGCATCGGCACCAGATTCTTTGGCGATGCGAATAATGTCGTCCATATCCAAATAAGCGGCGATCGGCGCTAATCCTGCCCCGACTTGATAAGCTTCTTGGGCTTTGAAGCGATGGATTGCCAATTCGTCTTCTTTGGCAAAGATGCCGACGGTTTTTAAACCGAGTTCTTCAGCCGCGCGGAAAATCCGAATCGCGATTTCCCCACGGTTTGCGACTAACACTTTATGCATGCTTACGCCTCTTTCTTCGCTTTTGCGCGCTGTTGTTGCGCACTAATATTTAACATGATCCCCATGGCAGCACTCAAGACCAACAGACTTGAGCCCCCATAGCTGATAAACGGTAAGGTGACCCCAGTGACTGGGATCAGCCCTAACACTGCGCCGACGTTGAACACGGTTTGAATCAACATCATCGTCGCGATACCGTATGCGATCAATGCTTGATACGTATGTTTGGCGCGAACGCCGATCAAATAAAAACGCAAGATCAAAAAGAAAATCAAGCCGACGACCACTAGTGCCCCGACCATCCCGAGTTCTTCGGAAATTACGGCCAAGATGAAGTCGGTATACGGTTCTGGCAGATAACCAAGCTTTTGACTCGAGTTGCCAAGACCAACTCCAAAAAAGCCTCCGTGTGCAATGGCAACCAAAGAGTTGACCACTTGATTACCTTCTAGTTTACGCATCGCAAATGGGTGTACCGCGGCTAATAAGCGCCGCACTTGATAGGACTGCTGCCAAGACTTAGGAAATGAAACATTGCTTAAGACCCAGTAGCCTGCTCCAAGTAAAACAGCTAACAAGCCAGCCCAAGAAACGCCGTAAATCACCTTGATACCGCTAGCGGCTAACATGACCACAGTGATGCCCAAAATAATCGCCGCACCACCAGTGTCAGGTTGAAAAAACACCAGCAAGATACAAAATCCGACCATCAATAAAGGTTGGCTCAAACGTTTAAACGTAAAATCCGGATCCACTAATGTTTTTTGGCGACTGGAAAACATATGCGCCAAATATAAAATCACGGTCATTTTGGCGAGTTCTGTTGGCTGAATATGGATCGGGCCAAGCTGAATCCAAGCCGTGGCACCATTGACTGCCGCACTAGGCCGAAAGTGACTTAAAACCGTCAAATAAATCAACAACCCAAACGTGGCGATCCACATGATCTTTTGAGCCCGCGGGTGCGTGAACACATCCAGTTTGAAGTAATAAAAAAACGCGGCAATCATAAACCCGGCGACGGCAAAAGCAATCTGACGAATCATCACTGAGGTCTCTGCTTGACCATATTGGTTTTGAATCCAATAAGCACTGGCGGAATAAACCATTACCACGCCGATCGCGATCAATATCAAGTACGGGACTAGAATGTAGTAGTCCAAATAACGCAGCTTCTTCACAACCAAATCGCCCTTTCGTGGCAAAGTTGGTTCAATTATATCACATCCCCTTGAAAAATCGCGGACCGCGAGTTGCGGCTGTGAATCCTCATTATTTTACCATTGTTTTCAGTAAATTTCCGCAACTTTAGCGAAGTTGCTGATATTTGTTACAATAAAATCCGAACTCAGTATCTGGGTCAATCGAATATTTCAGTTTAAACGCGAACCAATTTGAACTCAACAGCTTTGATTTCGTCAAAATCCGATTAATCGGCTTGGTGCCGATGCTAAGCCTGTCGGACGGCCATCAAAAACCTGCAAAACAAACTTTTTCAAAAAACATTTTAAAAAGGGGTTGCTTTTTGGTGAGGGAGCGATTAAAGTTAGTCTCAACAAATGGCAATGACGAGATAAGTAAAATGTCAAGCGTGCAAAGAGAGTCGACATTTGGTGCAAGTCGATCACGCAAGGCGTTCGAAAATGGTCTTCGAGCCAGTGATTCGGCGAACAAGTTGCAAGCCGTGTCCGGGAGCGCCCGTTAAAGCGCTAAGGTATCTGTGTCAGTGTGGCCACATGTACCTGATGAGTGGTCGTTAGCGATAACGATCAAAACAACGGGTGGTAACACGACATGTCGTCCCGGATCCAATTCATTTTGGATCCGGGATTTTTTTATCCCCGCGATCAGGCCGGCCAGCCAGCTGCCCCACTCCGATAATTCTCACACAACAAAAACTACCTATGAGGTGCAAAACATGTCAGAAAACCAATATCGCTTCGAAACCTTACAACTTCACGCCGGCCAAGAACAACCAGACCCTGCTACCGGGGCCCGTGTTACCCCAATTTATCAAACTGCTAGTTTCGTCTTTAAAGATGCCAAACAAGCCGCTGATCGTTTCGCCTTGCGTGACGCTGGGAATATCTACGGCCGCTTGACCAACTCCACAAACGCCGCCCTTGAAGCCCGCGCTGCTGCTCTTGAAGGTGGGACGGCTGCGATTTCTTTAGCCTCAGGCGCTGCTGCCGTCACGGCTTCCGTGTTAAACGTCACCGGTTCTGGTGATCACATCGTGGCTGCTTCAACTTTATATGGTGGCACAGTCGAATTATTCTCTGAAACCTTCAAGAAGCTGGGCATTACCACCACGTTTGTTGATCCCGACGATCCGCAAAACTTTGAGGATGCGATTCAAGATAACACCAAAGTGATTTTCTTTGAATCCTTAGGCAACCCTGCCATCAACATTGTCGATTTTGAAAAAGTCACTGCCTTAGCACACAAGCATGGCATTATTGTGATCGTGGACTCCACTTTTGCCACCCCTTACTTGATCCGCCCATTTGATTACGGGGTCGATGTCATTGTTCACTCTGCTACGAAATTCATCGGCGGTCATGGCGCAACGCTTGGCGGCTTAGTGATTGAAAACGGCAAGTTCGACTATGAAGCTTCCGGTCGCTACCCAGGAATTACCACCCCAGTTGCTTCTTATAATGGGATCGTTTGGAAGGACTTAGGCGACGCCGCCTTTACCACCAAGATTCGCGCGGAACATTTGCGTGACACTGGTGCCACCCTTGCCCCACAATCGGCATGGTATTTGTTGCAAGGCTTTGAAACCTTGAGCTTACGCGTTGAACGCCATGTGGAAAATGCCCGCAAAGTCGTGAAGTTCTTAGAGGATAACCCAAAAGTCGCTTGGGTTTCCTACCCAGAAGCTAAGGGCTCCAAGTATGCGGACCTCGCCAAGAAGTACTTCCCTAAAGGCACCGGCTCCATTTTCACCTTTGGTTTAAAAGCAGGCCGTGAAGGGGCGATCACCTTGATCAACCATTTGGAATTGTTCAGCTTGTTGGCTAACGTCGGGGATGCCAAGTCCTTGATCATCCACCCAGCTTCCACCACCCACGCTCAACTTAGCGATGAACAGCTCAAAGAAGCTGGCATCACCCCTGATTTGATTCGCGTTTCCATCGGGATCGAAAACAGCGACGACATTCTTGATGACTTGAAACAAGCCTTGGAATTCGTCGACTAACCTTAAAAGCGTCAGCTCATGTGCCCATGAGTTGGCGCTTTTTGCGTGGTTAATACTAAATCATCTTTAAACGCGGTTTAAATCAACTTACGCTGCCCGGCATCGTAAGCGTAGTTTTCATCTTCTAGTTAGTCATACCAATTGCTTAGCGGCCCGAAAATATGACTAACTTACAGATTGAAATGTCTAACCACCGCGCTGTCAGCTCGTGTAATCGCAGATACACGTTGGCATCACACGTTTCGTAGCCATCAGGTGTCAGTGGTCTAACGTAGTGGAAGTGATTTGAAATTGGGACGGAAGCTGGTCACCGGTACGTGGTGAGAGTGATGTTGGTGGTTTACCACCTACATCACTCCGCAGTCGGAGATCCGGCGAGTGGGGAGCGTAGCGACACATCTCGGCTAGCTCCGGCGAGGACCCTCTCCACGTACCGGTGACCAGCTGGAGTCCCAATTTCAAATCAACTGAAACGGAGATAGACCACTGGCGCCTGATGGCGGGCAAGAAACACTTACAATGCCGGACAGCAATACAATTTCAAAAGCCGGATTTAAAGATGAAAGAGTATAAGCTGCAACTTTCAATGCTTGGTTGAATCACCGCACTCAACGGAATTCAATCTCTTACGCGTGCGCTAGGCGCGATGTCTGAATGCATTTCACCTCACTGGACAAAAAAAGCTCACCGCAGATGATCTGCGATGGGCTTTTTCAAGGGAAGGCAATCAATTAGTTGGTTGCTTTCTTCTTTTTCTTGTCGGCTTTTTGACGTTCGCCGGTGTTCAAGATCTTTTTGCGTAAGCGGACAGAATCAGGCGTTACTTCGCAAAGTTCGTCTTCGTTCAAGAATTCGATGGATTCTTCAAGCGAAAGCTTCTTAGGGGTCTTGATGGCAGCGGCGTGGTCTTTACCAGAAGCACGGGTGTTGGTCAAGTTCTTACCCTTAGTGGCGTTAACGGCGATATCCATTTCACGAGAGTTGGCGCCGACGATCATGCCTTCGTAAACTTCAGTGCCGGCATCGATGAACAATTGGCCGCGATCTTCGATGGATTGCAAGGAGTAAGTCGTGGCTTGGCCAGCGTTGATGGAAACCAACGCACCAGTGTTACGACCAGGTTCCCAGTTGCGGACCACTGGCAAGTACTTTTCAAAGGTGTGGTTCATGATCCCGTAACCACCAGTAGAAGATAAGAATTCAGTGGAGTAGCCGATCAAGCCACGAGAAGGGGCAAGGAAAGTCAGGCGGGTTTGGCCGTTACCTTCGTTTTCCATGTTCTTCATTTCACCTTTACGTTGCGCCATCGCATCGATAATAGAGCCAGTGTATTGTTCTGGCGTATCGATTTGAACTTCTTCAAATGGTTCGCAAAGTTTGCCATCGATTTCGCGATAGATAACTTCTGGGCGACCCAATTGTAATTCGAAGCCGGCACGACGCATTTCTTCAACTAAGATGCCAAGGTGTAATTCACCACGGCCGGAAACCATCCAAGCACCAGCTTGGTCAGTATCGTCAACACGCAAGGACACGTCAGTTTGAAGCTTACCTTTAAGGTAGTCTTCAAGCTTACGCGCAGTGACCTTGTCGCCTTCACGCCCAGCAAAAGGAGAATCGTTTTGCATGAACATCATTTGCAGTGTTGGTGGATCGATCCGCAAGATTGGTAAGGCTTCTGGATGCGCCGCGTCAGCAACCGTTTCACCAACGTAGATATTATCCATACCGGAAACGGCGATCAAATCCCCGGCTTTGGCGGTTTGGACTTCGACCCGCTTCAAACCGAAGAAACCAAAGATCTTCGTGACGCGGAAGTTCTTGGAAGAACCGTCAAGCTTCAACACAGACACGTTGTCGCCCACGGAGATCGTGCCACGGAAGACACGGCCGATCCCGATACGACCAACATAATCATTATAATCAAGCATGGAAACTTGGAATTGTAATGGTTCGTCGGAGTTATCAACTGGCGCTGGGATGGTCTTCACGATGGTATCAAATAATGGCACCATCGTGTGTTCTTGATCAGCAGGATCGTCGGAATATGAGCTCGTGCCGTTGATAGCAGAAGCGTAAACAATTGGGAATTCCAATTGGTCTTCATCTGCACCGAGGTCGATGAACAATTCAAGCACTTCGTCAACAACTTCAGCAGGACGCGCACCTGGACGGTCAATTTTGTTGATGACCACGATTGGCGTCAAGTGTTGTTCCAAAGCTTTTTTCAAAACAAAGCGAGTTTGGGGCATGGTGCCTTCAAAAGCATCCACAACCAATAACACGCCGTCGACCATTTTCATGATCCGTTCAACTTCGCCACCGAAGTCCGCGTGTCCTGGGGTGTCCACGATGTTGATGGTGGTATCCCCATATTTAACCGCCGTGTTTTTGGACAAGATAGTGATCCCACGTTCCTTTTCGATCGCGTTAGTATCCATAGCGCGGTCTTGAAGGTCAATGTGTTCGTCCAAGGTATCTGATTGCTTCAGCATTTCGTTGACCAAGGTGGTCTTACCGTGGTCGACGTGGGCAATAATCGCAATGTTCCGAATATCGTCGCGAGTCTTCAAGTGTTCTACTTCCTTTCGAGGTGGTGCAACTATTTAATCATAAAAAAACGTGCCGACATCGACACAGTATCCGATTTGAAATTATAGCACAAAAGAACCACGCGTGTCATAATTTTCAGAAAATAAATCTACGCGTTCATCATTTCCATGATCTGCGCATGCGCTTGTGGCATCGCAGCCACCACGACACCTGGTTCTAACAATGCCAGCGCGTCGCCGTTTGGCCGGGTAACTTTCAAGCCAAATGCGGCTCCGATCGCCACGCCAGCCGCCACATCCCAAGGTTGTAAATAGGAAATATAACCGACTTGCTGACCCAAAGCCACAGATTTAAATTCGATCCCCGCACTGCCTAATAAGCGTGGACCAGATGAAGCCAACGCGATTTCGGCCACATGCAAGCGATTGTTGATGAGCATTGGGCCGTTGACCCCAAGCAAGCCATCTGCCAAAGGCGCGTCTTCTGGCTGATTGAGCCGTTGATCATTCATCATCAGCGGCACGTCTGGGCCGCCGACGATCAATTCATTTCGCCAAACATCTAAAATTGCGCCATACACAGGCGTCCCATCGCAATAAACCCCGATCATCACTGCAAAGTTGGCTTTTTGTTTGACAAAGTTCATCGTGCCATCGATGGGATCGATGATGAAAACTAAACCTTTCAGCCGATCGATTTTGGCTTCATGGCCTTCTTCGCCTTCAATATGCGCGTCAGGATAAGCTGCCAGAATTTGCGTCACTAAAAATTGTTGATTCATCCGATCCACGTTAGTCACCAGATCTTTGCGCGAGGATTTGGTATTCACCGTTAATGGGGATTGCATCGCGAGTAAAATTTGTTGGCGACTGGCCGCTAACCACTGTCTGATATTTAAGTCGAGTTGCGCTAAGTCGATTTTCATGACAAATGAACCCGTACTTTTTGTTGAACGCCGGCGCGCGCCATTTTCACAACGGTATATAAGGAATAGCCACTGACGTCTTCGAAATCGCGACCGAGTTGTTTTTCCGTGGCCTTATCTGGCACCACCGATTTGAAACCACGATATGCGGCCAATAAGTTGTCGCGGTCAACGCCATGTTCATAAGCATCTTCGACCAATTGATAAAAAGTGGTGACTTTGATCATGTCGTCAGTGGACCAATCCATGTCTAATGGGTATTGATAGTTAGGTTTCATGTTATTCTCCTTGAATCGCCGCCACTTGGGCAGCTTGAGTGGTTTGCACCGCTTCTAATGCGGCCATTTCAGCATCTGCGGCGGTCATTGGGGCTAACACTTGTGCCCCATCTTCATTGATCAACACGGGGATCGACCAAGCGGCAGCATCCGAAATCACCGTTAACGGTGCTAATAAAGGCTGACCAAAAAATCCGGCCAAGACCCGCTGCACCAAAGCCGGCCAAAAAATTGCCGCCTCACCTTGCGCATATTCAGACACCGCTTCTGAAACTTGGGTGAGCAATGGGTTGGCCATACCATCAACTGGCGGCAATAACGCCAATAACGGGGTCGCCGCCACATAGGCTCGACTCCATAATAACACCGGTTGACTGGCTGTGCCGACTGCATATGCGGTCACTTGCCGCCGGGGCACCTTTAAAGCACTGGACGCCAAGCGCTCAAAGCAAGCGCTCAGCCCAAAAGTCCCTAACCCGATCACAGTTTCTTTGGCCAATCCCGAAAAGCGCTGCGCAAAATACGTCAACACCGCATCTTCATGAGCGGCAATCAAGACCTTCCCTTGAAAGCCTGCAGCCATCGCTGTGCTCATCACTTTGCGCAGTTGCTCCAACATGGTTTGTTGAAAATCTGACCCAGTGGCATCCCCAAAGTCAGTCACCACCAACGCATCGACTTCGCCCCAGCCTTTGGCGGTCAACTTGACGATCGGGTTGTGCCCCATTTGGCTCAACAGATCTAAGCTTGCCTCTGCTGGTACGTCTGATGATAAAATGCTGAGTTCTAGTGGTAATGAACTTTCGATTAAGGTTTTAATGACGGCAGTCGTTAACTGACTTTGCCCACAAATCACGACTTTTCGCATGATCAACCTCCCAAGCTTATTATCTAGATTTTATCAAATTCTTAATCAGATTAAAAAGACACCACCGTTACAAAGTGCAGTCATTTTGACGAAAAAAACCTCATTACCTAACAATCAGGCATGAGGTTCATCACCAAAATCATCTAGACGTCCACGAGACTGGGTCTTGGTTGTATTGGAATGCAGATAACGTCGCTGCATGCCGAACATGGCCAACCAAGGAGTCTGAGTCAAAGTTCATTTCATTTTGCGTTTGTGGATCGACCGGCGTGCGGTTGCTTGACAAATGTGCAACCACTAAAGTCATTGGCGCAAACAACGCACGCAATCCGGCTTGCAAACCAGCCATGATCGCGATTGTTGGCCGGCTCATTAAAGCTGGTAGCAGTGCGTCTAAGCAAAAGCGAGACGCGCCAACTGCCGCAACCGTCACCGTAGCATCAGTCGTCAACACAGAACCGGCAATGGCAAGGTCACCTGCTGGGTTTAATCCGACTATGCTGAGCAATCCTTTAAGTAACTTTGGCATAGCCACAGCGTCATCAGTCCAAACATCAACGGGTAATACCATGCCAGCTTGGCCGACTAATTGATCCCCTGGCACTAATGCCGAAACTGGTTCGAGTCGGCTTAAGCCATCGCGGATCACCAACACTTTGGCATCTTGTTGATCAAATTGAGTAAAAAAGTGACGTAAGCTCAAGTTAGCACCCATTGCCAAGCCTAAAACCATCACCAAAAACATCACAGCCAAGCCAGTGTGACCCAATAATACAGTCACAACGCTGGCCCCTAAAGTCATCGCCAATACTGGCGTCCAAGCCAAGGAGAACTTGGCTTGAGGACTTTGGTGCAAAGCCATTTTTGCTTTGCGCACTTCTACGCGGGACAACCCGCTGTATTGTTGCATCTTCAGCATCGTTTTCACCTCTTGTCCGGAGGTTTGAGATGCGCCGATTATTTCATTAAATGAAGTGGTGGCACAATCACAAATCTTCCGGGATCTGCATTATCGGGACTACCACCATCAACTGCTGTTTGTAACATGTGCTCACCACCTTTCATTCACCGTCCGCCGGGAGCTAATTTTGCATTGCAGGTGTGCACCCCCACAATATAAAAAGCGCCCGCCGATTGAGCGCACGCAATTATTGCATCCCAATCGTGAAGTTTTAGCACTATACGCCTAGAAGAATTCTTCAGCTACATTAACACAAACCTTATCGGTAAGCGTGGTTGACTCATTGGCATCTCTGGATGTTTCTGAGCAGCAGCATTGTTCGTATAGGAGCCTCGCCTAACGGAAAGCACCGTATTTGATTTACTTTCTTATTGTAACGGTTCAAGCCGGGTGTGTCAAGTTTTGCTTGCATGTCGATTGCGATAACGGATAAATCCCAAGCCCCCAACAATCACGACGCGAATGCCTGCGATCATGATCAGTTTTGCGTGCATCGCCATGCTCCTCAGCAAATTTTAATTCTATTGTATCATCCCGACCGCGCGCCTGTGCTTTTTTCAGTCCACAGCTTGTGGTAGAGTAGATAATAAGTTATCAATGGAGGAATCAGCCGTGTATTTAATGAAAGATATCACCCGCGACGGCGCAAAAGTCTTGCGCGAACATGCCGCCAAAGTTGAATTTCCATTGTCCGAAGCCGATCAAAAATTGGCCCATGACATGATGGAATACTTGATCATCAGCCAAGATGAAGAACAAAATGCCAAATACAAATTACGTCCAGGCGTCGGCCTGGCCGCCCCTCAAGTCGGCGTCGGTGAAATGATGGCCGCCGTGCTTGTCCCAGGCGCAGACGACGAAATCTTATTCAAAGAAGTCTTGATCAATCCTGTGATCATCAGCCACTCCGTTCAACCCGCAGCCTTATCTGAAGGCGAAGGTTGCTTATCTGTCGACAAAGACATCCCCGGCTACGTTGTGCGTCATGACCGCATCACTATCCGCTACCAAAACCTGGCTGGCGAAACTAAAAAAATTCGCTTAAAGAACTACCCTGCGATCGTTTGTCAACATGAAATCGATCACTTAAACGGGATCTTGTACTACGACCACATCAATAAGGAAGAACCTTTCCATATTGAAGGCGACGCAGTTTTGATCGACTAATTACAAAAGCGCGGTTCAGACAAATGACGTCTGAACCGCGCTTTTGTTGTTAATGTCCGGCATCGTAAGTGTTTCAGGCCCGCCATCAGGCGCCAGTGGTCTTTCTCCGTTACAGTGATTTGAAATTGGGACTCCAGCTGGCCACCGGTACGTGGAGAGGGTCCTCGCCGGAGCTAGCCGAGATGTGTCGCTACGCTCCCCACTCGCCAGATCTCCGACTGCGGAGTGATGTAGGTGGTAAACCACCAACAGCACTCTCACCACGTACCGGTGGCCAGCTTCCGTCCCAATTTCAAATCACTTCCACTACGTTAGACCACTGACACCTGATGGCTACGAAACGTGTGATGCCAACGTGTATCTGCGATTACACGAGCTGACAGTGCGGTGGTGAGACATTTCAATCTGTAAGTTAGTCATACCAACTCAGAAAATATGTGAGCGGAAGCGGCTTGGCAGAACGGAGGAAAACTGGACAATTGCCTGTGGGAGTGAAATCAAGTGAGACGCCGTTTTTTGGCGGCTCGCGCGGATTTCACCGGCAAAAATAAAGACAAGCGGGCTTCTTGGCTTGATTTTTAGTCGAAAGAGCATCAGCGGTTTGTGCTGATCTCTGGAGACGGCCGCACCGGCAACTTGTCCAATTTTCCGCAGTGGTGCCAAGGCGCTTTCGCTCACATATTTTCGGCCGCAAGGCAATTGGTATGGCTAACTGGAAGATTGAAATCACACTTACGATGCCGGACATCATTAGCGATTTTTATACGCGACGCACGTCTTGAATGTACTCACGTGTAGCCGCATTAGAGACATAAGCCACGTCAAAGTGCACCAAGTCATCGCGCACCCACCAATCCGTCACCACTAAACTTGGCGAGAGCTTAACACTATTTTCGTTTTTGGCCGAGGTTTGGGCATGCAAGGCTTGTTCAAAGCGGTCTAAGGCGATTGGCGGGGTAACTTTTGGCATTTGGTATTCAAACGCCATGATCCCATGTCCCCACACATCAGCGACAGGTTGGGAAGATAACTCATGGTCGGCTGGCACTCCCAGTTGCGTTAACGCAAGGCTCACGGCTTCGTCGCAAGCTTTTTGATTGTGGCGCATCAACACCTTCATCGCACGTTTGCGCCGGGCCACGCGCCAGCGGATCAACACCACACCAATGATGATCACGATTATAATCCCGATGATCCAGATAAGCATAAGTATCCTCCTTCAAAAGCGTTTTTCTACTATTTATACTGTAACACGTTGGCCCCGTGGCGCACACGACTTGTTTATGCTAAGATATAGAGTAACTGTTGAACTTTCAACAAATGATCGGTCAATGCGAAATTTTACCCCAGACGCTGGGGCGATTTTTTGCGTATTCGAAAGGAGCTTATTATGATCTACAAAGTATTGTACCAAAAAGACAAGGTGGTTAACCCCCGCCGCGAAACGACTCAAACCCTTTACATCGACGCCGACTCGGCTGTGGCGGCACGTAGCTTGGTGGAAGAAAACACCCCATACAACATCGAATACGTGCAAGAATTGTCAGGCAAATTCTTGGAATTCGAACAAAAAGAACCTGACTTCAAGTTGACGGAGTTCTAATTGAATGAAACTCAACATTAAGAACAATGAAACTGCCGTATTTGCTATCGGCGGTTTAGGCGAAATCGGGAAAAACATGTATGGGGTCCAATACCAAAACCAGATCATCGTCATTGACGCTGGGATCAAATTTCCAGAAGACGATCTCTTAGGTATCGACTATGTCATTTCCGATTACTCCTATTTGGTGCAAAACCAAGACAAAATCAAAGCCTTGGTGATCACCCACGGGCATGAAGACCATATCGGGGGCATTCCTTACTTCTTAAAACAAGTGCCGAATGTCCCAGTCTTCGCCCCACCGTTGGCTGCGGCATTGATCCGTGGCAAACTGGAAGAACACGGATTGGTCCGGTCGACGAAAATGACGGAACTCAAAGAAGATTCTGTCTTGAAGTTTGGCCCGATCACCGTGGACTTCTTCCGCACCACGCACAGTATTCCTGATACATTAGGTGTTGCGGTCCACACGCCAAGTGGTGTGATCGTTGAAACTGGGGACTACAAGTTCGACTTGACCCCAGTCGGCGACCAACCAGCGCCGAACTTGCAAAAAATGGCGCGTTTAGGCGAAGAAGGCGTTTTGCTGTTGATGAGTGATTCCACCAACGCTGAAATCCCTAACTTCACCAAGTCTGAACGCTTCGTCGGCCACTCCATTCGCCATATTTTTGATGGGATCGACGGTCGGATCATTTTTGCCACTTTCGCGTCTAACATTTCGCGGATCGCGCAAGCTGCCGAAGCGGCAATGGCCCATGACCGTAAAATCGCCGTCTTTGGTCGCTCGATGGAAACTGCGATGGTCAATGGTCGCGAACTCGGCTACTTGGATATTCCCGATGACGTGTTGATCGACGCGCATGAATTAAACAAGTTGCCAGCCAACGAAGTGATGATTTTATGTACCGGCTCTCAAGGCGAACCAATGGCTGCCTTGTCTCGCATCGCCAACGGCACCCACCGTCAGATTTCTATTCAACCTGGCGACACGGTGATTTTCTCTTCCAACCCGATCCCTGGTAACACCACTTCGGTCAACCACGTGATCAACGAATTGGAAGAAGCTGGCGCCGAAGTCATCCACGGCAAAGTCAACAACATCCACACTTCTGGTCACGGTGGCCAAGAAGAACAAAAGTTGATGTTGCGCTTGATGAAGCCGAAATACTTCATGCCGATCCATGGTGAATACCGGATGTTGAAGATCCACACCGAATTGGCCCAAGAAACCCATATTCCAGAAGAAAACTGCTTTATTATGGAAAATGGTGACGTCTTAGCGTTAACTGCTGATTCTGCGCGCCGCGCTGGTCACTTCCCTGCCGCTGATGTTTACATCGATGGTAACGGGATCGGTGATATCGGCAATGCCGTGATCCGCGATCGTCGCACCTTGTCTGAAGAAGGCTTGGTCGTTGTCGTCGCCACGATCAATATGCAAAAACAAGCGGTATTAGCTGGTCCTGACTTGTTATCACGTGGGTTCATCTATATGCGTGAATCTGGTGAACTGATCAACCAAGCCCAACGCCGCGTTTACCGCACCATCAAAAATACCTTTAAGAGCAACGAAAAAATCACGGAAGGCATGCTTAAAGATGCGATCACGTCAAATCTGCAAAGCTTCTTGTTCGACAAAACCGAACGCCATCCGGTGATCTTACCGATGTTGATCTTACTGTAGAACCTTTGAACCGATTTGCTTTCGTCGCAAATCGGTTTTTTATTGCAATGAAATGAGTATTTAAATAGTAAGCGATTGCATAATGTGAGATAATCCATTTATTGGGGGGGGATTTTTTTGCAGACGAAACCGCTGCGATTGAAACCAAAATATGAAGCGTGCATTATGGCTGATCACCATACTTTTATTAGTCGGCTTATTATACTGGCGCACGCAGTTGCTTCGCGCAGCCCAACCAGCAGACATAGCCCCAAAGGCCACGCAGTCTGCCACCAATGCCAAACCCACTGAAACACTTGTCAAAGCTAAACTCAAACAACAATGGACCAAACAGTTGGCGAAAAATTCTGACTTGCCGATCAGCATTGCGGTTTATTCCAAACAATATGGATTTACGTTGGCCATGAACAATCACAAAACTAAAGCGCACACCACTGCCAGCATCGTCAAAGTCGCCATGTTGACCCAACTGCTGCATCAACATGCGCAAAACCACGATACGTTATCAGGTACTGAACGCGCTGCGGCGGTTGGTGCCATCGAACACTCCAACAACGTCGATGCGACCACCCTGTATCATGCCATCGGTCAAGGTCAAGGCTTGACCACGTTGTTCAGTAATTTAAACCTGTCACAGTCACGCGCCTATGCATCCGGTTGGGTCAGCACCACCACAGCAAGTGACCAATTGAAATGATTAAATGAAATCTTTGGCAATGGCACTTATTTAACCGCCAAGTCCAAAGCGTATATCAAAGACTTAATGCAACATGTCGCATCAGATCAAAACTGGGGCATTAGTGCTGGTAGTCGCGACTTTGCCTTGAAAAACGGTTGGCGCTTAAATGGAAACAACAACACTTGGATCGTGAATTCCATCGGTCAAATCGGTTCAGGCAACAATTCCGCGACCATCGCGATTTTCAGTGATCAAAATTCCAGTCTGAAACACGGCATTGCCACCGTGGAAAAGCTCGCCAAATTCACAGGCGTTGCCCTTAATTTACCAACTTCCAAAAATTAAGCACTTACTTTTCTCATCGTGATTGTTTTTGTGAAAATCCCTCTGTATAATTGATAGAGTATTTTCGTTGAAGAAGAGGAGTATTCTATGGCAGCGGGGTTCTACTACATCATTTTCAATCCGGCAGCAGGCGCAGGCACTGCTGTGGACACCTTCAAAAAGATCCAAGCGCGCTTAGACGACCTACATATCGCCTATGAAATCAAAGTGTCGCGCTATTCCGGCCATACGATTCAACTTGCCAAACAAATCGGCGGCTTCAACCACCGAGACGACGCAGTGATGCTGGTGATCGGCGGCGATGGCACGTTGAATCAAGCCATCACGGGTTTGCATCAAACTGAACACGCCGACATGCCAGTGGCCTACATTCCAGCCGGCTCTGGCAACGATTTTGCGCGCGGTGTGGGCCTTTCTCAAGACCCGCTTAAAGCCTTAGATCAAGTATTGGCAGCTGACCACCCCACTGTGATCGATATCGGCCATTACACGGAAAAAACGCGCGGTGAAGCTGGCTACTTTGTCAATAATATCGGCGTCGGCTTTGATGCCGCAGCCGTAGCCGCCACTAACCGCAGTCGGTTCAAAACGATTTTAAATCGGATGCATCTCGGTAGTTTAGCTTACATTGTCGGCGTCATCGGCGTGTTCTTCTCTCGCAAGCCATTTCCAGTAGCGATTTACGTCGGCGGCAAACGAACTTATATCCAACAAGCTTTCTTAGTGACCACCACCAACCACCCTTATTTTGGCGGTGGCGTCCGGATCTTACCAGGGGCTGATCCGCGCGATGGCAAACTCGATTTGATCGTCGTTGAACACCTCAACACTCCCTATTTCTTATTCTTATGCCTGCAATTGTTGTTAGGCCGACACACCAGGTACAAACGCGTGCATGTGTTTGAATCCCCGCGCATTGAATTGGAAACCCCATCGCTTGAATTCGGGCAAATGGATGGCGAAGAACTCGGCAGTCGTCCTTACGAATTGAGTTTCCATGTTGAAAAACAAAATTTCTGGTTCGTCGTTTGATCACAACACAAAAGCCACCGACATTTTCCACGTGTCGGTGGCTTTTTTCACATGACTGAATTGGATGATTTGTAATAAGAAAAATAGTATCTACTTTAAATCAAATGTGACGGTACCAAAATATTTGTCGAATTTGGCTTCATAATGGCCTTTAGTGGCATGTGGTGGCAACAAGAACGTGCCGCTAGAAACCTTGGTGCCGGCGGGGAAATCATGCCCTTGACCGGCCAACTTTTCAACCAACCACTTCAACGAGTTCAACGGGTTGCCCAGTACTTCACTCGATGCGCCATTGGCCAGTTCTTCGCCATCTTTGGTCAAGGTCGCATGGACATTGGCCAAATCATCAACCGTGAAACTATCTTTGGAGGCTGGCGCATAAACCACGCGACCGGCAACGGCTGAGTCTGAAACCACTAAGTATTTGCCTAACGCTGGGAACCAGTCGGCAAAGCGTGAATCTGGCAATTCAACCGCACCAGAAACGCTGGTTTTCTTCAGCAAATCTTCAACAGTGTCTTCTGGCGTCAACGCCTCGTTAGCCGTAAACACCAATTCGACTTCAAGCAGTGGATCCATCAAATCAGAAAAAGGTACGGTTTCACCAGACTTGACCCAAGAACCTTCAACTTCAGCGCCGTAAAATGGGGAATCAGAATCAAACATTTTTTGCGTTTCTTCTGACGTCAACGAAACTTTGTAGCCCGCAACTGGCTTGTTCTTCAACGCGCTGAAAGCCCATTGTACGCGATAAGCGGAATCATAATCGGTAACTTTGTCATCATAATCGGCCATCGTCAGTGGTTTCTTGGTGGTCAATGCTTGGTACAAATCGTTTGCGACAGCTTGTTCTTGTTTAGTAGTTTCACTCATCATATTAGCCTCCATTGGCAGTGCCAAATGTTATTTTTAACACACGGACCTATTCAACTGGGTGGTGTACGCGTCGCTGCAGTCGACAAAAAGCGCCCCATCAGACTATTGTCTGACGGGGCGCTTTTGCGCGGTACCACCCGTGATTAGGCTTTTGCTTTCAAAAGCCACTCAGCACGTACGGCAATCGATTCGGCCAAGAACGATCGCGATACGCCGGCCAGATATTGGTGGCCACCCAGTACCGCTACTTATCACAGTACAACTCAGAGGTGATCGGTCTGATAGCTTTTGCAGATCCCCTTGCACCAAACGGGACTCGCTGGCTGCGACGCTATTGACACATCCTCTTCAACGTTTTGTTCCTTGTGTTGAGATTAATATAAACCGTTTATGAGGATTCGTCAATAGTTTTACCGTTATTTTTTAATTTAAATTTCAGATTTCGGTAAAATGTCGTACAAGCACCACACCATATCCGGTTCAAACTTCGCCAGCACTGGCGTATTGACCGGCAAAAGCTTCGCACTGGTGATGCAATAACGATACCCCAGCGCTTGATAATCTGCATAGGCTTGGGCTTTGCTGCCGGCATAATCGACGGGATAATCCCCAGCGCCTAATTGATGGCGCAATAAATTCTCGGTGGCAGGATGAATGATGGCGGCATCTTTTTGATATTGCGGGTTTTCGATCAAGACCATCGCTTGTAAATGGCGGTGGAAGACTTGGCGCAGTTCCAGTTGACTGGAATATTCATAACACAATTCCCGCCAGCCAAAATCTGGCCGCGCACTTTGATACGCGACCGGCAACAAGAATTGATCGCCAGCATAATCGGCCAAGGCAGCAATAATTTCATCAAAATTCGGATGTAACTGGATCTCTGGGTGATCGACGCCAGGAATATGTGTCGCCGCGTCATAACTATCTGTAGTTTTGGGACCGAGTGTGTGAATCATAGTTATAATCACGCAAGCGCTGCGCCCTTGCCCAAAAGGCAATGAAAAGGCT
>NZ_AZEU01000166.1 GCF_001435035.1 Lacticaseibacillus manihotivorans DSM 13343 = JCM 12514
CTGGGACGGAAACTGAGATCTTCTACGCCCATCCTTACACGTCCTGCGACCGTGGCACCAACGAGGCACATAACCGGATGATCCGCCAGGACTTCCCTAAGGGCATGTCCCTAGATGACATTAGCCCTAGTCAAGTGCAGGCCACGCAAGACCGCTTGAATCAGTTGCCTCGCAAACAACAGGGCTACTGCACACCCCAGCAAAACTTTGAGGCCGAAGCTCGGCGCGTTCGTCGCATGGCCCAGTAGTCTCTCTAGCGCCACAACTTCTATTTGATAACGGCCTGTTCTGGGATTGTCCTCAACGACTGGCTAACTTGTTCTTGCAATTTACG
>NZ_AZEU01000167.1 GCF_001435035.1 Lacticaseibacillus manihotivorans DSM 13343 = JCM 12514
ACGGTATTCTTGCGGGCTCTTTCCTCCTAAAACTTTTTTTCTTCGCTTTGTGTTATACCACTCGATATACAGGTCGAGTTCTTTGGTGAAATCATCAATAGATTTTCCTAGCCAACTTCTGTTGTAAAAGAACTCAGTCTTTAGATGACCGAAGAAGCTCTCCGCTTGAGCATTATCTGGGGTGCTGGCTTTTTTCGACATAGAACGTGTGAAGCCGAATCCATTCATTAACTCAATCCAGCCTGGCCAACGATAATGCGCGCCTCGATCTGAATGTACAATAGGTTTCTCGTTGAGCGTAAAGGTCTCTGCCGCAGCGCTGAGCATTGTGTTAACCAGTTCGGCGTTAGGACTGGTGCCAATTGTCCAACTCGTGATTTGGCCGTCAAAGCAATCAATTAGCGGAGACAAGTATACCTTCCCCGCCTGGATAGAAAACTCCGTAATGTCCGTAACGAGCTTCTGGTTGGGAGCCTCAGCTTGAAAGTCTCGATCAAGAATATTGGGGACTGCCGGCGTGATTTCTCCTGCATACGAGCTGTATTTGCGACACCGGGTAACGGTGACTTCCAGACCTTCCTCACTCATCAATCGTCGGATCACTTTTTCGGAAAGATGGATGCCCTCATCATCTAATTCCATCTTGATCCGGCGATATCCATAGCTCTCGTAGTTCTGTTTAAAGATAACTTTTAAACGAGGACGGATGGCCTCATACTTATCGCCTTTAGCGATGGCGTCACGTTGATAGAAGTAGCTACTCTTCGACAGCTGAAGCGCCTTGAGTAACGTATTGAGCGAGTATTTGTCACGCAGGGCATCAATCACCTGAACCTTTTCTCGATTGGTCAGATTTAGATGATCGATGCCCAGATCTTTTTTTAGAAGGGCGTTCACTTGGAGGAGGATATCATTTTGAAGCTCAAGTTCTTTGATTCGAGCTTGGAGGCTTGAGACTTCTGGGTTAACTATTTTCTCGGCACTTCTTTCATCTGATAAACTAGGCGCCTGCTTTGCCGGAAAGGTTTCTCCAAGTACGTCTCGTTTCCAACCATAAAGTGTTTCACGGCTGACCCCGAAGTCCTCTGCGATTTCTCTGGCCGGAACCTCTCGCTTATAAAGCGCCTCAACAGCCTTGGCCTTAACTTCTTCAGTTGCGGCGGGCTTATTCACAACTGTACGACTCCGCAACGTATCATCACAACGTGGGTCTTCAAGAAGCCACTCGCGAAGAAGTTGGCGTGAGGGATATCCAAGTGCCTTGACTGTCTTAGTGATAAACTGACCGTGCTCAAAAAAGTGATCCACTGCGGCCTGGCGCTGAGTATCAGAGTACTTGGGTTTTCGTTTTCTAGGAGTATCGGTATGCGTCGCTTTGGCATCTTCTTCATAGTCTTTGATCCACCGTTTCAAGGCGCCCAAAGACGGATAACCTAATTCTCGGGTTACTGCACTCCATGAATGATGATATTGGTAGTAGAGCTCGATAGCTCTTTTCTTGTCTGCTTTTGAATACATAATGACATCATACCCGAAGTCCAGGTTTTTGTCCGCACGCCC
>NZ_AZEU01000019.1 GCF_001435035.1 Lacticaseibacillus manihotivorans DSM 13343 = JCM 12514
TAAACGCGGTTCTGAATGTCTCTTAAAATCTGTCTCAAATATTGACTTCAATCCATGCTAGGGCCATTCCGTGTTATGTGACACAATATCCATTGTGTCACATAACCAAAATTCGTTGGATGTTGTTTTTTGTTTACCAAAGTGGTAATATTACCTATGAGGTAATGAAATGGAATATTTCGGTGACACTACTAAGTTAACAAAGATTCTTAGTAATCCCAGATTGCGGACCAAGACTTTCGGACGTGATCGAGCTAACCGCATTGGCCAAAGACTTTCTGATTTTGAGGAGGCTTCAACGCTAGATGATATTTCTCGTCTTCCTCCTGCCCGCTTACATCCGTTACATGGTGATCGCGAGAATCAATTCGCGGTTGACGTATGTCCTAATTGGCGGATGATTTTTGAAGGTTATAATCGATATGACGAACTGACCACAAAAACATCAAAAGCAGTAACAATCGTAATCCTAGAAATTGAAGACTACCACTAAGGAGGTTTGCCCCATGTTGAATCGAAATAACAAAATTGTACCAACTGATCTTGCAGAATTTTCGGCAGCTGATACGATTGAAGAAACGCTTAGCTTCTACCACATTACTCAAGCTGAGTTTGCACGGCGTATCGGAATCTCCGAGAAGCATCTATCTCAAGTCCTTCATCGTAAAGCATTCATTTCGCCAACCGTAGCACTTTCGATTGAAGAAGTTACAGGGATCCCAGCTTATATGTTGCTTGCTAAAGACACACGATACCGGTTGGCTCATACAAATAAGCCAACTCCAAGCGATAAGACCAATGATCCCGACTTTCTGAAGCAATACGATTGGGCGATGGCTTAATCGTAAATGAGGAGTGCCAGATGATCTGAGCGCTCCTTGATCTAAGGATCACGGATAGGAGGAGCAATGGCTGAAAAAATCAGAATTTCAAAACGCACCGTAAGAAAACCTTCTACACCAAATCGCCAACATTCTGCAACTAAGGCGATTCCATCAGATCCCGCTAAAATGACCAAGGCCCAACGGCGATCCGAAAAGCATCGGATCTTAGAGGAACGCAACCAGCAGATTTTAGAGCTGGGCTCAAGACTCGCACCACTCCACCCTACAGGACTTCCCAAAAAGCCAGCAAGGGTCAAGCTACAGATGGCAGTTCCAATTGCGATTGGCTTCTTTCCGAGCGAATCAGGATCAATCAACCCTCAAATGTATAAATGGCTGATCCCTGATACCGTTGCTTATCATGATGCCAGATTTGGTCAGCTGATGACTGTTCCTACGCCATCAGGCCCGCAACAAGTCATCTACGCATTTACCGTCAAGGGTAACCAGGTAAAAGCGCCTAGCGGCAGAGTTGAGCCTTCCGCATCAATCATTGGATTCACGGAGGCCAAGGCCACCCCTGATCAAGTCGCAGCGTTAAAGATTCGTGTCGATGAGATCCGCGTAAAGCGAGAACAAAAGCTAGGAAGAAATCGCGAACATTACTTGGCGCATAAACGTAACAAAGAGAAACGTGCTGGAATTCGTAAACAAATCCGACGTATCCAGAATATGCCTATTTGGCCAAATAGTCCCAAACCACGCTAGTATAAAGTCGAACGACTAGCAGGAGTGCTGCGATCGCTCGGTTTTTTGATCCACTCAAGACCGCTTCCTGCTGCACAGACCCCGCAGTAGGAAGCTCATCAGTATGTGACGGCGCGGCCCAAGGGCCCTTTCGCGCTCGTCACGGTCATTGTGTAACTTTCCGCTCAGCTATCAACCTTGCTTATCAAGTTCAAGGGCTAATCAACGTCTTTCGCACTCCGCCTAACGCCGCTTGTGCGGCTACACCAACCGTCCGTCCCATACAAGGGGCGGTATTTTTTTGCAAAAACCGCAAACAAACACCTACGGCACTCCCTTGTATGTGCCAGCCGGTCGGTGTTACGGCTACGACGTCGAAAGACGTAGATCAGCTCTTGAGAGCGTCAAAATTGAGGAGGAAATACCATGAAAACTACTTACGATGAAATCATCAAGCAATCGTGTGACAAACTCGCCCAGACCATGAGTGACATGACTTATTGCTACGAAGAAACCAATGTCCCCAAAAAACATTACAAGAAGCTCCTATCCAAGTCGATTGAAGAAGTCTATGCTGATTCTGTTAGCCTCGAAATGACCAATAATTACTACAAGATGCTGTCGTCCCTAAATAAAGGCAACCGTAAATGGTTTGTCGAGGCCATGCTTTATGTCGAGCTTGGTACCGCACCAGACAAAGCTGGTGCAGAAGTTAATGGCAAGGTTAGTCGCATGGCTGATGCGATTATGGCCCAAAAGGCATCAATGATTGACCCTAAAATCCTCGACGCCATGGCACCAACGCCAACACGCTAGTCCTACTTGGTTATAAAATAAAAACATGATATACTATAGACACAAAGAGCGTTGCCTCTGTGAAAGACAACGCCCCGTCGCAGAACCGTTTTAAGAACGGTGGTCTTTCTACCAAGCAATTAAGCCGCTAGACTAGACAAAGTTGAAAGCGGCTTTTTGCTTGCTCATTTTTTCCGGATTTCCCCGAACACCACCATCAGCTTGCGCACTGCTTGAAGCAGGCGGGTCAACGCCTTAACCAAACGTGTTGCCACATTGACCAAGACTACCAGCGCACCGATGATGGCTGTGATTGACACTAATGCACCAACCACAAGCCTTGCTGTACTCCTTTCTACCAGAATCTGGCGCCAAGGGTTTTACACCATAGGCCTCACCCTCTCTCGAAGTTCGTACCACCGCTCATTAAACTTTTCTGCTGATTACACTATATCATATGAGGCGCCGAATCTTTATTGCAAGGGATTGGTTATAAAAATAAACCCGCGTTTTACAATCAAGTTAGCCACTATCGTTAGCACTCAGACAAAATAA
>NZ_AZEU01000168.1 GCF_001435035.1 Lacticaseibacillus manihotivorans DSM 13343 = JCM 12514
GACCGGCCAGATGCGATTTCATGTCCCAAATACCGAGGTGAATAATCCAGGTTTATAAGTGAGGGGGAATTTCAATGAAAAAACTTTTCGGTGTGTTGCTCGTGTGGTTCGGTTTTTGGGTAACAGGCGCGACTATGGTGCAAGCTGAAACCAAACCACTGCCGCAAGATTATGACCCGATTCAAGGAGGGATGGTCTTGCGGCCGCCAAAAGAACTTTGGATCACTGCGGATAATTCGGCTTGGATGATCCCGTTGGCTTATTTGCCTGGCGGCGCGCTGAATGTGGATCAGTTAAAACAAGCTCGCTATTTTGTGCAAGTCAATCATGAGGATCGCGCACTTCCACGGGTGGCGAACCCCACTTATGTCTATATCGATCAAACCTTAGGCTGGGGGTTAGGCGCCGTTGATACGAATGGTTTGGGTCTGGTCGTGCGGGCCGATCGTGTCGGGGTTTATCCGTTGACTTTAGCGTTTCAATTTGGCCAAGATCCCAATCGTTATGAAACTGAGATTATTTTGCATGTGGTGACCAAAATTTCAGCAAGTACTAAAGCGGACACGTCAACCGAGCCGATTTTTAGTCCGTTGCCTCAACTCGCGGTGTGGCATCACCTCGATGGTGAAATAACCGTGGCCAATAGCGTCAATACTAACATGGTGAATAATGACTTGAAATGGCCAAGCAGCCCCTTGTTTACCTTCGTGCCGCCTAGTAGCCAAAGTTATGACACGCTGGGCAATTTGTTGACGCTTAAATTGACTACCGCAACGCGCCAATTGACGGTAAATAATCCAACAGGAATGATGGCGAGCCAACAGTTTGGACTGCAACCGATTGCTGCTGTTCAAGGTCAGCCGATCACATTATCGCTGAATTATATTCACCCGGCGCCAGGAACCCAGTTGCGGTTTATTTGGCAGTTCTTTGGGAAAAATGGCGTCCCATTTCTAAAACAAGTCACAGATACTCCAGAGTTACCAGCAGCTTCGGTGCCGCCTGATGCATTAAGTGTTCAGCTCACGTTGCAATATTTTGACCAGCAAACAACCGTTGAATACCATAGTTCGATGGTGACCTACACGTATCGCGCGTTGACCCGCCAAAATTTATCACCGGTTGCGACTACCATCGATATCGCGGCGATTATTCAAGGGCCGGTGACCGCTAAGGCGGGTTTTTCTGATTGGTCGGTGAACCAAGTGGGACCGTGGCATTTCACCCTGACCGCATCCGCGTTAAAACAAGCTAATGGGGCTACGTTATCGGCACAACTTAAATGGCCGAGTGGGTCGCTGATTGCTGCTGGACAAGCGTATACGGTCAATTATTCAGGGCCGCAGGTGGTGCCACTATCACAGATCGATTGGGTGTTTCAACAACAGCCCCAAGCCTTAGCCGGGCGTTATCAAGCAGAGATCCTTTTTGAAGCGATCGCTGGCCCATAAAAAACACAAATTTGGCTGAATGCTTGCATTTGGCCAAATTTGCGTTTTTAAAGGGGGATACGTGCTGGGATACTCGATTCGATTAAAGTCGGCTAAAACCGCCGTATATTGCGTCATGTCATTGAGCTTTGTCGTCAAAAACGGTATACTATATAGGTAGTATTATTTAAACGACAAAAGGAGTGGGCAATGGATGGCAACAGTTGAGATCTCGACTGAATACATGACGCTAGGTCAGTTGTTAAAAGAAGCCAGTATTATTGATTCTGGTGGTCAAGCGAAGTGGTTCCTGGCAGAAAATCGCGTCTTGGTCAATGGGGAAGAAGATTCCCGGCGCGGTCGTAAATTGCGTGCAGGCGATACCGTGACCCTGCCAGACAACACGGTGATCACCGTGGTCCAAGCTGGATGAGGCTTGCGCACCTAACGCTAAAAAATTATCGCAATTATCCTGCGGTGGACACTGATTTTTCACCTCAGATCAACGTCTTGATCGGGTCGAACGCCCAAGGCAAAACCAACTTGCTGGAGTCAGTGTACGTGTTAGCGTTAGCGCGAAGCCATCGCACCAACAATGATAAAGAACTGATCAAATTTGGCAGTGAGTTTGCCAAAATCCAAGGGCAAGTGGTGAAAGCTACCGGTCCGCAGCAATTGGAGTTGATCATTTCCACGCAAGGTAAAAAAGCCCGCCTCAATAAAATTGAACAGCCCAGGCTATCCAGTTACGTGGGGCATTTCAATGTGGTGTTATTTGCCCCAGAAGACCTCGCCATTGTCAAAGGTAGCCCGGCCAATCGCCGGCGCTTTATCGACATGGAATTTGGTCAAATGAGTGTGAAGTACTTGCAAGAATCCAGTGCCTATCGCACGGCGTTGAAACAGCGCAATGCCTACTTGAAGCAATTGAAGAGCCATCAAGCCAAAGACCTGGTGTTTTTAGAGGTGTTGTCAGAGCAATTGGCCACTGCTGGTGCTGAAATCGTGACGCGCCGCCAAGCATTGCTCCAACAAATGGCGACGTTTGCGGCGCAAATTCACGCTGACATCACCAAAAACCATGAAGTGTTGACTTTTCAATATGTCAGCCAAGTGCCGGAAGCTGCCCGCGGGGATATTACCCAAGCCAAAGCCGCGATTCTTGATTTGCTCGCCAAACACCGCGAGCGTGAGTTAATGTTAGGCACCACTTTAGTTGGCCCGCATCGCGATGACGTCGCATTTATCGTCAACGATAAGAATGTCGCGAGCTTTGGTAGCCAAGGCCAACAGCGTACCACGGCATTGGCGGTGAAGTTAGCCGAAATCGATTTGATGAAGGCGCAAACTGGCGAATATCCGGTGTTGCTATTAGATGACGTGTTATCTGAACTTGATGATGAGCGCCAAACCCATTTACTCAAAGCGATTCAAAATAAAGTCCAAACCTTTTTAACCACCACCAGTTTGGACGGTATTGCCCAGGAAATAATCGATACGCCGGCAGTTTTTTATGTGAAAGACGGCCAGCTCATGAAGGAGGAAACAAGCGGTGACTGATAAAGAAGAAGCCCAAATCGAAGCCAAAGAAGAAAAGGCTGCCGAATATGATGCCAGCCAAATTCAGGTGCTTGAAGGCCTAGAAGCGGTTCGCAAGCGGCCTGGGATGTACATTGGCTCCACATCCCAACAAGGGCTGCATCATTTGGTTTGGGAAATTATTGATAACGGGATCGATGAAGCATTAGCTGGTTTTGCCAGCACCATCGATGTGACCGTTGAACCAGATAATTCCATTACGGTGTTTGATGATGGTCGTGGGATCCCAGTGGATATTCAACGTCAAACTGGGTTACCGGCCTTAGAAACTGTGTTTACCATTTTGCATGCCGGCGGGAAATTCGGCGGCGGCGGGTACAAAGTTTCCGGTGGGTTACACGGGGTCGGCGCGTCTGTCGTCAATGCCTTGTCCACCAAACTTGATGTCACCGTGAGCCATGGTGGCAAGTATTATTACATGGACTTCACCCGCGGCAAAGTGGCCACCAAGATGAAAGTTATCGGGGATGCACCGGAGCATGCCCATGGCACCAAGGTCCACTTTATTCCGGATCCGGATATTTTCACGGAAACCACCACGTATGATGATAAAATCTTAACGCAGCGGATTCGCGAGCTGGCCTTTTTGAACAAAGGGTTGAAATTGACCTTCACCGACAAGCGTGCCGACACTGCTGAAAAGCTGGTGTTCCACTATGAAGGTGGGATCAAAGAATACGTCGACTTCTTGGACAAAGGCAAAACGGCCGTCTTAGACGAACCGATTTATGTCGAAGGCCAAGCCAAAGGCATCACCGTCGAAGTGGCGTTGGATTATACCGACGACTATCACAACAACTTGATGACCTTTGCCAACAACATCCATACCTACGAAGGTGGGACGCATGAAACTGGCTTTAAGTCGGCGCTGACTCGCGTGATCAATGATTACGCCCATAAGTCCGGCCAACTTAAAGATAATGACGACGCCTTATCTGGTGAAGATGTGCGTGAAGGCATGACCGCTGTGGTTTCCGTCAAACACCCAGATCCTCAGTTTGAAGGGCAGACGAAGACCAAGCTTGGCAACGCAGATGCGCGGACGGTCACTGATCGCACCTTCTCAGAACATTTTGCCAAGTATTTGATGGAGCACCCGACCCAAGCGCGCCAAGTCGTCGACAAAGCGATGCTCGCATCTAAAGCGCGCGCTGCGGCTAAACGGGCGCGGGAAGTCACCCGTAAAAAGTCTGGTTTGGAAATTTCCAACTTGCCAGGTAAATTGGCGGATAACTCCAGCAAAGATCCTGAAATCTCAGAATTATTCATCGTCGAAGGGGATTCCGCCGGCGGTTCTGCTAAGTCTGGCCGTTCGCGGTTGACCCAAGCGATTTTGCCGATTCGTGGGAAGATCTTAAACGTCGAGAAAGCCTCCATGGAACGGATTTTAGCTAACGAAGAAATTCGCACGCTGTTTACCGCCATGGGTACCGGTTTTGGCGAAGAATTCGACGTGAAAAAAGCCCGCTATCACAAACTGATCATCATGACGGATGCCGATGTCGATGGCGCCCATATTCGCACCTTGCTATTGACGTTGATCTACCGTTACATGCGGCCATTGCTGGATGCCGGCTTTGTCTACATCGCTCAACCGCCGTTGTATCGCGTTCGCCAAGGCAAAATGATGCGCTATATCGATTCTGATGATGAACTCGAAGAAGTATTAGGCACCTTGCAACCAAGTCCGAAACCTGAAATTCAGCGTTACAAAGGGCTTGGGGAAATGGATGCCAGCCAGTTGTGGGAAACCACGATGGATCCTGATAAGCGCCGCTTGTTGCGGGTATCGCCTGAAGATGCTGAAGCGGCGGATGGCATTTTTGAAATGTTGATGGGCGATAAAGTCGAACCGCGTCGCAAGTTCATTGAAGACAACGCGGTTTATGTCGATGTCAAAAATATTGATGCTTAACTAAGGCTTCGGCAGTTGGCAATTTAGGTTTCCAGCTGGCACAGCGCACCATGGTGAGGGTCCGAATCGGAAGCTAGCCGAGATGTGTCGCTGCGCTCCCCACTCGCCGGATCTTCCTCTGCGGCTTGCCGTAGGCGGTAAACCGCCAACGGCAATCTCACCATGTCGCACTGACCAGCTTCCAGCCTAAATTACCAACTGCCTACGAGTTAAGCTGATAATATTCTTGATTGAACATGAGCGATTGTTTGCATAATCGTTCGACTAACCCAGAAAAATGATGAGCGGAAGGTTGATTGACGGAGGCTGGAGGGGCACCAGCCGTCGAACCATTGTTGGCGGTTTACCGCCTTACAATGGCACTGAAGAAAAGATCCACTCGCGTATTTTGCGAGTTAGCTTTTCTTCAGTGGACCGCGTTCCGTGCCCCTCCAGCCGTAGTCCATCAACCTGGAGTCAGCATTTTTCGATACCTAATTAAACAACTTAGCAACTTAAACGCAATGATGAATTGAAAGGAGCAATGCAGCATATGGATGACCGCCAAGAAAGTCGCATCACGACTGTTAATTTGGCCAAAACGATGAAGACATCGTTTCTGGAATATGCCATGAGTGTCATTGTCGCGCGGGCTTTGCCTGACGTGCGCGATGGCCTCAAACCAGTGCAGCGCCGGATCTTGTATGGGATGAACGAACTTGGGGTGACCCCAGATAAGCCTTACAAGAAATCCGCGCGTATCGTCGGGGATGTCATGGGGAAATACCACCCGCATGGTGACTCGTCGATTTATGAAGGCATGGTGCGCATGGCCCAAGACTTCTCTTACCGTTACATGTTAGTCGACGGCCACGGGAACTTCGGCTCAGTCGATGGTGATGGTGCCGCTGCGATGCGTTATACTGAAGCACGCATGAGCAAAATCACCATGGAAATGTTGCGCGACATCAACAAAGATACCATTGATTATCAAGATAACTATGATGGCACGGAAAGAGAACCCGTCGTTTTACCGGCACGTTTTCCTAACTTGTTAGTCAATGGGGCTACTGGGATCGCGGTGGGGATGACCACTAACATTCCGCCGCACAACTTAGCCGAAGTGATTTCAGCGTTGCACATTTTAATGGACAACCCTGAAGCGACCACGGCAGATTTGATGACCGCATTACCTGGTCCAGATTTTCCAACCGGGGCGTTAGTGCTGGGAAAATCCGGCATTCGTCGCGCTTATGAAACTGGGAAAGGCACGATCACCGTTCGCGCCAAAACCGAAATCGTCACCGAGAAAAACGGTCGCGAACGCATCATCGTCACCGAAATTCCTTACATGGTCAACAAGGCCAAGTTGGTGGAACGCATCGCTGAACTGGCCCGCGAAAAGAAAATCGAAGGGATCACCGATCTCAACGATGAATCCGATCGCGAAGGGATGCGCATTACCATCGATATTCGCCGCGATATGTCCGCTTCTGTCGTGTTGAACAACTTGTTTAAGTTGACGCCACTACAAACGGGCTTCTCCTTTAACATGGTGGCCATCGTTAATGGCGCACCAAAGACGTTGCCATTGAAGTCGATTCTTGAATATTACTTGGTGCATCAAGAACAAGTGATTCGTCGGCGGACGGCGTTTGAATTGAAGAAAGCCCAAGCCCGCGAACATATTTTGGAAGGCTTGAAGATTGCCTTAGATCATATCGATGCGATCATCAGCATTATCCGCAGCAGTGAAACTGGGGATAAAGCCAAAGTGATTTTGATGGACAAGTACGCGTTGTCTGACAAACAAGCCCAAGCGATTTTGGATATGCGTTTGGTCCGTTTGACTGGCTTGGAACGCGACAAAGTTGAGAATGAATTAAGTGAAATCCGCAAAGCCATTGCCGATTACCAAGACATTTTGGCGCGGCCGGAACGGGTTCATCAAATCATTTACGACGAATTGCTCGAAATTCAGCGGAAGTTTGGCGACAAGCGGCGCACGGAATTGCTCGTCGGTGAAGACTTAAATATCGAAGACGAAGACTTGATTGAAGAAGAAACCGTGGTTATCACCTTGACGCACAATGGCTACGTCAAGCGCTTGCCACAATCTGAATTCAAGTTGCAAAATCGTGGCGGCCGCGGGGTGCAAGGAACTGGTGTGCATGATGATGACTTCGTGGAACACTTGATTTCCACTTCCACCCATGATGTACTCTTGTTCTTCACCAACTCCGGTAAAGTTTATCGCGCCAAAGGCTATGAAATCCCAGAATATGGGCGCACCGCCAAAGGCATTCCGATTATCAACTTGTTAGGCATCGACAACAACGAGAAGATCCAAACTGTCATCAACGTCAACAACGGTGAAAAACGTGCGGATTACTTGTTCTTCGTCACCAAACACGGCATCGTCAAGCGTACTCCAGTCGCGGAATTCTTGAATATCCGCAAGAATGGGTTGATTGCGTTAAACATGAAGCCAGACGATGAGCTCAGCCGCGTCATTCCAACCACGGGGGATGCGACCATGTTGATTGGGACGCATAACGGCTACTCGGTCACCTTCAAAGAAGATTCCGTGCGTTCCATGGGCCGTTCAGCCACTGGGGTCCGCGGGATTCGCTTGCGTGATGATGATTATGTGGTTGGCGCCGACGTCTTAACTCCTGATTCAGAAGTCTTCGTGGTTTCTGAAAAAGGTTATGGCAAGCGCACTGCCGCTAGTGAATATCCAATCAAAGGCCGCGGCGGTAAAGGGATCAAAACTGCCAATGTCACCGAGAAAAACGGCCCATTGGCAATCGTCACCACGGTTAATGGCGATGAAGATATTATGGCTGTCACCGATGCTGGGGTGATGATTCGCTTTAACATCGACACCGTTTCCCAAACTGGTCGCGCGACGTTAGGGGTCCGCTTGATGCGTGTGGATGCTGGGACCAAAGTCGTGACTGTTGCTAAGTTGGCTGAGGAAATCGAACCAGATGATCCGGATACACCAACTGCCCAAGCTGATGGCGCCACTACTGGTGAAGTGCAAGCAGCGCCAACTGAGGCGCCTGCCGGGGATGCTGACGCGCAAGTCAATGAATTATTGAATCGCGCCGAAGCAGACCAAACTGACGATTCAGACGATCAAGCATAAGTATCAGCGAAATAGCCAGGTGACTGGCTATTTTTGTATTCATACTAGTTCATGATTAAAACCGGCTATTGACCTCGTATCGCTGTCCGGCATCGTAAGTGTGTATTTCATCTTCCAGCTAGCGATACCAATTGCCTAGCGGCCCGAAAATCTGTGGGCTCCAGCGCCTTGGCGCCACTGCGGAAAACTGGACAAGTTGCCGGTGCGGCCGGCTACGGAAATCGGCAGAAATCGCCGATGTTCCTCTGCCTAAATATTGAACCGAAGGAAACCACTTCGTTTCAATATTTGCCGGTGAAATCTGCGCGAACCGTTACAAAACGGCGTTTCACTTGATTTCACTCCCACAGGCAATTGTCCAGTTTTCCTCCGTTCTCCCAAGCCGCTTCCACCCACATATTTTCTTCGTTAGTTGATGAACCTCCAGATTAAAATCACTGTAACGGAGCCGAATCACTGATGCCAGATGACGGCCTGAAACACTGTCGATGCCGGACGGCGTTTGTCAATTTAAACCGAGTTTAAAAGCGAATTAGTATCAGCTCATTTTGAAAGGAGTTCACATGACCTTTAAATTAAGTTTACTCGAGATTATCGGCCGGTTATTGTTGGCGATTGTGGTGTCGGCGGTGATCGGCTATGACCGCGAGCACAAGAATCGCCCGGCTGGCATGAAGACCCATGTCCTGGTGTGCTTAGGCGCTTGTATCATGGCCCTGGTGCAAAAAGAAATCGGCTTTGATGCGTTGAATACCGCCTTACAGTATCCGAAATTAACTGGCGTGATGCGCGCCGATGATGCCCGGTTGATCGCCCAAGTGGTTTCTGGCATCGGCTTTTTAGGCGCGGGGACGATCATGGTGCAACATCGCACGGTGCGCGGGCTAACGACTGCCGCAAGCTTATGGGCGGTGGCAGGATTAGGTTTAGCCATCGGCATGGGTGATTACGAAATCGCCGTAGCCAGTGCTGTGGCGGTGATTTTGGTGTTGGTATTTCTCAAGCGCATTGTGCACGTCAAGGCGATGAAGCGCATTGAAATTCAGTATCATCATCGCGTGGAAACCAAACAGTTTATCCAAGATTACTTTGAAACGCATCACATCGAAGTCAATGACGTGAACTTTCGCGTGACGCAAGATGACCACCAAGCCATTTACGTGAATATTTACGAAATTAGCTTGCCCAAAGACTTGAATTTACCAGAAATCATTGAAGATTTATCCCTCAATAAAAACGTCATGCGGATTCAAACCGTCAGCTTGTGAGCGCCGCAAAATCTTTTTTGGCCTTTGATTTACAATTTAAGTGCAAGATGATAAGTGCAAGAAAAAGGA
>NZ_AZEU01000169.1 GCF_001435035.1 Lacticaseibacillus manihotivorans DSM 13343 = JCM 12514
GGCAAGGCCAACTAGTTTTTATTATTTAATGTGTCAACTTGACAGGGTACAGTACCTCTTTATTGATGAGGTGTTTTTACCGCTGAAATATACTCTTTTATAGACGGTCGGTTATTAGGTGCTTACGTTCAAAATGTCAAAATCGGTTAGTCAATTTGTGCCAAACAAGTTTGAAAAAATTTTCAAGCGTTGGGTTTTTCTCATTTTTAAACCCAGTTTGATACATTTTGTGATAAGAAACATTGCCTCCAGTTGTAGCTTCCTGTGAAGGTGTAGTTGATGGCAGCGGCTTCAGGTAGGCATCGATGCGTTTTACTGTATTTCCTTGATTATCGATTGCCGGCACTAAAATGACTAAGGGCTGCGGTTGGGTCGTCGAAGCAGCTACCGTTTTCCCGACGACATAAAAAGCTTTTAACTTTGCATTGGCCGGCAAATCAATCGTTGCGATCTGTTCAGTCGTACTTGCCGGTGTACTGGTGACCTGTCCGAAAAGTTCAAGCTGATCAGCATTTAACCGCTCGACCCGCTTTAACAGGACCGTTGCTAAAAATTCTCTTTGATCACTGCTTGAAAGTGAGACATCCTTGAAAGCTGAATCTTGCGCCAGTATTTTTTGCAGGTATAAAGTGGCATCATAGATTTTAAAAGTCGTCTTGGCAGCCAGTTCATCTTTTTGGTGCAAAACTAGCAATTGGGTCAAAGAATCAGCTACCACAGGAGTTGCCAAGCTCCAGGTACCTAAAATCAGCAAGCCAAAACCGAATATCAATAAACAAATTTGCCGCCATATTACCCGTGCTTTCATTGACCCACTCCTTTCATCTAATTTCTAATCTGATGCCTTTTCTTTATTTTTCGTTTACTCCACCAGTGCAGTAATAATACTAAGGCTAAGATAGCTACCGTGATAATCAAAGCCCACGCAAAAGGTGAAAGACTATTACGGACAATTTTTTCTTCATGATATGGGATACGATGACCCCGCACCAGTAATCGGTGAGTGTTGATAAACAGTGGGACACAAGTTACCAATGTAGCATAGTTTTTCCCTGCTGTCGCCTGCAAATATGGCAGCATTTTACTCGGTAAAACCGTTCGCATTTTATCAACTCGGTACGCTCTGATTTTACCATGAATCTTCAAATAAAATTTATCACCAACTTTTAGCCGTGGTAAATTAGTAAACAATTTAGCAATTGACAAACCACTGTGACCTAAAATTACTAAATTCTTACCTTTTCCATTACCAGCCAAATCACTGGCACCATTCAGTAATCCGGCACCATTGTCTAACGCCGTTTCACTGACTGTATCAAAAACTGGGAGTTGTAATTTAATCTTTGGAATTGCTAAAACTGCAACTGTATTTAGCTGACTCAAAGCAACATTAACTGTTGATTTACTTTTCCTTTGCTGCGTAAACGGATCAGCATCGGTAATCTTAGTTTGATGATCCTGCAGGTGATACAAATGTAGCAAATATTTTTTGGCTGACATTTTCCCTGTTTGCTGATCATAATTATCAATTGCCGCTTGCTGCCGCTGACTTAAAAGTTGATCAGAAATAAATGGATATGTTGCTACTCCAATCAATAAAACTACTAAAAGGCAATAGAAAAGATTACCAGTAAGTCCACGTTTTTTCCTGTCAGTTTTTTTAGCCATAATTATGCGTTAACTTTTCTTGCTTTGCGATATTCTTTAACTCCCAAGGTCGTGCCAATAACGATGACTAAAGCAATGATTAACATCAACCATTGACTACCGGTTGACAACAATCCTTTGGCATTATCATCAACCTCGATCGTCTTGCTATTACTACTTTCATCAACAGTAAATGATAAATCACTTGTTCGTAACTGATAACCAGTGGGAGCTTTAATTTCTTTCAAAGAATACGCTCCCTTTGCTAAACCTTCAACTGAGAAGGTGCCATCAGTTCCAGAAGTAAAGACAGTTGCATCATCTTGGGAGCTTACCCAATTTGAAGTACCATCACTTATCTGTTTCAAATACTCACTGTTACTATTCCTAACGACAAATTCAGCACCACTTAAAGCCGAATTACCAGTGCCAGTACCCAAAATACCTGCTGATTTCTTGATAAATTGAGCACCATAAGTGTAAACGGTTGCTTTACCGGTATTAGTATTTTTTCCTGTTCCATTATTCCAGTTCAAATTATAATTATTATCAATATCTGTAGCAACTTTAGCTGTTGTTGGATCAAGTGCCATACTATAACTAATCGTAACCACTTTGCCAGCCAGAGAAGAATTTAACAGCTGATTGCTGCTGTCTAAAAAGTCAATCTTATAAGTCTTATTATCAGTATCATAGGTTAAATTGTAATCAGTGCTTTTAGTCAATGCTGTTTGTGTACCATCAACACTATCACCGTAAGTTAAAGTAAAAGCAGTATCTGAAGAATACTTCAAACCAGTTCCTGGTGTATCGACCCAGTTAAATTCGGTGTAATCACTAATATTATTTGGGGCGGTGATCGTTGCTTGATATTTTACAGTAGCACCTTGATCAAATGAATTATCCGTTGAGGATCCATTAGTGACCGTTTTAGTTGAAGCTGGTTTTTGATAGTTGATATAAGTTTGGTCAGTTGGTGTGACATTGCCATCGCTACCAATTGTAAATGTTAACTTATTGTTTGCATCATTTAACGCATCTTTACCTAACAAATAGCCATCACCTGCTGAACCATCAGTTGAAACATCATCACTAGCTTCCTCAACAAAGTAGTATGAACCAACCGTTAAGTTAGTTGCTTTGATTTTACCATTATCATCCGTTGTCAGTTCAACCTCACTACCATCAGAATTGGTTACCTGAGTGCCTGAGCCTGGAGTACCCTTATAAAGCAAGAACTTAGCTCCTGCTAAAGCTGCAGCCGATTGTCCATTCTTTTCAGCTTGTTTAGTCAAAGTAAAGCTTAACGTTTGAATCTCATTTTTAGGATAAACGTTGACTGTACTCAAATATCCATCGCCAGTGCTATTAGTCATTGGTGTAACAATCACCATTGGCTGTGCAGTTGTTTTAATCAATTTGCTGGACTTTGTTTCAGCAATTAAATAAACATGATGATTTTGTGAGGATGAATAATTTGGCAAGTCACTAAAAGTTACCGTTCCATCAGTACCTACATCCTTTTGATTTGCCACTTTATTAGCATCAGTTTCATATGTTGAAGCATTCTCAACAATTTCCGAAATATCACCATTAGTCAGACCATCTGTTGAGTATTTACTTGAAACACCGCTGGTAATGTCATAAACCGTAAAACCTACATCACCATATTTAGATGGATCATAAGCAGAGACAGTACTTGGTAAAGACAATTCACTACCATCATTGTCTATGCTTGGTGCTGTACCAGTATACTGCAATTTATGAACTGTAATGTCTACCGTTGAAGATGGAGTAGTATTATCTGCATGTACTTTTGAAGAATTATTTTGCAAACTTAAGCCTAATAAAGCTCCCAATAAAGCTAAGACCGCAACACCAATAACCAGGAGTTTGCTGGTCTTTGTTTTTAAAGAATTAGAATCCATTGATTAATCTCTCCTTTTTTAATTTTCCCTTCACTAATTAATTTACCTTGAACTACCCGTCGTTTATGGCCAACCTGTGCACAATCATAAACGGTTACAATTGGTGTTTGTTTTCCCGTAGGTAGCCAATAAGCTGAACCTTTGGCTGGAATGCCATCAACTAGCTTGACATACGGTGAAACGACTCGATTGCTGTAAACCTGATAAGAAAAACGATAATGTTTGTTATATAAATAGACACGATCACCTACTTTAACGCTTTTCAAATCACTTAATAGCACACCCGGCAAACGCATATTATGACCAGCAAGGACATAATTGCCTTTTCCCATTTGTGAGTCATAGTAATAATCTTTAGCAACTCCCAAGGACAATGTATAACGATTGATCCCTGAAAAAATCGGTAAATCAACTTTAATACTCGGAATTTTTAGGATACCGCTTGCATAGCGATTATACCCTTTGTCCTGAGCTTTTCTTCGATTGCGATTCAAGCTTGAAATAGTTTGTGAATTGATGCGCCCATTACCTAAAAATCGGCTGTTCAGCTCTACTTGAGGAGCCTGGCGCAATTGGTAATATAAATAATAGCGATAACCACGCCAACCTAGATAGGTTAACATCATAATACAAAACAAAATTCCAACCGAGTAGACTAGTTGTTTGATATGCTTTTCTTGTTTCATAAAATTATCCTACTCTTTGGCTCGCCGGTGCTTAGAAATTACTACGATGGCAATTCCCAAAACAATAATCAAAATGACGATTGCCAGCAACCGTTGACTAGCAGTTTGTGGGATATACTTGATTACACGAACTGTTACTCGATTCGTATTATTGCTATATTTTTTATCAATTCCAACTGTAGCGGTATTGTTGATATCTGTCTCAGTTGGGGCATTGGCATTTATTTGACAATCCAACTCAAGAATATACTTTCGCTGATCATAAACCATATGCGAATTCGTCGAACTATTAAAATCAGATGGATTGGGTAGAAAATCAGCACTAAACGCAAAATTAACAGTTGTCTTTCCATCAGTTGTCGTAGAAGATAAGGTTCCAACACTCGAATTATCTTTGCTATTTGTTGAAAAATCCCATGATGTGATTTTGGTACCATTACTTGATTCAGCAACTATCTTACCCGTTCCTAGAAATGTTACGTTATCAGGTAATTCATCACGATAAGTAAATGATGTATACGGTGTCATCACATCTACACCTAAATCACCAACTTGTTGTGCAATTTTATAGACGATATCTGTTCCAGCAAAAAGTTCCTTGGAAGTATCGTTATAATCAACGTTGTTACCCGAAGTATCATCAACTGCTTTAGTCGGCGTTTCCGGTGGAGCATTCCATAAGGATTCAGAAGATAAAGAAAACCACATATTAGATGTATACTGATAATAATCCAGCATCCCAATTCGCATATCGATTTCAGTTTGG
>NZ_AZEU01000170.1 GCF_001435035.1 Lacticaseibacillus manihotivorans DSM 13343 = JCM 12514
ATTTCAACGGCGGTCACTGCGACTGTGGCTTCCGTTGGGCCATAAGTGTTGTAGACTTGCGCCTTGGGGAAGCGTTCAAGGAGCGTTTGCGCCAAGGCATGGGTCAATTCTTCACCACAGAAGAAGAACTGTTTGAGCTCCGGATAATGAGCTACGTCAAAGTTGGCATCAAGTAAACAAATGCTGGCAAAACTTGGCGTTGAGATCCACACTTGCAGATCCAAAGTTGGCAAAACGGTAAACAAGGTTTTCAAATTGGCAGCTTGTGCTTGTGGCATCACTTTCAAGGCCCCACCTTGCGTCAACGCCGGATACAAGCCCATCACCGACAAGTCAAACGAATAAGGGGCTTGGCTCAACACTTGTGCATGTTTTGGCAAATCAAAGCTGTTCATCCAATTGACAAAGCTCAACAGGTTGTTGTGTGAGATCTGAACGCCTTTAGGCTGGCCAGTGGTGCCTGAGGTGAAAATAATGTAAAACGTGTCATCCCCAGCAACTGGCGTCAACCGTGCTGAATGAGCGCGACTAGCCGCAATGGCTTGCGTATGCGCATCTAAGACAGGTGTATGCATTTGAAGCGGCAAATCTGCCACGGCTAAAACCATGGCCGGCTTGGCGATGCTTTCGATCATGGTCAAGCGCGTTTGGGGTGAATGGGTGTCCACCGGAATGTAGGCATGCCCAGCTTTCACACAAGCCAAAAAGGCCACAATGGTTTCAAAGCTTTGATCGCAATACACCATGATCGGAGATTTTTCAGGTAAATCACAACCAGTAATGGCTTGCGCTAAATGCGTCGATGCAGTGCTGAGTTGTTGATAATCATAAGCTTGGTCATTGATTTGGTAGCATACTTGATGCGGTGCCACTTGGGCTTGTGCATCGATAGCTTGAATAATGTCTGTGATCAAAATAAGCCTCCAAGTAACTAAAATTCGTTATAAATAAAGTGACTGCCACCCACGCCGCGGTAGCTGTAGAGATACACCAGAAGTAATAAAATCGCGGCATAAAACAACGTGCGTAAAATGAAAGTCACCACTGGTCGTTGAAAAAATTGTTTCAATTGCTTACTCCTTAGTCGATAGTCGAAATCACAAAACTTGGACCACCTGGTTTACGCCGTTGCCAAAGCGTCAGGCAAACGCCTAATAAAATAACATTACCGACCGTTGCCCCCAACGGCCAAAAACTCAATGCGATCACGATCACCACCGCAACACCCCACAATACCCAAGGCGGGGCTTGGCGTTTCGGCAGCGGGCCGATCCACGCTAGGCGTTTTTGTTTAAAACCGATGTCTTGTAAATCACTTAATGCAAAAGCATGTCGGCTGGCACCTTGCAATAAGGCGCGCTTGACTTGAACCGTGAACGCACAATCACGAAACAAATCGCGATGCTTGCTGGCAAAGCCTACCACCTGATAGCCCCCAACAATCAGCGCATCGATCATCGTGGCAAAAGTGTCGATCATCGTCGCTTGTTCTGGATCGATCACCACATAAGCATCTGCAGCAATTGACGCCAAGCCTGCTTGAACCGCAGCGTCGTAGCCGAAATGCCGAGATAGCCCTAATTTATGGGCATGAGGCACGCTAGCTTTTAATTGGGCCATTTCATCAGCCACAGCCGGACTGGCCCCATCATCGATCAGCCATAGTCGAAAGTTAACTTGCGGCCATAACTTGGTACAAATATCGATTTGGGCTTGAACTGCCGCCATGATTTGAGATAAATGTTGTGGTCGATAGCACGGCATCAACAACGCGATTTGCATGAAAGCTCCTTTCCAACAAGTTTTTGAATGACTTCAGTGTACCGACTTTGCTGCGAGTCATCCCCTTAAGCTTGTTGAAATTAACCTGAGAATTTCTCAGAATCGCGCTC
>NZ_AZEU01000171.1 GCF_001435035.1 Lacticaseibacillus manihotivorans DSM 13343 = JCM 12514
AGTTTCAATTCATGATACAGGATGCACTCTCCCTGAGTAAACTTTGCACCAGAACCTAGTAGACAACAAATCAATCAGTACAAAAATAAAAAATCGTATACAACATACTTATAATACATTTCACATCAGACTAAAAGCAACAACCGAATCCATCAGTTGCGGTAGAACTGTTCACAAGTTTTATGGTATAACTTAAATGCAAGATTGAGAAACAAATCGGAAGTTGTGGAGCTAATTATCAATGAGAAATATTTACGATAATAGTGAATTTTTTGCCGCATATGCGGAAATGGGAAGAAGCAAAGATGGTCTGAAAGCTGCTGGAGAGTGGCATCAGTTGCAACCGTTATTCCCTAAATTACAGGGAAAAAAAGTTTTGGATTTAGGATGTGGTTACGGTTGGCATTGCAAATATGCCGCACAAATGGGAGCTACTGAAATTCTTGGTATTGATAGTAGTCAAAAAATGATTGCAAAAGCAGTAGCTGTTAACTCTGATGACAAAATCAAGTATAAAGTTTGCGGTGTTGAAGAATACATTTATCCTGAAAATACTTATGACCTAGTTGTTTCTAACCTGGTACTGCACTATATCGAAAATTTAGCTAATGTTTATCAAAATGTGTATTGCACATTAAAAGTAGGTGGGTATTTCCTATTCAATATTGAACATCCGACTTTCACCGCAGGTGTTAATGAGGATTGGATTTATGATGAAAATGGGAAACCTAAATATTGGCCAATCGACAATTACTATTACACAGGCGAAAGAGAAACCAATTTTCTTGGTCAACGAGTAATTAAACAGCACCACACATTAACGCAGATATTGAATCCACTTATAAAATGTGGTTTTCAAATTGAGGCTATTGAGGAAGCAATGCCTCCGGCAGATATGATGGGTATGCCGGGAATGTGTAATGAAATGCGTAGACCTATGATGTTGTTGGTTAAGGTTAAAAAGGTTTAATAAACAACTTCCAGTTTGACGAACTGATAAAATCCCTTTAGGAACTAAAGGGCGCACTTCTATGCTCAGAAGTCAATAAATTGGACTATTTTTATTCAGTTACTTAGACAACATTTGAGATACGATTGCGATTATAAAAATTGATATACCAACGTAAGCAGGAGATAACAGCACGGATTCCCTAATCAAATTTCCAGCGGTACACTG
>NZ_AZEU01000172.1 GCF_001435035.1 Lacticaseibacillus manihotivorans DSM 13343 = JCM 12514
TTCATCTCACGGTGTCGTGCCATGGGGTGGCTAACTTGTTCTTGCAATTTGCGAAAATTATTTAAATTCATTCCAGTCATAATAATCAAATTCTATTTCTTCCATAGTTAAATGATAGCCTGTACGCTATCAAAAATCAAACATTTTGTTTTTCAACCCTTGTCATAAGCGGAAGTCTCATTTTTGAACTTCCGCTATCATTCCCGACTATATTTTTAAAATGAGGTGCTTTAACATGCAACAAATTGTCTTACCGATCAAAGATTCAAATGTGCTCAAAGAGGTGCAAGATACATTACTCCATAATTTCAAAGCTGGTCGGCGTAACTATACCGTTTTTCAAGTGGGTAAAGCGACTCTGCTGCGTGTGAGCGACGTTATGAAGCTTCGTTGGGCAGATGTCTTCAATGAAAACGGCACCGTGCGTCAGAATGCGTTTATCCACGACCAAAAGACCGGTAAAGCTAACCTGCTCTACTTAAAACCTGTGCAGGCTGATTTATTGGCTTATCAAGCTTGGTTGCAAGACAACCATTTGGTTTCTGACTGGTTGTTTCCCTCGATTCAGCACTCTGATCGACATATCACGGAAAAACAGTTCTACAAAATCATGAGTAAGGTTGGCGATTTGTTGGGAATTAATTATCCCCGCGTTTTACAATCAAGTTAGCCACTATCGTTAGCACTCAGACAAAATAAA
>NZ_AZEU01000173.1 GCF_001435035.1 Lacticaseibacillus manihotivorans DSM 13343 = JCM 12514
GGTACAACGCAAGTGATGCCAAGGAATCAGTCTGGATTCAAGCTTTCATGTTTTAGTTTTTAAAGCAAATACCCCTCGAATCGCTTTTCCAAACGATTCAAGGGGTATTTTCATGGCTTAAACCAGCTTGCCGCTAGCCATCAACTTGGCCACATCAGGTTGGACATGACCATATTTCTTAACGGTGCCTTCCCAGTCGATGAAGTACATCTTGTACCACAACAAGAAGGTGTAAAGCACCCAGATCTGGCGGCGACCATCGATTTTTTCATCGAAGTTGTCTTGCAGCAGTTGCAAGATCTTCTTTTGATCGAATAAGTCTGCGACCCAATCTTCTTCAAACAAAGCGCGCACGCGATCGCAATACTTGGCTTCGCGCAACCAAGTCTTCACTGGCACTGGGAAGCCCAGCTTTGGCCGGTTGGCAAAGTCTGCTGGCAAATGCTTTTCAGCGGCTTTGCGGAAGACCCACTTGGAGCCATTCGGGTTGAGCAACATGTGACTTGGAATCGAGTTAGCCAGTTCGGCAACTTTGCGGTCCAAGAATGGCACCCGCAGCTCCAAAGAATGCGCCATGGAGATCTTGTCGGCTTTTTGCAAAATGTCGTTGAGCATGAAGTGATGCAAATCGATATATTGCATTTGCTTGAGTTCTTCAGCGGTTTCAACTTTGGCGAAATCCTTTTGGTAAATGCCGTTGACCGTCAAGTTGTTCTTAAATTCAGATTGCAACACACCGTTGGCTTGGTCGCTGGTGAAAATAGTTGGTTGTGCAGGGTCATAAATGAACGCTTCGCCCACATAATATTCAGAAGGCTTGGCGGTCCAAGTGTACAAGTGCACCTTACCAGGAAAGGCTGGTAAATGCTTGATGCCGCGACCTAAGGAGTAACGCACGCCGCGCGGTAGTTTGTGCAAGGAGTTGGCAAACACGCGGATCACTTGTTTTTTAGTGTGCATGCCGTAGTTGACATAACCGCCAAATAATTCGTCGGCGCCTTCACCTGACAAGGCCACCGTGACTTTCTTGCGGGCTAAGCGGCACAAGTACCACAATGGAATGACAGACGGGTTGGCATCTGGTTCATCCATATGGTATTGCATTTCGGCAAAATCATTGAAGGCTTCATCACCATCAACAGTTTCCACGTTGAAATTCAAGCCGTTTTCTTCGGCTAAGCCACGCGCCACGCTGGCTTCATCAAAAGGCCCGTTGTCGAAGTTCACGGAGAACACTTCATGTGGCTTCAATACTGTGGTGACGTAGCTGGAGTCGACCCCTTCTGATAAGAAGGAACCCACTGGTACATCAGCGACGTTGTGCAACTTGATGGAATCGACCACTTCTTTGTCGATGGCATCGATGGTTTCCGCTTCTGTACGGTTTTCGTTCAAATCGTACTTGGCATCCCAATATTCGTGCATATCGAGCTTTTGGTCTTTGAATTCAAACCAGTGACCGGCTGGGAAACGGTAGACGTTCTTGAAAAAGGTTTCATCAAGATCATTATATTGGTTCATTAAATAAGGCTTGAGGGCCTTTTTATTAAGTTCTTTTTTGAAGTTTGGGTGCTTCAAGAAGGCTTTGATTTCAGAGCCGACGATGAAGGTGTCCCCATTTTGATAGTAGTAAAGGGGTTTGATGCCGAAGAAGTCGCGGGCACCAAACAAGGCTTTTTTGTTTTCATCATAGATCAAGTACGCAAACATGCCGCGCACGCGATCCAACGTCCCAGCCATGCCCCATTCTTCATAACCATGCAGCAAGACTTCAGTGTCCGCTTTGGTTTTGAAAATGTGACCGGCTGCGATCAATTCTTCACGTAATGCTTGGAAGTTATAAATTTCGCCGTTGAAGGTGATCACGATGGTACCATCTTCGTTATAAATCGGCTGACCGCCACCACCAAGGTCGATGATACTCAGCCGGCAGAAGCCTAGCGCGACTTCATCATTGATATAATGCCCGCCGCCTTCAAGGTTTGGCCCGCGATGGCGGATCATTTCCATCATCGCTTCAATGGTGTCTTCCTTATCCAGCACCGTTGGGTCGTCAAACGCAATAATTCCACACATGGGTAGTTTTCTCCTCCAGCTTTTCAACTATAGACTGTACCAAGATTAAGGAAAACTTCCATTGGTGTCAAGCAAATGGCGAAGGCTTTACTCAAATACAACAAGCTTGATGTTAAGATCGAGTTAATTAGCAAATTCAAGTCTGCAAACCAGGAGCTCCTTACTCATACAAAGATAACCAGGGGCCCTTTGAATATTTCTGCTATCTGTCAACAGGAACTATCCGCGTTTTATTGCCTTTAATCAAAAACGTCTGCCGTTGCCCTGCTTGCCGGGGCGGCAGACGTCTCATTAATTAGCGTTTTTCTCTAACTTTGTTCACGAAACGTCCTGCTCCGTATAATCCAGTGAGAAAAGTGACCAGTTGTATGCACTGATCCACGCTAATATCTAGTGTCACATGAATGATGGGCGTCCCCGCTGGCCTGATAACCCAGCATACGTCTTTTGCCTTTAAGCTAATCGGCTTGGAGGCTTTTTTGTGCGCAATTTTCAATTTATACAAAAAAGCACCGGCATTTGCCGATGCTTTCCTAATCTGGATCCGACGCGATTCGAACGCGCGACCTCTGCCATGCGAAGGCAGCGCTCTCCCAACTGAGCTACGGACCCAAAACACAAAATATATTGTATCATGTTAGTTCATTTTGTAAAGGGCTTCCATCTGCGAAATAATTTCTAAAGGAACACATTTGCCACGCAGCGTCGCGATTTTCAAAGCAACGCACCAACAATAGCTTGCATACAACACCGGGCTATAGACCAAGCCCACCGCCGCATGCAGGCTATCTCGGTGCTAAGCCCGCTTTTAAATGCTCTAGCATACAAAAAAGGCCGCCAAGCTGGCGACCTCTGGGGTAAGGGTGTTGCCGGTTGGGAAGCCGACAACATTTTCACTTTGGAGGGGTGAATTTGAGATGGCATTCAAGCCCTCCATATCAACGTTTTAAGATGGTGCACTACCGAGGTGGCACATAAATGGCACAACCCGGTTTTTAACGTTCTTTAGCTGTCACCTAAGCGACTGCTTCTTCCTTCACTTTCGGCTTGTAGGTCACTAGACCGTTGAGTCGTTGCGCCATTTCAGTATTGCTGTTCGGGTAGAGATGTCCATACACACCAAGCGTGGTCTGAACATCTGTATGACCCAAACGATCTTTAATCATCAACGGATTTTCTTTTAAGCTGATGAGCAAAGCTGCATGAGAGTGACGGAACCCATGAAGGGTAATAGCTTTGAGTTTCAATTCGTCGGTGTGGTCTTTCATCGGCTTATCCAACTTACCTCGTCCAATCGGCACACCATCTTGTGAAATCACGAAGTCGGAACTGACATGATCCTTCTGGCGCGCGTGCCATTCTTTGAGGTATTGAAGTGTAGTTGTGTCCAACGTAATCACACGCCGACTAGCTACCGTCTTAGGATCAGATAAATCGTAGTCGAACACTGATCGAAAATGCAACGTTCGCTCAACTTGAAGCGTTCCTTGCTCAAAGTCGATGTCGTCCCAGAACAGCCCAGTCGCTTCACCTAGCCGTAAGCCAGTGAAGAACATCAACCAATAGCTGATAAATAAGAAGTGTTGTTGATAGTCCGTGATGTCAAACGAGCTAATAAACGTTTCAAATTCCTGCAACGTCCAGAATGAAATCTGCTTCTTAATTTTTCGTACATTGCCGACGACCTTAGCCGGATTCTCTTTAGCATAGCCCATAATTACGGCTTGTTTAAAAATCTGCGATAGTAAGCAGTGATTTATTCGAGTGTAAGCATTGCTGGCGCGGGCATTCAACTCGTTCTGCCATTTCATCACATCAACCGAAGTAATCTTACTAACGAGCATGTCGTCAAAGTAGTTCAGGTTGAGTTTGCGACAATACTCTCGTGTCCGGAAAGTGTAATCCTTTACACGTCCTTTGTACCACGGCAAGAACAACGTATCCACAAATTCGCTGAATTGAATTTCTTTGAGGTTCGTCTCGTCTGGTGTTGCGCCAGCCGCCATAACTGTGTTGTATTCTTCACGAGCCTCTTTCTTGGTTCGGAAGCCACTACGACGAATTTGGACACGTTTGCCAGTCTTTTCGTTAAAGCCGACATTGGCTCGAAAATACCAAGTTTTATCGGTAGAACTTTGTTTAATTGGATCTGCAAGTTTAGGCATATTCGTTACTCCTCATTGCAGATGACCAACAAATGAGCCTGAATCTAACTCAATCCCTAGTATCTCCTCAACAGTAGTAATTGGAACTCTACCGAGCCGTTTTGACTTATAGTAAGGGTGTCCGCTTTTCACCAAAAGTAGTTTGGCTTGACGGATAATATCCTTCGAGAACGAAGGCCCATAGCCGAGCGCCATCAGCTCATGCTTGGTCAAAGTCGGGGTTACGATGCGGGTCATTGTGCCTCCTTCCCTAATAGTAGCTGGGTACTTCCAACTACAATTATACCTCCAGCAGATACATACGAATATACTGACACGTATACTTGTACGACTAGTGTTAAAATTCATGACAGGAAATTATCACTTCTAGCTCTACTTACGTTATGGCCTGTAAGTGGAGCGCTAATTCACCTCCAATTAACGATTTATAGCGGCGTTGTTCAGCCCGGTCCCGACCGGCTAACTGATCCACAGTGGGTCAGTTCTCCCGTTACGTGGGAGTGACGTGCAAGTATCTGGCCTTGGTGTTCGCTCACTCTGCGAGGTCATGGCGACGGCCGTTGTTACTGAACAACGCTATTCAATTGTCAAAGGACATCAGCGGTAACTAAAAACCCGCTTCGTTATATACAGACAACGAAAACTGGTAGAAATGAAAGAGGTTGGCGAAAAAAGTTTATATTTTTTTCTGACCAAGATTTTGTGAGCGCTGTGCCAGGTGCTTCTGAACATCAAAATGCTTAGTAATGTAGATCAGTTTGATTTGAAGTTCTTGCTTCAGGTCTGGGTCAATTCGCCGTTGCCCGTACTTGGCCTCGTAGTCAATATCCCTATCAAATAATTCGAGCATAAGCGAAACCGCGTCGTCGTTGTCCTCCTGAACCGCTAAAATAATCGGTACAAGAGTATCGATCTCTGTATAATGCATTGAATACTCCTCCGCATCCATTATAAATTTTTGTATACCGTTCGAAGTCGGTTCAGTGCTCGTTGCCGACGATAATTCACTCCCTGGCTGGTTCTGTTGCAACGCCCGCCTATTTCAGCATCTGTCAGCTCATTATAGTAATATTGATACAGCACAATCTTATCTGGCATAGAAAGCGTTGCAACCGACATGGCAAGACGTTCGTTTTCAATGAAATTTTCCAGCTTACTGACTTCTTTTGGAGTTAGATTGGGCTCTTCAAGAGGTTGTGGGTCTTCAATTTCTTCAATCAGCCAATCTTCCAGCAGTGTTTCTTTGATTCGATGGCTCTTGACCTTGTGACGATTGATCCGTTCGTTCTTCAGTGATTGTCGTACATAATTGATCCTGGATTATTCACCTCGGTATTTGGGACATGAAATCGCATCTGGCCGGTCTGA
>NZ_AZEU01000174.1 GCF_001435035.1 Lacticaseibacillus manihotivorans DSM 13343 = JCM 12514
CTCCACGTACCGGTGGCCAGCTGGAGTCCCAATTTCAAATCACTGTAACGGAGTTAGACCACTGGCGCCTGATGGCGGGCAAGAAACACTTACAATGCCGGACGGCGCCCAAAAAAGCCAGACCATTTGGCCTGACTCTCAAGTTGTCTATTTGGTTAAGGCTTTAACCGCCGCATTGAGTTGCGGATCATCATTGGCATACTTCGTGGAAAGTTCTGCCACTAAGGCTTGCAAGGTTGCGGTATTGGCAGCGCCATCAGCCGTTAAGCCATGAGCGGATTGGAACGCCTTGACGGCGGCTTGCGTGGATGGCCCATAATACCCATTTTCAGTCTGAGGGTTGTTGCCTAAAGCTTTCAACAATTGTTGCAAGGACTTCACATCACCAGATTCATCTCCGAGTTTCATGGACGTCACTGAAAAGGCAGTGATGTTCATGTAATCTGGATACTTCACTTTGATCGTTGGCGTGAGGCCTTTTTTGTTGATCCACGTACCGTTTGGTGTCAGCCACTTGGCGACGGTCAACTTCAATTCGGCACTGGATGACATCGAGGCGACATTTTGCACCGTGCCTTTGCCAAAACTTTGTTCCCCGACTAATGGCGTCTTGTTATTTTCGTTTAAGGCGGCGGACAAAATTTCGGAAGCAGAAGCAGAGTTGCCATCGATCAAAATGGCCATCGGTTCTGTCACTTTGAAGCCTTTGTCATATTTCTTGCCGGCTTTATAAGTTTGCACGGCGCCGGTACGATCTTGGACTTTGACGATCGTTTGGCCATTCTTCAAGCACATCGACGCGATTGCCAAGGCTTGCGTCAATTCCCCACCAGGATTGCCACGTAAATCTAGGACAAAGGATTTAGCCCCTTGTTTGCGCAACTTCTTAACCGTACTTTCGAATTGCTTAGACGTTGGGTCAGAGAAGGTGTCCATGGTGATGATGCCGATGGTTTTATTGGTTTTAGACATACTGCCTTCAACGGTATCCGTGGTGATCTTCGCACGCTTCATTGAGAAGGTCATGGTTTTACCATCGCGTTTGACGGTAACTTTCACCGTGGTGCCAATTTTACCGCGGATCTTTTCAACCGCAGTGTTCACATCATCTTTGGCGACGTTTTTGCCATTGACTGCGATCAGCACATCAGCAGTTTTCATGCCGGCTTTTTTAGCTGGCGTATTGGCCATGACGCCTTCAATGGTCAACTTGTTGTCGCCTTGTTGAACGGTGGCGCCGATACCACCAAATGATGCCGAAAGCGTGGAATCAAGGCTTGATTTAGAATCATTGGTCAAATACGTGGAGAATTGATCGCCTAATGAGTTGACCATGCCTTTGATCGCACCATTGGCTAACTTTTTGCTACTGGTGGATTTGTAATAGTTGTTTTCAATCGTTGCATAAGTACTTAACACTTTATCAAAGCCGGCTGGCAAATTGGCGCTAGACACGCCGACTGCTGAATCTCTTAAGCCATGGGCATAATAGCCGATCAAACCGCCACCGACTAAGGTGACACTCATCCCGACAGCTAAAAGCCAAGCAGGCACTTGTAAATGTTTTTTTGCCACAATTATCCTCCGATCTGTTCAGACGCTAAATATTCGCGCCAGACATCGTCAAACACACTCATGCTTTGCAAATAATTACCGTTGAGTTCCAAGTAATTGCTGAGTGCGTCAAAATCTGTTTCTTGCTTGGGAAAACTGTGGTCTAAAAATGCGTTTTGCGCAAAACCGGCAATTTCGCCGTGATCATTGGGATCGCGCTTGGTCATTAAATATTGATAAAAGGTCTGGCGCATGCCCGACTCCTTTCAAACTACTGCCAATTCTCGTCAATAAACGTTTGGCGTTGCGCATGTTCTTGGGCATAGCGCCGCGGGTTGTGTTGATAGAATTCTTGATGTTCATCTTCTGCTGGATAAAACGTTGACGCATCCACGATTTGGGTGACGATTGGGTGATCAAATCGCCCGCTGGCTTCCAAAGCTTTTTTAGAAGCCGCTGCAATGGCGCGTTGTTCAGCGTTGGCCACGTAAATCACGGGACGATAATTGTCGCCGCGATCTTGGAATTGGCCCATGGCATCAGTGGGATCCGTTTGTTGCCAATAGATCTCAACCAGTTGCGCATAGGTGATGATGTCAGGATCAAAGGTAATCTCAACGGCTTCCGTATGGCCAGTGGTGTGGCTTTTGACTTGTTCGTAAGTCGGATTGGCGACATGGCCGCCAGTATAGCCGGAAACCACATTTAAGATCCCAGGTTGGGTCTCAAAAGGTTCGACCATGCACCAAAAACAGCCGCCAGCAAAAATTGCAGTTTCTTTCATTTCAAATCAGTCCTTTGTTGAACTGCTTGGCAGGTACACTGAAAAGTCGATATCATCGTTTGGTAAATCGATTTTCGTGGCTTTCAATTGCATGCCGTTTTGCAGTTTGAATTTGCTCAATTTTAACACAACCGTTTCTTTTGAGCTATTGAGTTTGACCCAGCTAGGTAATTTATAGCTGTGGCCAACATAATTGAGCACATAAGAAATCGGTACCGGTAAGCTGCCAATATTGAGCTTGGTAGCTTGGAGCTCGACATCACCATTGGCGCGCACTAGCGGGTCAAATTGGAGTCCGAACTTGATCGTCGCCCCAAAGAATTTGAAGTGGCCGCCAAGGACTGCCGAGTCCCCCACTGTCAGCGTGTATTTAATTTTGGAATCTTTTAAATAATCGTTTAAATAGTAATCAACGATATGATTAACTTGGCGTTTCGTCAATTGAACGGAAAATGCCGGTTGTGAGTCATCAACGTCGGCACTTTGCGTAATTTGATCGTTGTACGGCGTCAAGATCTTGGCCGTGAACCAAATCCCTGAGCCTAAAATCAAGCCCAATAAGATCAACGTCGCCCAACGCCACCAGTTGATGGCTTTTTTTGGACTAGTCGATTTTGCCTCATTTTGTTTTTGTCGTGTCATCGTTATCGCTCCCATTGATTCTTGGTTTTTGCCATCACTTGCCACAACTGTTTGGTCATTTGCGCATACCCGGCATTGTTAGGATGGAAATGATCTTGCGTGAAAATCAACGGATTGGCACTACTGTCGCCGTTAACGGCATCTTTCAAAGCCTTTTTGGTGGCTTTGGACTTGTCGCTGGTGTTGCCCTTAGTCAAAACTGAATCAATATCGACGTAATAAGCGTGATCGACTTTAGTCAAAGTTTGCTTCGTGCCTGAATTCCACTTTTGGACACTGGTGGTCATTGCCGTTAAATTCGGGAAATACACGTAAAACGGATTATAGATCCCAAACACATAAATCGGCGCATCAGGATTATCTGCACGCAAGGTTTTCACCAACTTCAACAGGCGTTTTTGAAACTGAGCATTCCCGTTGGCCACATCTTTTGCCGTCATATCAAAAAAATGCTTCTGCAAAACCGCCATTAAATCATTGCCACCAACCGTTAAGGTGATCACATTCGCTTGCTTGACGGCTTTTTGCATTTTAGGTTGAGAATCAAGGCGATGTTGCACTTGCGGCGCCGTGTTGCCAGTGACGCCAAAGTTTGCCGCCGTAACCGTATAATCGCCGCTTTGTTCCAAATCCCGCTTGATCAATTCGACATACCCGCCAGAATCGGTGGCATCCCCGACACCATGGGTCAACGAATCTCCGACTCCGACGACATTCAAATGTTTCACTTTTGTCGTCACGCCAGCTAAGCGCGTGGGTTCGACTTTAGGGCCAAACAGTTGCCAGCCGCCAAACGCTAACAGCGCAACGACTAAGATTGTGGCCAGATTTTGCCATAAATGTTTGATGAGGTTCACCTCTCTATCATATTTTCCGATAATGATGTCGGGTAGCATAAGTGTACGTTTAATCTCCCAGTTAGCTATGCCAATAAGCCTTACGACCCGAAAATCTGTGAGCGCCAGCGGATTTCTGGCTTAACTATTATTTCAGGCAAATTTCAAGACAAGCGGTTTTCTTGGCTCGAAATTTAGGCAAAAGAACATCGGCGGTTTGTGCCGATTTCTGGAGACGGCCGGTCACGAGAGATGATTTCAGTTCCGAAACGGAGCTAGATCGCTGGCGTCTGGTGGCGACATGAAACATTATCGCTGCCGGTCCTCATTAGCGGCCAACTAAAAAATGGCAGGAGTTAGCCTCCTGCCAGCAGTCATTAATCGGTGTAGCACATAATGGCAAAGGCGCCATCACCAGTATGCGTGGCGATCACCGGATCAGTCGGCCGCACCAGCACTGGCAAGTTTGGCAAGACGGCTTTGATCTTGTTGCCGATTTCTTGAGCATAAGCTTCGCCACCAGCAAAACTGATGCCGACTTCTTTGAGATTTTCTAAACCTTGAAGTTTTTCCACGAAACCATCGACGAAGCGATGCAAGGTTTTGAGCCCGCGGCCTTTTTGCATCACTTTGAGTTCGCCGTCAGCCACTTGTAACACCACTTTGATGTTCAACAAGCTGCCGACCACACCAGCAGCCTTGGACAAGCGACCACCTTTGACCAAGTTATCTAACGTGGACACACCCATTTGTAAAATGGTATGTTCGCGAACTTCAGTCATGCGCGCTAAGACGCCATCCATATCCGCCCCTGCTTCAATGGCTTTGGCGGCTTCGATCACTTGAAAGGCCATAGCGCGATCAGTGAAGTCGCAATCAACCACCGTGACGTCGCCATCAGATAATTCTGCGGCTTGGCGCGCGGAGTTGACCGTGCCGGAAATGGCTTGCAACATATTGACGCAAAGGACTTGGCTGCCATCTGCGGTCAAGTCATTGAACACATCTAAAAATGTGCCGGGCGCTGGTTGAGACGTTTTAGGTAAGGCTTTGGCTTCAGCCATTTTTTCCATAAATTCTGAACGGGTGATGGTTTCGCCATCAATATAAACGGTGGAGTCGATCATGATGGTCAACGGGACCACGCGGATATCGTATCGGGCCACTTCCTCCGGGGTCAGTTGGATCGAAGAATCAGTAACGAGTTTAATCTTTGCCATGTCGCGGCCACACTTTCTTATAGGTTAATTCACACCGCTATAGTATAACAAACAGTGGCGTGATTGTCAGTAGTTGTCATCTAGTATTAAAGACTAGTTATCATTGCATAGTGTATTCTACCATGTTAAAATGAATTCGTAAACGACAACTAGTCTTCAACACCAGATATGGAGGTCACCCATGCAATTGACCAAACAAAATGCAAATTATCGCTTCACCAATGAAACGTTAAGCGCCACCACCCATGCCACCGGCTTAGGCATGGCCATCATCGGGACCATCGCCCTCGCCTTTCGTGCCGGTCACTCACCGCTGCGATTGGTGACTTTCATCGGCTTTGGCGTCGCCTTGATTTTATTGTATTCAGCGTCAACGGCTTTTCATAGCTTTTACTTCACCAAAGCGCGGCATGTGTTGCAAGTCCTCGACCACTCTGGCGTCTTTATTTTAATTGCCGGATCGTACTTACCTTATTGCCTCGTGACCATCGGCGGCGCGTTAGGCATCGGCTTGTTAATCGCGATTTGGAGTTTGTGTTTAGCTGGTATTTTGTATAAATGCTTCTTCAACGGCAAATGGAAGTATTTAGAAACCAGTATTTACGTGATTTTAGGTTGGCTGTGCTTGATCGGCATTCGGCCGCTGTGGGCAGGCTTGGGCCCGATCGGCTTTTGGTTATTAGTCGCAGGCGGGGTCGCTTATACGTTAGGCGCAGTGCTTTACTCACAAAAACAAATTCCTTACATCCACGTCATTTGGCATTTGTTTGTCATGTTAGGCTCTGCTTGCATGTATGCGTCGATTTACTTATTTGTTTAACAAAATCTCAAGGTCCGGCCATCCCGGCTGGGCCTATTTTGTTGCACAAAAATAGTCGCAGCATATCAGCTGCGACTACTGAAATTACCGTTTCTCCCAACGCTCAAACACATGAGTCAACGCGGGATCTGGATTTTCCACTTGGCGAGTTGAAACCAATTGATAATCAGACCAAGGCAGATCCACCATCGTCACATCTCCGTCGAACTTGCCAGCTAAGCGCGTCACCAACAAGGTATCTGGCCAAGCTTTCAAGCTTTCAAAGACGCCAGCACCGCCAGTGATCACCAAATCCATATCGGGATGTTGTGCCTGGAGGTCTCGCAATTCAGCGCCTGAATGTACCACCACGGCGCCTGGAGCAACACATTCAGGATCGCGGGACAACACCACATTGGTGCGCCCTGGCAGCGGTCGCTTTGGCAAAGCCCAATACGTCTTGCGCCCCATCACCGTCAGCGTCCCTAAGGTTTGTTGTTTGAAGTATTTCAAATCATCGGGTAAATGCCATGGTAGCGTTCCATTTTTACCGATGGTGCCTTGAGCGTCTTCCGCCCATAAAAATGCGATCATGTTAAGCTCCTTTAAACAGCCACCGGCGCTTTAATGGCCGGATAAGGGTCATAGTCCAAGACTTTGATATCATCCATTTGAAAATCAAAGACATCTTTGATCTCAGGATTCAACCAGAGTTTCGGTGCGGGACGTGGCGTGCGGCTGAGTTGTTCATGAATTTGATCGATGTGATTGGTGTAAATATGCGCATCGCCAAAGGTATGAATAAAGTTGCCGACTTGCAAGCCGCACACTTGCGCGATCAAATGCGTGAGCAGGGCATATGACGCAATGTTAAACGGCACGCCTAAGAACATGTCCGCCGAGCGTTGATAAAGTTGCAACGACAACTTACCATCATTCACGTAAAACTGGTACATCGTGTGGCACGGTGGCAAGGCCATGGTCGGCACATCTTCAGGATTCCAAGCACTGACGATCAAACGGCGCGAGTTCGGGTTCGTTTTGATCTGTTCGATCACATCCCCGAGTTGGTCGATGGTGTCGCCTTTTGAGGTTTTCCAAGCGCGCCACTGACTGCCATAAACATTGCCGAGATCGCCGAATTTTGCGGCGAAGTCGTCGTCTTCAAGCACTTGTTGATCAAATTTGGCCATTTGTTCATGATAAACCTTGGCAAATTCCGGATCTGACAGGCGGCGTTGACCGAAGTTGGTCATATCAGGGCCGGTATATGCCTCAGAATTGACATAGCGTTCAAACGCCCATTCATCCCAAATATGATTGCGATGCTTGAGCAAATATTGAATGTTGGTATCGCCATGCAAAAACCACAACAGTTCGCTTTTGATCAAGCCAAAAGGCACTTTTTTAGTGGTCAACAACGGAAACCCTTGACTCAAATCAAAGCGCAGTTGTGCCCCAAAATGACTATAGGTCCCAGTACCAGTGCGATCGCCTTTAAAGTCCCCTTCGTCTAAAATCTGTTGGCAAAGATCCAAATAAGGTTGTTCGAGACTGCCCATGATTTCCTCCTAGTTGACGTATTCATCCAGCGCGGCAAAACGGTCAAACATCTCATCAAGTTGCGCGTTGGCATCATCGATTTGTTGTTGCAAGCCGCCGAGTTTTTGATAATCTTTGCCGTCGGTGGCATCCATTTCCGCTTGCCAAGCCGAGATCTGATCATCTAAAGCGTCCATTTTTTCTTGGAGCTGGTCGTGTTCGATGCTTTCGGCATAAGTCAGTTTAGTTTTGACTTTCGGCTGCTCTGGGGCAACTGGTGCGGTCTTTGGCTTGGCTGGAGCGGCAGTGGTCGTTGGTTGATCGGCTTGTTTGGCCAAATAATCGGTGAACATGCCGACTGCCCGCTCAATTTTGGCAATGCCGTCAAAAATCAACAAGTGATCGGCGACTTTGTCCAAGAAGTAGCGATCATGGCTAACCGTGATCACAGTGCCTGGGAATTGATCCAAATAATCTTCCAACACGGTCAACGTGGCCACATCTAAATCATTGGTCGGTTCATCTAACAATAAGACATTAGGTTGTTCCATTAAAATGGCTAACAGATACAACCGGCGTTTCTCCCCGCCAGATAAGCGCCCGATCAATTCCCCATGCATACTGCGCGGGAATAGGAATTGTTCCAGCAGCTGGGTGACGGTGATGCGTTCGCCAGAATCGGTGACTAAGCCTTCTGCGATGGATTGCAAGTACGCGATCACCCGCTTGTCATTGGGGAGATCTTGGGACAACTGGGTGTAATAGCCGAGCTTCACTGTGTCACCGATCTCTAAAACTCCAGAATCCAACTTGCGAGAGCCTGAGATCACATTCAACAACGTGGACTTGCCGGCACCGTTTTGCCCGGTGATGCCGATCCGCTGGCCTGGTTGCACCAGCCAGTCGAAATCATTGAGAATGTGATGCTCGCCGATAGTTAAGTTCGCGCCTTTAAAGACGATCACTTTTTTGCCTAAGCGCGTGGAAGCGACTTTCATTTCCACTTGCCCTTGGGCTTCTGGGCGATCATTCATATTTTGCTTGATATCGTTGAAGCGATTGATCCGCGCTTGTTGTTTCGTCGAGCGCGCTTGGGCCCCGGCATGCATCCAAGCGAGTTCTTGTTTGTAAAGTTGTTGTTCTTTGTGAGCGGCAATCGTGTCTGCTTCGACTTGTTCGGCCTTTTTCTCAACATAAGCTTCATAGTTGCCAGCATATTGATACAGTGTGCCGTGGTCGAGTTCCCAAATCGCATTGGCCACCCGGTCTAGGAAGTAGCGATCATGCGTCACGACCAAAAGCGCGCCTTTATATGTGCTCAGGCGTTTTTCCAGCCAAGCAATGGAATCAAAGTCCAAGTGGTTGGTCGGTTCGTCTAAAATCAACAAATCAGGCGATTCGATCAAGACTTGCGCCAAGCCCACCCGCTTTTGTTGACCACCGGATAAATTACCGATGGTTTGGTCGAGATCTGGCAAGTGCAGTTGCGTCAAAATGGTTTTGATATCCGTATCCACCGACCACGCATCCGTTTGCGTCATCGCCGCATCCGCTTTTTCATAACGGGCTTGGGCCTGTTGATCCATGGGGTCTTTGGTATAAGCGGCTAAGGCACTTTGATATTGTCGCAATGCGGCAAATACGGGACCTTGCCCGCCGTATACGGCATCCATAATTTTTTTGTTGGGATCGAGTGCCGGTTTCTGTGCCAAATACGCGATCCGATAAGTTTTGCTGGTTTCCACGGTGCCGGCATCAAACGGATCCGTATCGGCCAAACCATTTAATAACGTGGTTTTGCCCGTCCCATTGACCCCGATCAAGCCGATGCGGTCGCCTTCGTTGATCAGAAAGTCGATCGATTTAAATAATTGTTTGTCGCCATACGCCTTACTGACGCCTGTTGCGCTTAATGTTTGCATGTTCATGCTCCTCGTTAATCTAAGCTCTAGTTTAACAAAAATTCTCAGTGCATACAAAAAAGACCGCCAAGGCGATCTTCAATGGATTTCGTTTAAAGCAGCTTTCAGCAACGTGGCTTGATCATTCGCCAAGTCCCCAGAAACCACTGCTATTTCCAGTTGGTGTAGCGTTTGCCCAAGCTTCGGGCCAGGTTTAAACCCATGTTTGATCAACATCCCACCATCGACGGCTAAGTCTTTGCTGGATTTGATCGGTAACGCCGCATAAGCGTTCAAAATCGTTTGGGCCTCAAACCCAGGTTGCAAATATTGTTGCGCCAAGGCTGCGGCTTCAACACCTTCAGCACCGGCTTCATACAGTGGCCAAGCATCAGCGTCAGTCAAGTGTGATAACAAGGCCACCGCCCGCTGCACAGTGTTACTCAAGGCATTGGCTTGCTTCCAAGCTTTCATCAACTTGACTACTGGCAAGTTTAAGCCGGCTGCGATCAACGTCCAAACCACGGCTTCGGATGAAATCGGCGTTGGGTCAATGGCAGCTAAGTTTTCTAATTCGCGTTGATGGCCGGCAAACAGCGGTGCATGTTCACTTAAGCCGGTTTCAACAAAGTCAGCTAAGCCCGCTGTGCGCGCTTGGCCTAACATCATTTTGACAAATTCCGTGGCGATACGTTCAACCGAGATTTTCTCCAGCAACGCGGCATTTTCGCGAATCGCTTTTTTGGTTTTAGCTTCAATTGAAAAGTTTAATTGACTTTCAAAGCGCACGGCCCGCATCATCCGCAGCGCATCTTCGTGAAAGCGTTCGTGGGCATCCCCAACGGCGCGCAAAACGTGTTGTTGCATATCATCGATGCCGCCAAATAAGTCGACCACCGTGCCGTCGTGCCGCGCAGCTAAGGCATTGACGGTAAAGTCGCGGCGCTTTAAGTCTTCTGATAGTGATCGCACAAAGGTCACATGATCAGGTCGGCGGAAGTCTTGATACGTCGATTCGGTTCGAAACGTGGTGACTTCATAGCCGACGCCATGTTGTAACACCATCACCGTGCCGTGTTGGATCCCAGTATCTACCGTTTTGTGAAAAATCTGTTTGATTTCTTCAGGATAAGCGGAACTGGCGATGTCCACATCATGGATCGGCAAGCCTAACAGCGCGTCGCGAACACTGCCGCCGACAAAATACGCTTCATACCCGGCTTGTTCGATCGCCTGTAAAATCGGGATCGCCGCTTGAAAATCTGGATGAGTTAAATCAATTTGCATAAAAACACCTCGCTTCAACTATACCAGAAATTAGTTTTCCGCGTTGAGTTCATCCAAGCTCGCTTGCATTTGGTCGTCATCAGGCACCAACGCCACATATCGTGTGAGCGCCGCTTTGAGTTCGGCGATCGCTGCAGTGGATTGGAAAAAGTCGATGATGTCGCGCAAAAAGTCTGGAGAATCTTGGAAGGAGCCAAACGCCAACAAATAATTCTCGCGGGCATGGTCAACGTCATCCAAGCGATCATAAGATTTGGCTAAGTTCCAATAAATTTGCGGATCCACATCCCCAGATTTGTCGATGGCTTCCAAAAATGCGATATTGTCGTCATCTTCATGCTTGGCCAACAGCAAGTTACTCCAAGACAGCATCACGGCTTGATTTTCTGGATCGATGGCGCGCGCTTTTTGCAAATAAGTCGTCGCTAAGTCGTTGTCTTCTTCTTTTAACGACAAGTCAGCGCCAACGGCAAACAATTCGGCATTGGTATCATCGACTTGGATCCCGGCTTGAACTGTCGACAAGGCTTCCGCTTGTTGATGATCCGCGACTTGTGCTTGGGCAAGCGGCAAATAGGCGTTGGCAAAACTTGAATCTTCTTCTAGGACCGCCTTCAGTGAGTCGATGGCGCGCGGATAGTCTTTGAGTTGTAAATATAAACTGCCTAACGTGAAGCGGCTATTGAAATCAAGCGTGTCGCCGAGTTCTTCAAACACCGCCACGGAATCTTCATACTGCCCGAGATTGGCCAATACAGCCCCATAGCGCGCTTTGACGGAAACATTGGCGATCTCGTCAACGCCTGCTGCGATCAAGTCAGAATAAGCTAAGGCTGCTTGCGAGTCTTTGCCCCAGTCAAAATACAATTCCCCTAGCGCAAACGTCACCACCGGTTCATCTGGAGCTAAGCGTTGGGCCGTGAGCAACTTTTGTTCACTGACTTCATATAAGCCTTGCGTTTGATAAACATCGGCTTGGGTCATCAAGCCCGCCACGTAGCTATCCGAATCTGGTTGGATCTGGGCCAAATAATTCAAGGCTTTGTCGGGATCGCCATTGGATACGGCAATATCTGCCAAATTGGCCCGCAATTCATCCATGTCGGGATATTTGCCTAACAATTCTTCATAAAGGCGCTGGGCTTGGCCGATAAACCCTAACGCGTAAAGTTCACCTGCCAAGTTGTACAACGTTTCATCGTCATCGTTTTTTAAGGCTTGGGTAAACAATTCCCGAGCTTGGGCTTGATCGCCTTGTTCTAAGGCTGCTAACATTTGTTCAGAAAAGCTCATGTGTGCCTCCATCCATTCGCGAAAAAACGGCCGAATCCCATGGGGACTCAGCCGTTATGTGTATCATTGTCTCAGGAGACTACTTAACAGCGTCCTTGAGAGCCTTACCAGGCTTGAATGCTGGTACCTTAGATGCAGGGATTTCGATCTCTGCACCAGTTTGAGGGTTGCGGCCCTTACGAGCAGCGCGTTCGCGCACTTCGAAGTTACCGAAACCGATCAGTTGAACCTTAGCACCTGCGGCCAAGTTATCTTGGATCGAAGAGAATACGGCGTCAACCGCAGCAGTTGCGTCTTTCTTGGTTAAACCAGTCTTTTCCACAACGCTTTCGATCAATTCAGCTTTGTTTGCCATGAGCAATTTCACCTCCATATAGATTTAAGTGATTTCCACTTAAAGTCCCAACTGTGAGTCGCCTCACAGCATGAGGAAACAATGACCAATACGTATCACTATTTCATGCTTAAAGATAGCACACCAACGCTGGTGTAGCAAGGGTTTTCGCGTTTTTAAGGCGAAAGTTAGCCTAGAATTCAAGAAATCACGTGAAAATCGCCTCAAATTCTTGCAAGCGCCGACAAGCTTGATTACTTGCGGCTTCTTGCGATCAAGTGGATCGGCGTGCCATCGAAGTCGAAGGTTTGACGCAATTGGTTGATCAAAAAGCGCTGATACGAAAAGTGGAGCAAGTCCGGATCGTTGACAAAAGCCACGAATGTCGGCGGCTTGACCGCCACTTGGGTGAGATAGTAAATGCGCAAACGCTTGCCGTTGATGGTTGGCGTTGGCGTCACGGCCATGGCATCCATTAAGACATCGTTCAACACCGCACTTTGGATCCGACGGTTTTGGTTTTCAGAAACCAAGCGGATCATATCCGGTAAGTTTTTCAGGCGTTGATGGGTCTTGGCAGACACAAAGACGATCGGTGCATAGTCCAAATATTGGAATTCATCGCGGATATGCTGTTCGAACTCTTGCAAGGTGTGGTTGTCTTTATTGTGCAAGGTGTCCCACTTGTTGACCACAATAATGATCCCACGCCCGGCTTCATGGGCGTAACCGGCCACTTTTTTATCTTGTTCGCGAATACCAGTTTCCGCATCTAACACGACTAAGACGACATCTGAGCGATCGATAGCCCGCAATGCCCGCATCACGGCATATTTTTCCGTGTTTTCGTAGACTTTCCCACGTTTGCGGATCCCAGCTGTGTCGATCATGGTGAATTCTTGATCGTGATCGACGAACTTGGTATCGATGGCATCACGAGTGGTGCCTTCAATGTCAGACACGATCACCCGCTCTTCGCCTAAAATGGCATTGACCAAACTGGACTTGCCGACATTCGGCCGCCCAATAAAGGAGAATTTGATCGAATCGTCTTCAACGTCTGTGCCTTCTTCAGGAAAAGCTGCCAGCACGGCGTCTAACGCATCACCTAAGCCGATCCCATGCGTCCCAGACAATGGATATGGTTCACCAAAGCCTAAGGAGTAGAAATCATAGATCTCGCTACGCCGTTCAGGGTTGTCGACTTTGTTGACGGCGAGCACCACTGGTTTGTCGGCACGATACAAGATCTGCGCGACTTTTTCATCCGCGTCAGTCACCCCTGCTTCCACAGACGTCAAAAACAAAATGACGTCCGCTTCTTCAATGGCGATTTCCGCTTGTTGGGTGATTTGAGATAAAAATGGTTCATCCCCCATATCGATCCCACCAGTATCGATCAAGGCAAATTCTTTGCCGAGCCATTCTGCTTTGCCGTAGATCCGATCCCGGGTAACCCCAGGGGTATCTTCGACAATGGAGATCCGCTCGCCGATGATCCGATTAAAAATAGTCGATTTCCCGACGTTTGGGCGGCCAACAATGGCCAGAGTTGGTAATACCATTTTGTCACTTCCTTTACTTGTTTCCGAAGCCCTTCAGGAAATGGGCCTCTCGAGTTGGTGCTTACTAAGTTGCGCTTTGAAATTGGGCCTCCGGCTGGCTCGCCGCTACATAGTGAGGGTCCTCGGGAAAGCTAGCCGAATGGGTCGCTACGCTCCCCATTCGCCGGATCTTTCCCTGCGGATTCTCGTAAGCGGTAAACCGCTAACGAGAATCTCACTATGCATCGGCGGCCAGCCTCCGTCCCAATTTCAAATCGCGGCAACTACTAACGAAGACTGGCATCCGATTTGTAACGGAAAGTCTACGAGGCAATCACTAAACTGTTGAAAATTCGTGGTCACAGCGCAAATCCGGTGTCACCTTTCCACGATGGCGCGAAGGCGTTCTGAATTTTGACCAGAAGCTGGCCGGCACGGCATAGTGAGATCTCCGTTGGCAGTTTACTGCCTACGGAAAACCGCAGGGGAAGATCCACTTGGTTCAACGCGAAGCGATGAATCAAGTTAGCTTCCCCGAGGACCCTCATTATGCCGTGCCGGCCAGCTGGAGGCCAAAATTCAAAATCTCCGCTGAAACCAGCAAAAAGCGGGACAAAATCACTTTTGTCCCGCCTTTTTATTTGCATTGATGAAAATTACTTTTCGTCTTTGCCGAAGTCTTTCAATGCATCACCGAGCATATCGCCCAAGGAGAAGCCGGAATCATCTTGTTGATATTCGGCTGGGATGGACGTACGTTCTTGACGGTTGTTGCGACGAGGACGATCGTTGCGGCTGTTATCGCGGTTGTTGTTGCGAGGACGGCTTGAACGTTGTTCTTCTTCAGCAGCACCTTCAGGAGCTTCTTCAAGCGCCTTGATGGATAATGCCAAACGATGTGCTTCTGGGTCGACGGACAGAACCTTGACCTTGATTGCTTGGCCTTCCTTCAAGACATCTTGAGGAGTGGCAATGTGTTCGTGAGAGATTTGGGAAATGTGAACCAAACCTTCAACGCCAGGGAATACTTCCACAAAGGCACCAAAGCTAGTCAAGCGACGAACAGTACCATCGAGCACTGCGCCAGCTGGGGCTTCAGTTTCAACGTTGTCCCAAGGTTGAGGCAAGGTTGCTTTGATGGACAAGGAGATACGATCGCGGTCAACGTCAATGGCGAGGACTTTAACCTTAACATCTTGGCCCACTTTGAGGACATCAGATGGCTTGTCAACGTGATCAAAAGCAATTTCTGATACGTGGACCAAACCGTCAACGCCGCCAAGGTCAACAAAGGCACCGAAGTTAGTCAAACGAGCAACCTTACCTTCAACCACGTCGCCAGGTTGGAGCTTAGCGAAGATTTCCTTGCGGGCTTCGGCTTTAGAAGCTTCAACGATCGCACGGTGGGAAAGGATCAAACGGTTGTCAGATGGTTCGATTTCAATGATCTTGAATTCGAGTTCTTGGTTCTTGTATTGGTTGAGGTCTTCAACGAAGTGATCTTCAACCATGGATGCAGGCACGAAGCCACGTACACCAGCGTTAACAACTAAGCCGCCTTTAACAACGGAAGTAACGGGTGCAGTGATAGTTTCACCAGCATCAAATTTAGCTTGGATTTCTTTCCAAACTTTTTGCGCTTCTAAGCGGCGCTTGGAAAGCAGGTATTGGCCGTTTTCCTTATCTTTACCAATCGTGGAGATGACCACCAGGTCGATCTCATCGCCGACGTTAGCAACCGAACGAATATCATCGATTGGCTGAGTTGATAATTCTTTCAGAGGAACGACACCTTCTACACCGGTGCCTTCGATACCGACGATCAGTTGCTTGTCCTCTACGGCTAATACTTCACCCTTCACGGTGTCACCGATATGAACGGTTTCGACGCTGTTTAAAGCATCCGCCATGGTTTGGGCGTTTTCGTTTACGTTGTTTTCACTCATGCCAAAAAAATCCTCCTATACGACTGTCATACATTGTCTATTGTACATAACTCTCGTGAAAAATGCCAACTTTTTCGTTGAAAATCATGCAGAATGTTTGGGTACTAACGCAATGATCTCGGCGACTTCTTCGTCGATGGTCATTTTGGTGCTATCGATTTCAACTGCATCTTCTGCTTTGCGTAATGGTGACACCGCGCGAGTGGAATCTTTGCGATCGCGTTCGGCAATTTCTTCTTCCAACTTCGCAATTGGGGTCATGATGCCTTTTTCGACATTTTCTTTATGCCGACGAATGGCGCGGGCTTCCACTGAGGCGATCATAAAGACTTTGACTTCAGCGTTTGGCAACACCGTGGTGCCAATATCGCGGCCATCCATCACGATGTCATTTTGCGCGGCGATGTCGCGTTGGCGTTGCACCAAGTCTTCGCGCACTTTTGGCAAAGCGGAAACTTGTGACACATTGTTGGTGGTTTCAGGTTGACGAATCGCCAACGTCACATCAGTCCCATTCATCAACACCTTTTGACCGTCAGCACTGGGAACAAAGCGAATGTCCAATTGTTTCAATTGGTCCATGATCGCCGCTTCATCACCGAGATCGATCCCTAAGCGTAAGGCCATCACGGTCACGGTGCGGTACATTGCGCCAGTGTCACAATAAATATAGCCGAGTTTGTGGGCCACTAACTTGGCGATCGTACTTTTCCCAGAGCCTGCTGGTCCATCAATTGCAATTTGCATGAATACATACCCCTTTTGCTGTTTTTCCAAAAAAATTGAGCCGTCGCCGACTCAACTGTGGTTACTGGTTCACTTTCAAGGTTTGTCCGGCAGAAATACTTGCACCGCTGGACATGCCATTGAGTTGTAACAATTCGCTTAAGGTCATGCCGTGGTTGACCGCAATGCGATACAAGTTGTCCCCGGCTTTGACGGTGTAAGTGCCAGTGGCCGCGCTGCTGCTTGAACTCGAAGAAACACTTGAACTGCTGCTTGAAACGCTAGAACTGCTGCTTGAAACGCTAGAACTGGAAGCCGGCGTACTGCTGGATGACACACTAGACGAACTGGTACTTGATGATTTGCTAGACGTTGAGCTACTAGATTTCTTGGAACTTTCAGATTTTTGGCTCGACGAATGCGACTTGGCTTTTTTCGACGTCGACGTGACCGTGATTTTATCATTCGGATAATTGCTGGAATTTGCCGAATTGTTCCGCAGCGCCTGCCACGTTACTGGAATGATGATCACTAATGCCAACGCCACCCATACCACGATTGCTAAAATGGAGCCGCCACGCTTTTTCTTGCGTGTCGCTACGCGTGATAAGTTGCCATCATCATCGCGATCATCTTCAAATTGCTTATTCCATGGTTTGGTTTGGTCGGAAGCGTCTTGTTGGACAGGTTCCTTTTTATTGGTGGTTTTCTTGCGCAAACCGATCCCCCCTCACATACTGCAATTATTGTATCATAGAAACCCCCGAAAAGGTTTTAGACTTCATTAAATAACCGGGCAAAATCCACCTGCCAGTCTGAGTCTGGCGCAACCCGCAAGGAACTTTTGGCTAAAGCCGCAATTTGTGGCCCTAAAAGTTCCCCACAGCATTGTTCGTGGTGCTCAGTAGTTGGGGCATCAAAGTAGCGCAACCACAAGGCACGTTTACACCCAGGATTGGTTAAATAAGTTGCCACTGCTTGGGCGCTGGTCATTTTTTCATCCGCCCGCTGAGCGAGTAGCTGTTGCACTTGCGCTTGGGAAAAGCCTGATTGTACATAGGCTTGCAACAACGCAATTTGCGGATCGTCAAAGTCTGTGTAGGCATCCGGATGCGCATAAATGGTTTTGATCAGTTGTGGATCTGGTAAACTTTGGGCAAAATGGGCTTGGCGGCTTAAGTCCCCTGGTGCCAACAACACCACGCTAGCAGAATTTTCCCCATCCCGGCCAGCACGACCGATGCCTTGTGAATAAGCTTCCAAGGATTCTGGCGCGTAAGTGTACATCACTAAACGCACATCCGCTTTGTCGATCCCCATGCCAAAGGCACTGGTTGCGCAGATCACTTGCAACTCCCCGGCCATAAATCGCCGCTGGATCAATTCGCGCTGTTGACTGGGTAAACCGGCATGATAAAAATCTGCCGCCACGCCTTTTTGTTGTAAGGCTTTGGCCCAAGTTTCGGCTTGGGCTTTCGTATCAAAATACACGATCGTGGCCGCATTCACTGCTTGAATCAACTCGATGCCGCTGACTTGTTTTTCTGCCGGGTTGGCCACTTGATTCACCCCGAGAAAAATATTGGGCCGATCAACGCTGGCGATCACCATTTCAGGCGCCTGTAACTGTAGCTCGGAAACGATTGCGTCTTGAACGCGTTTAGGTGCCGTGGCCGTCAACGCCAAGCAACTGCGCGGATGCAGGCGCTTAATGGCTTCACCTAAGCGCAAATAAGCAGGCCGAAAATCTGGTCCCCATTGCGCAATACAATGGGCTTCATCGATCACAAAACAATTGATCGATAAAGCTGCCAACGCATTTAATACATCTGGGCGCATCAACGTTTCCGGCGCCACAAATAAAAACTTCGCCTGATTTAAATGATGCAACAACCACTGAAAGTCTGGCGGCGTCAAGCGACTCGATAACGTGACCACTTGTTTTTGTCCAGCATTTTGCAGGCGGGCAACCTGGTCGTCCATCAACGCCAATAACGGTTCAACCACCACGCACAAACCATCCAACACCAAAGCGGGCAATTGATAACACAGCGTCTTGCCACTACCCGTCGGCAAAATACCTAAGGCGTCACGCCCATCAAGGACGGCTTGGACTAATTCTTTTTGGCCTGGGCGAAAGCTAGTGAACCCAAAGTGTTGTTCAAGTAATGTTTCAAGCTTGTCCATGTGGCCACCTACCTTGTAAACACAAAATTTGAAATAATCGAATCTGGAAAAAATCACTATCAGGAACTTGTTCCAGCAAAGGTTGATAATTTAAATGGGCATCTGCTTGATTCAACTGCGTCAGCATCGTGGCAGGATACAATCGCGCCAATGGCAGATCCGCACCAAAAATTGCCGCCGTCAACAAATGCTCATTGATCGTTGATGGTTTCAAACGCAGGCGCTGGCTAACTTGTTCGCGCGTGGCCCCTTGTTGGATCATTTGTAACGCAGCGTATTGCGTTTTGGTGCCTAACGCTTTGCGCCCACCCCAAAGTGCCTGCCAACTTGACGCAAGGCCGGCGTCCAGTTGGGCGATCAATTGGGCTAAGGCTTGGATTTGGCTGATGTCATCAACTTGACCCGCCCCGACAAAATCATGGCCGATCATGGTACTCAGCAAAACTGTCGCCGATTCATCCCCAATGACTTCAAGCAAAGTTTTTAATTCTGAAATTGCAGTTTGGCGGTCAATATGTTGCCACCACTGGCGTAACTGTTGTTGAATCGCCCAATCTTGCGTTACCGGGCGATAACGTGCATTATGAAAGCTGGCTTCAGACAACATTTGTACCGCCAAGTGAAACTTCGGGCTGAACGTGTGCACCCCCATCCATGGCTGATAAGCGGTGGGCAAGTTTGCTGGTTGAGCCTTGGGGCCACCCAGTATCATACCCAAATCAGTTTTTTCAAGGTGATGCGCCGCTTGGAGTCGTGCGATCGCCGCTTGAAAATCTGGGCGTGACAGCGTAGGGTACAAGTGAAGCCATTGCAATTGCTGATGTTCAAGCGCCGCAAATAACACCGACAACGTTTTTTTACCCGTCAACAGCAGATATAAACTGGTTGCCCGGCGCGGCTGATCGTCAAAGAATTGCAAGAGAAAGTCATCTAACACGTACTCACCACCTTGGAGGAAGATATGCATCCATTATACGCGCAGGTCGACCGCGACGCATGCATTGCGTGTGGTCTTTGCCAAATGCTCGCCCCAGAATTGTTTGATTATGATGCAAATGGGATCGCCAGCTATACGCCAGATCAAAACACCGGATCAATTTCTTTGACGCCAGCGCAAGCAATTTTATTTAAAAAAGCCTTCAGTCGCTGCCCCACTGGTGCCATTCAACATTCCGATCAGCCGTTTGAACCCAAAGAAAAACCACGCCGATAATTTTTCAGCGTGGTTTTTTGATTTAGTGCATCTGTTGCATGCGTTGGGCTTGAATCGCTTGTTGCTTATCTAGCCATGGCATCAAAGCTTTGGCCAAAGCGAAGAATACGACCGAAACCACAACGCCTTTGATCAAGTTGAACGGCACGACGCCGATCAACACGTATTTCGTGGTGGACATCCCTAATTGGAAATTCATCACGGCTAAGTACATCGGCATAATGGCCACGAGATTTAAAATACTCATGATTACCGTCAATGAAATCGTGCCACCAGCCAAGCCGGCAATTTGACGGCCCAGTGAGTTCTTTGATTTCATCAACATCACCACCGGATACATGAAGCCGACACTGGCAATGAAGCTAGCCAAATCGCCGACTAAGTTGACGATCCCAGCGCCAGTCATCAAAAAGTGAAGCAGCGAACGCACAAACGCAACGGCGATTCCGCCCACCGGCCCATATAACAGCCCGCCGAGCAATACTGTGAGATCTGATAAGTCAAGTTTCAAAAATGGAAACATCGGCAAAATCGAAAACTCAAGAAACATTTGCAAAATAAAACCCACAGCAGACAACAATGCGATCCCGACTAAACGGTGCACCTTAGAACCAGACATAGAACATTCCTCCATGTTGGTCGCTTCAGAAGAGCCTAAAAAGGCCTGTTTACCCAAGGGCAAACAGGCCTTATTTGAATGTTAGGATTCAATAAGCCCCATCTTCTTTTATCTAGACTTTAACTATCGGTCAAGGAATCACACCTTACTCAACCGCACACAAGGTACGGGTCGCGGACTTTTACCGCCGGTCGGGAATTTCACCCTGCCCCTGAAGACGAACCAGTTTATTTAATTACAAGCGTATTGTAACCTCTTACAGATTCACTTGTCAACAGTAAGTTAGAAAAATAGCTGATTGCGGCTATCTGGTCTCATGATCAACGTCAACCACAAACGCTAAACACGAAAAAGGCCAAGACCGAAAATCGTCTTGACCAATTGTTTAACGCAAATCTTCGCCTTTGGCTAATTTCCGCAACGCATCAACTTCGCGTGGCTTCAATGGCCGATAGTCGCCTGGTTGCAACCCGTCTAACGTCAACGGTCCGTATTGTGGTCGAGATAGCTTGATCACAGGGAAACCAACAGCCTTTAACATGTTTTTGACTTGGTGGTTAACGCCTTGGTGAATGGTCAATTCCACGATCGCCGTTTTCTTGGCTTTATCAGATGAAATAATATTGAAGCGTGCTGGCGCTAACTTCTTGCCGTCGATCTTCATGCCTTTACGCAAAGGATCCAAGGCCAAACGCGTTGGGATGCCTTGCACTTTGGCAATGTAATGCTTTTCGATTTTAAACTTCGGATGCATCAACTGGTTGGCGAATTCACCATCATTAGTCATGATCAACAACCCGCTGGTATCATAATCCAACCGACCGACAGGATATAAGCGTTCTGGCACTTCTTCGAAATAATCAGTGACGACTTTGCGCTTTTTATCATCAGTCACCGCGGTGATCACCCCACGCGGCTTATAAAATAAGTAATGCCGGGAAATCGGCTTGGTCAATGGCACGCCATCGACTAAGACTTCATCACGCGAGGTGACTTTCACACCCATTTCCGTAACCACTTGGCCGTTGACTTCAACGTGTCCGGTGGCGATCAACTCTTCTGCATGCCGGCGTGAGGCCACCCCAGCATTGGCGATCGCTTTTTGTAAGCGAACCAGTTCTTCATTCATTGGTTTCTCCTTCTAAAGCCGAATTGAAATCAAACAAATCGATTTCACTGGCGGCTTGGTGTTCTTCCAGCGGTGGCAGATCTTTCAAGGTTTTTAAGCCAAAATAATCTAAAAATAACGGCGTGGTCGCATATAAAATCGGCCGACCGGGGGCTTCTTTTCGGCCAGCTTCTTTGACCAACTGGCGACTAGCCAAAGTGGTCAAGGCGCCACTGGACTGTACGCCGCGCACTTCATCGATTTCGATGCGGGTGATCGGTTGTTGATACGCAATGATCGCCAACACTTCAAGGGCAGCTTGTGATAACCCTTGCGCAGGTGGCCCGGCAAAATACTTCCGCAACGCGTCAGCAAATTCTGGCTTGGTCAATAAGTAATAGCGATCTGCGCTTTGGCGCACGAACAACCCGGCATTGGCGTCTTCAGCCAAAGCCTTTTGGTAAGCTTCCAGTTGTTGGCGCATGGCGGCGGTACTGATGCCTAAGATCCCAGCAAAATCTTGCAGTTCGACACCAGCTGTCCCTGCCGTATATAAAACTGCTTCAATGACGCCTTGCATCAAGCCGCCTCCTTCAACGTTACGGTGATCGGCGCAAAGGGCTCAGCTTGCGCACAATCCACTTGATTATTTTTCATCAATTCCAAAATCGCCAAAAACGTGGTCACCACCCCATCGACAGAATGCTCTGCCAACAAGTCTTCAAATAAACATTGATGGCTTTGACTCAATTGTTTCATGACTGCCCCAATGCGTTCCGTCAACGAAATGGGCTCTGCTTCAATATGCGCGATGGTTTTTGCCGTGGCGAGCTGATTGGCCACCACTGCGCTCATCGCTTGCACCAAGTCGCGCAACTTCACCGCGCCAGGTGCCATCGGGACGGCTAAATCGCTATCCGGCAAGGTCGGGTCTTTGGCAAACGACTGCGCCCGCTGAACTTCTCGCGTTTGTAGTTGTTTGGCGGCAGCCTGATACATTTGATAGGTCAGCAGTTGATTGACCAAATCAGATCGCGGATCGACATATTCTTCGTCATCCACATCGACTTCAGGCTGTGGCAAAAGCAGTTGACTTTTTAATGCCATCAAACTTGCAGCCATGACAAAATAATCACCAGCCACATCTAGGCTTAATTCTTGCATTTGGTGCAAGTAGTCAAGGTATTGGCTAGTGATTTCAGCGATCGGAATGTCATAAATATCGACTTCATTGGTGCGGATCAAATGCCACAACAGATCCAGCGGCCCAGAAAAGTCATCTAGCACTAAGGTCAGTGCCATCTTGTTCCTCTTTTCTAAACGTGTTGAACTTGGCCACTAAGCTGGCGGTTTCCATGGATCCCATCAATTTCTTATCAGGATACAAGGCCACCAAATCACTTAGCGCCGCAAATTGGGTTTTTTCGTCGCGCACTGCCGGAGATAATGACAAATGGCGCAACATCACAAAATCGTTGGCGGATTCCACGCCGACGACCCCTTCAAAGTCCGCATCACGATCTTGACGGTATAAATATAAGACGTGCGTCGGGTCTTCTGTATAGAGTTTTAACTCCGTTTGCAGATGATTGATGTCTTTAAGATCGGGAATGAACGATAAAAAGCCCATCGCGATCTTGGCATAATCTTGCTTAAATTTCGTCAGCATCATAGCCTCCAGATTAATGACTCTCAGAAGCTACTGTACCATATCCGCAAATTAAGGACAAATTTACGTTTAGGTTACAATTCGCCTGATCACCTAAAAAATGGCCCCTCACCCGCGCGGATGGGCTTTGTGATACACGGCAACTAAATGGGAATTATCCAAATGGGTATAAATTTGCGTCGTGGAAATATCACTATGCCCCAGTAACTCTTGCACCACCCGCAAATCAGCTCCATTGGCTAATAAGTTCGTCGCAAAACTATGGCGTAAGGTATGCGGGGTGACATTTTTTTCAATGCCCAATGCATCGATGTAAGCTTTGAGATTTTTCCAAATGCCTTGACGGGTGAGTTGATGTCCATGGAAATTGACAAACACCACCGCTGGTTGGTCTTGTTTGATCATGCGCGGGCGGGCAGTATTCAGATATTCTTGCACCCATTCCACGGCTTGCGGACTGATCGGCACAATGCGCTCTTTGTCGCCTTTCCCAGTGACTTGCAACAAGTTCAAGGTCAAGTGCAATTGTTCCAAGCGCAAGTTGACCACTTCAGACACCCGCAACCCGGTGGCATACATCAATTCAAAAATCGCGCGGTCCCTCAGCCCCAATGGCTTGGTGACATTAGGTGCCGCCATCAAACGGTCGATTTCATTTCCAGATAGGGTTGCCGGCAAATGTTGCGCGGGTTTTGGTGATGCCACTAAGGTCATCGGATCTTGGTCGATCACTGATTCGCGCAACAAGTAGCGGTAAAACTTGCGCATCGCCGAAATCATGCGACTCATGGAACTGGCCGCTTTGTTTGTTGTTTGCACCCGCAAAAATTCTTGCACCACCGCCAACTCAACGGGAAATTCAGCTAATTGCTGAGACTCAAGCCAAGCGGCAAACTCACGTAAGTCTTGTTGATAACTGGTTTGCGTGGTTTTGGCCAGTCCGCGCTCGACATCTAAATAATGGACAAAATCAGCAATTAATTGCTCCATTTTTGACCTCTATTTCAATAACTCTGTAACGCCATCATGCTCTTTGATCTTCTTGGCTTTCAGCAAATTCCCGAGTGCCCGCTTGAAAGCGCCTTTGCTGATACCAAACGCCAACTTGATGGCTTCAGGATCAGATTTATCGGTAAATGCGATCGTGCCATCTTCAGAATGTTCCAACACGGCTAAGATCATCGCGGCATCATCGGAAATCGCTTCAAACGCCCGCGGCTTCAAGCTCAAGTTCAATTCCCCGTTTGGCCGCACGCCGATCACGCGCGCATGCACCACTTCACCTAAGCGCGGTTCGATATCGCGTTCGCTTGGATGAATAAAGCCTAAGACATAATCATCCGTGACCACATGCGTCCCCGCCATTTTCAAGCGGTAAACGGTTGCCGTCACATCAGCGTTCATTTGGCTTTGCTTGCCAATGTTGGATACGGCTTTGATCATGTCAACGTCGGCGAGCTTGCCCCATAAGCGGTGCTTCTTATCGATGGTCAACGCGACCATCAACTTATCACCGCGCGCTGGCCACAAGCGGCTGAGTTCAGGCAGTTGATCAAGGGATACCACGATATCTTTATCGGGTAAGCCGATGTTAACGAACACCCCAAGATCATGACGCACTTCAACCACAGTTGCCCAGGCAAAATGATCATGCCCCACGGTTGGGATCTTGGTGGTCATCTTCGCATCGCCATGTTGATTTTCATAAACAAAACCGTGTACGTCGGTCCCAGTTTCAGGGATTGTTTCAAATTCTGCGGCATCAATGGCAAAAGTGTCACCTTGATATTGCGCAAAAACATTTTTATCATTGTGATCACTGACGGTTGCCGTCAGGATCTGTCCATTTAACTTCATTGTGTTCTCCTTAATGTTGCGGGATCAAATTAAAAACAGTCAAAATCACGTAAGTCATCCCACTGGCGATCACCGGTCCGGCTGCGATCCCGCGCAACAGCACGACTCCCATGATCGTCCCAAAAACTAACGCGACGGTCATTTCCGGGCTTTGGGCTAACAAGCCAACGCCTTTAGCTGAAAGTACGGCGACCAATACACCCATGGCGATGGCGATCCACCCTGCAGGTTCGCGTAAGACTTTCAATAATTCTTTAAACCCGATTTCGCCAGTGGCGATCGGTACCATGATGGCCGCTGAAATCACAGTCACGCCCCAGTTGATCCCTTGGCTTTGCAAAGTTTTCAATAGCGGTTGTAGTGGTGGCAAAGCTTTTAAGATCATCACAAAACCCACGCCGATCATCAGCGACCGATTCTTGGCAAGCGTTGCGATCAAGAAGATGCCGGCAAGAAATACCCAACTTTCCATTGCTTCCTCCTTCAAAAACTCGTCTTTTTCTACTTTACCTGAAAGCTTGTCTTAATCATAGTCTTTTCGATGAATTATGTTAACTTGTCTCAGCAAAAAAGCCGGCCTCAGCCAGCTTTTAGTGAAACCACTGCAGATACACCCATAACCCTAACCACGCCCACGCCGCGAACCAATACCAACGCTTGGTTTGCTGGTTAAGCGATAAAACGAATAAAGGGATCCCCGCAATGATGAAGTTACCGATTATGGTCAACATCGGCGTATGAATAGTCGCAAGATTTGCCCGCACCCAAAACGTGATCACCAACAGCAAACTCCAGATCCCAAGTATTAGGCCGCGCGCCTTATTCAAATGCAGGCGATGTCCAGAGCGTGCCACCTTAAGCCAAGCAATGATGGCCAGGCCAGTCCACGCGATGCCATCAGCCAAGTCATGGCACCGATTTGCACTCGACCATGCGTCCAAACTGGATCAAGTAAATGCAGTTGAATATCTTGGATGATCAACGCCCACTGCCCAACTGCAAGCCACGAGAAAACAATCGCAAAGCCCGGTAACAAATGCGCCCGTTGTTGCGAAAGATACGCGTCGACCGCTAATTCGTATCCGATCAAGGGCATCAGGACCACACCTAAAATCAAAGTGAGCATCAGCGTATCATCAGCAAACAGCGCATGCCCGATCAAAAGCTGCGCACTTATAATGAAGAAAAAAATCACGATCAAGGCAATAAACGCCCATAACACCCCACGCAACGCTAATTGTCGTTGCCGCTCATCCAATTGTCGCATGGCTTATTCCTCCCAGAACAAATCGTCCAACGTACAGCCCAGCACCTTGCAAATCGTGATGCATAATTGCACCGTAGGATTATAATTGCCTTTTTCAATGGCGCCGATGGTTTGCCGCGTCACTCCTACACGCTCGGCGAGTTCTTCTTGGGTGAAATCTTTGGCCGCACGAGCTGCGCGTAATTTAAGATTTTTTGCCAAGCACACCCCTCCAGTCAAGTTAAACATAAGCGTCATCATGTTAAGTATAGTTTACATCCAACGGCATAAAAAAACCAGTGCTCAACGAATTGAGTACTGGCTTTTTCTTACACAGTGTAATCAGAGATTACAGGGTGTTAGTAGCGCCTTTGTAGACGATACCACGACGGGAATCAACGGTGATCACTTGACCATCGGTGATCGCATCCATTGCGCCGGCTGCGCCGACAACAACTGGGATACCCATAGCGATACCAACAACAGCAGCGTGGCTAGTCAAACCACCATTTTCGACAACTAAAGCAGCTGCCTTTTCGATGGCTGGTAAGTAGTCTTTGTCGGTCGTCTTAACGACAAGGATGTCGCCTTTGCTCATCTTAGAAGCAGCTTCATCAGCGTTGCTTGCTAAAACAGCTTTACCAACAGTGGATTCGTCGCCAACACCAGAGCCTTCAACCAGCTTGGAGCCGATCAATTGAGCCTTCATGACGTTAGTAGTACCAGTTTCACCAACTGGGACACCGGCAGTGATCAAGATCAAGTCGCCTTCTTGAGCAAAGCCTAATTCGACAGCCTTCTTAGTGGCTAATTCGAACATTGCGTCAGTTGAGTCTGGCTTTTCAGCAACGATTGGGAAGACACCCCAGTTAACCGTCAAACCGCGACGAGTCTTGTCGTCAAAAGTGATGGCAAGAATGTCAGCCTTAGGACGATACTTGGAGATCATGCGGGCAGTGAAGCCGGATTCAGTAGCAGCAACGATGGTCTTAACACCAAGGTTACGTGCAGTGTGGGCAACAGATTGGCCAACAGCTTCCGTAACGTTTTCTTTGTTAGCAAATGACTTCAAAGCATAAGTGTCGCTGTTTTGCATTGCGTTTTCGGCGTATTCGTCGATACGAGCCATAGCAGCAACAGATTCTACTGGGTAGTCACCGTTAGCAGATTCGCCAGAAAGCATGGTTGCATCAGTACCATCAAAGACGGCGTTAGCAACGTCAGAAACTTCGGCACGCGTTGGGCGTGGGTTTTCTTGCATGGAATCAAGCATTTGGGTAGCGGTGATAACTGGCTTACCAGCAGCGTTAGCCTTCTTGATCATGGTCTTTTGAACGAGTGGCACTTGTTCGAATGGAATTTCGACACCCATGTCACCACGAGGAACCATCAAGCCATCGGAAACTTTCAAGACAGCATCGAAGTTGTCGATACCTTCTTGGGATTCGATCTTAGGGAAGATTTGGACGTTAAGCGCGTCTTTTTCTTCAAGCAATTCGCGAATGTCCAAGATATCTTGAGGCTTACGAACGAAGGATGCGGCGATGAAGTTGATGCCGTGGTCCAAACCGAAGCGGATGTCAGAAGCATCCTTTTCAGTGATACCAGGCAAGTTGATGCCGACACCAGGGGCGTTGACACCTTTACGGGAGCCAAGCATCCCACCGTTTTCAACTTCGACAACCAATTCACGGTTGGCTTCGTCTTTTTCGGTGATCAAGGTATCGATCAAACCATCATCAAACAGAACGTGGCCACCAACATGAGTATCGTCATACAAACCAGGGTAAGTAACGGCGATCTTTTCAGGGGTGCCTTCAATGGAGTCATCCATGGAAATACGCATTACGTCGCCAGTGTGTAATTCGAACTTCTTGCCCTTTTGGACAGTGGTCCGGATTTCAGCACCTTTGGTATCAAGCATGATCCCAACAGTCTTGCCAGTGATCTTTTCTGCTTCATGCACCATGTTTAAACGGGATAAGTGTTCTTCATGGTCACCATGAGAGAAGTTAAACCGGAAAACGTTAGCCCCCGCTTCGATCAACTTAACGATGATATCAGTACTGTTTGATGCAGGTCCAAGCGTGCTAACGATCTTGGTTTTTTTCATAAAAGAAATCGCTCCTTTGACAATTTTTTTAAAATGACTGGACGTCAGTTTAAACAGAAATTAGATGGACAAATCATGAGCCAAATCGTAAAGATCTAATTGGGCTTCATGCTTTGCGTCGAATAGGTCAAGCATGTTGTGGTTGACCAACTTGTTATTTTGGATACCGATAGCTAAGCCACCTTTGCCTTCGAGTAACAACTCAACGGCATAAGCACCCATTTCAGAAGCAAGGACACGGTCGCGGGCAGTTGGTGAACCACCACGAACAACGTGACCTAAAACAGTGGAACGTAACTGGAAGTCGCCGTATGCGGATAATTCCTTGGCAAATTCATCGGCGTGCATCACACCTTCAGCTAAAACGATGACAGCGTGCTTTTGGCCAGCTTCACGAGAAGCGCGGAGCTTTTCAGCCACTTTCTTCACGTCAAAGTCATGTTCAGGGATGATGACATCAGAAGCAGCCCCTGCAACACCGGCCCATAAGGCGATATCACCGGCGCCACGACCCATCACTTCAACCACGAAGGTGCGTTCGTGAGAAGCGGCAGTGTCTTGCAAACGGTCGATGGCTTCAACGACAGTGTTGACAGAAGTGTCAAACCCGATGGTGAAGTCAGTGTAAGGAATATCATTGTCGATCGTGCCTGGCAAGCCGATAGCGTTGTAGCCATGTTCAGTCAAGCGCAGGGCACCGTGATAAGAACCGTCGCCGCCGATAACAACCAAGGCTTCGATCCCGAACTTGTTGAGTTGTTCGATCCCTTTGAGTTGGCCTTCTTCTTGGGCAAATTCAGGGTAACGAGCGGAGTAAAGCATCGTCCCGCCGCGTTTGATCGTGTCGTTGACAGATTGTGCTGTCATTTGGAAAATGTCACCAGCAACTAAGCCAGCAAAACCATAGTTGATCCCAAATACTTCCAAGCCTTCGTGCATTGCTTTGCGGGCAACGGCACGGATCGCAGCGTTCATACCAGGGGCGTCGCCACCGCTGGTCATAATCCCAATGCGTTTCATCATTTCACCTCATGCATAATCTTTTTAAGATCAAGGACTTGATCTCAAATACTTATTCATCTTAACACTTTTCAGAAATCGTGTCGCCTAAAAACACGCTTTTATGCAGATTTTCACCAGCTTGTCATTTTTCTTGCAGGACAACATTGGCTGAACCTAACTGGTTTCGCAGTTCTGCCAGCAATCGCGATTCCCCGCTCACCCAGAATTTTTGTGCGAGTTGGGTAATTTGGCGGTGCGGTTGTTGCACCAAGATCACCGGAATCGGGCCATGGGCGCGACTTAATGTTTTCAGCAAATTCGCTTGATCATTGAAATTTTCAGGTAATTGCAAGAATAACTTGGCTTTCGGCAACTGCGCCAATGCATCATCCCCGAGTTGCACCGTATCTACGAGCACTTGTAGGCCATCGCGTTCCTCGATTTTGCCAGTGACCACGATCACTTGACCAGCATTTAACTCTGGCAAGCGTTGAAAGACTTGCGGAAATACTGTAACGCTGGTGCTGCCAGTCCCATCTTGTCCATCGATAAACGCCATCGCTTGGCCTTTTTTGGTGCGGATCGACTTGATGCGCCGCACGACCAGCACTGTCGTCACGCGACTGTTGACTTCAAAGTCTGCCACTGCCGTCAGCTGTTGGAAAGGCTTCAAGGCCTGCACATAACGATCGACTGGATGCCCGGATAAGTAAACGCCAAGCACTGCGGCTTCTTGATCCAAGCGCTCAACTGGGGGAAAATCTGGCACCTCGACGGATTTTGGCGCCAGCACCGCAAACAATTCCATATTGTTGCCAGATAAAGCAATACTTTGGATCAATTCATCGAGGTTCGCCAAGGTTTTAGCGCGATTGGCATCAAAACTATCAAAGGCGCCGGCATATACCAGTGGCGCAAAGGTATCTTTTTTCAGCCACTTGGCATCAAGTCGGGATAAACAATCGCGCAGATCTTTGAACGGCCCATTTTTACGGGCAGTCAGGATCGCCTCGACAAAATCGCGCCGCACCCCTTTGATCGTCGACAGTCCAAAGCGAATACCTTGTTGTTGCAAGGTAAAATACCGTGCACTTTGGTTGATGTCTGGGCCAAACAATGGGACTTTGCGATCTTTGAGCTCTTGCACATACACCCGCAATTTTTCCGTATTGCTCAAGCTGGTATTCATCAGCGCGGCAAAAAAGGCGGTTGAGAAGTGACACTTCAAATACGCCAACCAAAAGGCGATCATCGAATACGCCACCGCGTGACTGCGGTTAAAGCCGTAATTGGCAAAGCGGTCGATATAATCGTAAACCGTTTCGGCCACTTCAGCCGAGTACCCTTTCGCTTGCGCCCCAGCCAAAAAGCGGGCCCGTTCTTCTTTTAACACGGCTTGTTTTTTCTTACTCATGGCGCGCCGCAATAAGTCGGCTTCGCCTAAGCTGAACCCACCCATCGCACTGGCCACTTGCATGACTTGTTCTTGGTAAACCAGGATGCCATAAGTCGGCTTTAAAATCGGCTCAAGCGCTGGCGCCGCATATGTGATCGGCTCGCGGCCTTGTTTTCTGGCGATAAAGTGGTCGATGTTTTCCATTGGACCTGGCCGATACAAGGCATTGGTCGCCACCACATCTTCAAAACTGGTCGGCTTTAGATTGCGCAATACCCGCCGGATCCCGCTTGATTCAAACTGGAACACCCCATTGGTATCCCCGCGTGCAAACAATTGCAAGGTTTGGGCATCATCCAAGGGGATCGTTTTGGGATCAAAAGGTTGGTCGGTGAGTTTTTCCACCCAAAAGCTGGCAGTGGCTAAGATGCTCAAGTTCCGCAAGCCTAAGAAATCCATTTTCAACAACCCAAGAGCTTCGACATCTCCCATTGGCACTTGGGTTTGCGCGATGCCATCGCCGCCAGTTTGCAAAGCGACAGTATCAGTCAAAGGCTCTTGGGCCAACACGATGCCGGCTGCATGCGTCGAGTCATGGCGTGGCAAACCTTCTAGCGCCAGGGCAGTGGCAAACAGCTGTTGATTTTGTTCTGAGTCAGAAACCAAGTTGCGCAACGGTTGCGATTGTTTGTAGGCTGTTTGCAAATCGATATGAAAAACACTCGGAATCGCAGCACTCCATTTGTTGCTTTCAAATTGACTCAACCCAAACACCCGCGCCACATCGCGTAGTGCTTGTTTAGCGCCAAAGGTCCCAAAGGTGATGATCTGGGCCATGTGGTCGTCGCCATAGCGCTGATGCACATATTCGATCAACTCTTGACGCCGATTATCGGGAATATCCAAATCGATATCCGGCATTTGGGCCCGCGCTGGATTTAAGAAGCGTTCAAATAATAAATGATATTTGATCGGATCCACTTCTGTGATCGCCAGCGCCCAGGCGACTAACGCTCCGGCGGCAGAACCACGGCCAGGTCCAGTCATAATGTTAACTTGATGGGCATGATTCATCACATCCCACACCACCAAGAAGTAATCTGAAAAGCCCATTTCCGTGATCACACCCAGCTCGTAATTCAAACGTTTGGTGTAGTCATCTGGAAGCGGCTGTTTGCCAAAGCGTGCTTGCAGGCCTTGCAAAGCGAGTTGTTTTAAGTATGTTGGCGCATCTAGCCCTTCAGGCGTATCAAAATGCGGCAGTTGCGGCTGTTTGAATTGGATCGTGACGTCAGCTTGTTGGGCAATTATTTCAGTTTGCTGAACAGCCGATGCCAACCCCGCCTCGATAAAAGGTTGAGCGGCAGCTTCTGGTGACATCAACCATTGCGTGCCTGGATCCATTAAGGTCGGATCGCGCAAATTCAACGGCGTGCCTGCCCCGATGGCTTGTAGCACTTTTTGATTGAAGGCATCGTTTGGCTCGATGTAGTTAACATCTCCCAGCGCTACGATCGGCAGCTTCCGCGCTTGAGCAAAAGCAGGCAACTCAGATTGCAACTCCTGCGCGCGCAATCCGAGATTCACAAAGGCAGGATGCTTGGCTTGAATCGCTTGCACAAAGTCATCGCCGCTGGCCCATAGATCGCCAAACCCAGGTGTCAACAAATAAGCCCCTGGCACGATCACAGCCAAGCCAGTAAACTCAGGTAAATCAGCGAGTTTCACAGGATTTTCTGCGAGCTTGATTTGGGAGCTGATTTTCAACAGCTGGTGGTAACCAGCATCATTTTCTGCAATGGCGACGATTTCTGCATCGGCAATTTGCACCGTCAAGCCCATTAATGGTTTGATCCCGGCGGCCTTAGCTTGACGATAAAACTCGACGCTGGCGTATAACACGTTCACATCAGTTAAGGCCAAAGCCTGATAACCTCGGGCTTTGGCGGTATCGATCAAGGCATTAATGGTGATAGGACTTTGCAAAAGCGAAAAGCTACTTTTGACTTGTAATTGTGTGAATGACATCTTTTCACCTCTATGAACATTGTACCTGATTGTGCTTGCAAAATCTTGAGCCGGTGTTAAGATTGAGAAATGAAAAGAGGGATCATATGCGCTATCTTGCAACTATTTTTTGGGCCGCTATCCTCGGCCAAGTCGTTGGCTTTTTGATCGGTGCGTTAAACTCCGCCCCATACGATCCAATGCTGAGTTTGATCATCAGCGTGGTATTTGCCATCATCTTGTGCGTCTTACCACCAATCATGAAAGCAAATGACCTGTCTGCTAAAAGTGAACATTAAAAAATAACCGCCAATTGGCGGTTATTTTTTTGCCCTGAAGCCAAAAAAAGTAGGACCTCAGCGATCCTACTTCGAGACAAAACTTATTTCGTGATGTAAATATACAAATCAGTCGTTGATAACCCGATATTGAATTTCACCCCATTGCTGGTGATGGTATCAATGGTGGTCGACCCACTGCCGGCATCTTTGATGGCTTTGGTGAAAGCTTTGCCAACTTTTTTGGCGTCAGCGCCAGTCGCGTTAGCTAACAAGCCAAACTGCGTGCCAAAAGCAGTTTTAGCCTTTTTATTCTTCATCGCTTTAACGGATACCACATCCGTGATGGCGATCAGTTGACCATTTTGGACATTGAGCCGCAGTTTGCCCCCGTTAGTCGACAACACTTGCTTTAAACCATCAGTGCTGGTTGGCAATTGACTATCTTTGGTCGCTTGTTGGGCTTTGACCATCGCGGCTTGCAAGGCTTGTTGTTGCTTGGCATAGGCGACTTTTTGCGCCGGTGTCATCGAAGCAACAGCACTGGTGCCAGCTTTTTGTGCCGCAGCCAATTGCGTTTGAACCGACTTTGGCAAAGCCATCGCCACGATGGCTTGGTTGTATTTGGCCGAAATCGTCTTATAATCGCCGATTGATTTGGCCGCTTTGACGGTCACGGTCTTTTTTTGCCCATCGGAACTTAATTTCACCGTTTGTTTTTGGTTGCTCATCGGCACGGTCACGACGTAAGAGCCAGAGTTGACCTTACTCGTCCCGTTACCGGTAGGCGCTTGGTACTTCACGGTTTTGCCACTGGCTTCGCCTTTGATCACGGCAACCATGCCGGTGGCTTTGTATGTGGTTTTAGAAGTGGTCAGTTGCTTGCCGCAAGCACTTAAGCCAAGCAATGCGGACATCGCAATGGCCAAAAATGCGATTTTTTTCATGTGTAAACACCTTTCATCTCGTCAATCTGAATTCAACCATACACTTGCGCCGGTTAGTTTTCAATTCAAATGTGACTAGGTGTCACATTCCGGTAACGACTTGAAAATTGTTGTCTACCGTTGCATCGATGCTTGGATGGGCTTGTAAATAATCGGCGATCAATTCGGTCATATCCTTTTGATTTTCACGGATCACTTTACTTTGCCCAAACATCGCAAAATTTCCGCCACCGCCAGCACGGTATTGATTGGCGACAACTTCATAACTGCCGTTGGGGTCGATCGGTTGGCCATGATAAGTCAAATTCACCACGCGCTGACCGACTGGACGGCTGATATCTAACACATAATTGATGCCTTGATACATGTCGTAGTTATAATGTTGCGGCTTGGGATGCTCAAAGCGCGGGGTAACTTTCAGCTGACCTTGATCATCTAAAGAGAAGTATTCCGCATTTTGTTCCAAGGCTGCTTTGAGATCTGCGCCAGAGAGTTTCAAAACCGCCAAAGTATTCGGATAAACATAATTGGTCACCACATCGCGCATGGTAATGGTTTGCTTGAACCCGCGCCCGTCATTAGTAAACAGCGCCGTCCCAGAAATATCCGTATCAGTCGCCACCATTTGGACTTTATTGATGAACTCGATATAAGCCGATTCATGTATTCGGGCTTGCCAAGCAGAATGCAACGACATATCGCCATTGACATGACCCAGTGGCGAATCTAACCAAGCTTCAACCGCATCATTGGTCGTCGCCACGGCTTCAGTGACGTTCTCGTCTGATTTGGCGTCTGCCGTATTGAGCAATTGCGCGGCGCCTTGCACCACTTGCCACCCTTCAGCCGTTGATTCAAGGGTCAATGTGATTTGGCCAACGTTAGCCCCGCGGTATCCCGGCTGGGTCACTGGGACACCATTGACGACCCCGGCGAGTTCACGATGTTGATGGCCAGTGACTAAGGCATCAACACCTGGAATTTCAGTCAATTGATAGCCGACGTTTTCACCGGTGAGCTTTTCAGTCGGCTTACCAGTTTCCAAATCGCGCTCAAAGCCACCGTGATAAGCAATCACCACGACATCAGCCAGTGCATGCAATTTCGGCACCCAAGTTTTGGCCACGTCAACTGCCGATTCGAATTCAAGCCCTTCAATATTGGTTGGTGTTTCCCAATGTGGAATATAGCTGGTAGTCAAGCCTAACACTGCCACTTTCACCCCAGCCTTTTCAAAGACTTGGTATGGTTGGCCAAAAGCCGGCTGGCCATCGCGTAAAATGTTGGCACACAGGATCGGGTAATTGAGTTTGGCGATCGCCTTTTGCAAATAATTCGCCCCATAGTTGAATTCATGATTGCCTAATACCCCGGCATCATATCCAACCGCATCATAAGCATCCGTCAACTTGGTCACATCTTTGGCGATCCGGGCCGCATAATAAGCTAGCGGTGAGCCTTGCAACCAGTCGCCATTATCGATCGTCAACGTTGCCGCATTTTGATGTTGGGCCAATACGGTCGCTGCGCGCGTTAAGCCAAATGGCAGGGATTGGTCACGTTCAGCATAATTGGTCGGCAACACAAAACCATGCGTATCACTCGTCGATAAAATTGTCAGTTGCATATTAGCCCTTCTTTTTTGAAGTTGGCGCTGGTGCGACAGCGTCGGTCATCGATTCCACCAGCAGTTTTTCCAGCACCGCATTGATGGCTAAGCTGACCATGGCACTTTGAATGTTGGTGGTGTCTTCTTTGTTGACTTGGTTGATCGTCACTTCGCCGGTGAAATCAGAATTGGCTTGTTGCACCGCGGCAATAAACGCCAAAATGAACGCGTCAAAGGCTTGGGCAGCTTGGCGATCGACTAATTGATAATTGATGCCATTGGCAATGGTATCCAAGCTAAACACAGGCTTCAACATTGCAATCACTAAAATGTTGGCCAGTTGCGCGCGTTGATATTTCTTTTTGATCGGCGCTTTGATCACGCCTTTTTTCACATAGTTATTGACCATCGTTGGGGTCAACGCATCAAGTCCTAACGGCACGACGGCATCGTTGACGAATTGCACCACTTGATCCATATACAGATCAAATTGTGGCAAGTCAGACCAGCGCGGCAGACGCGCTTGTTGCAGTTTGGCTAAATAAGTTTGAAATTGCGGTTCAGACATATGATCACCCTCCGCATTCAGTATACCATGACAGCTAGTGTTTGAAACTATTTGCACCGCATTCTGTGTCAGAAGCGCACAAAGCCCACGAAACAGTTGCCTATTTCGTGGGCTTCTGGCGTTTAGCCGTTCAATTACGCTCATGCAGTTCAAACAATTTCAAGTGCGTGTCTGCGCCACCGCCGCTTCTTAGGCCTTGGCCGCTTTCAGGACTAGTCAGCGATGCATTCGCTTTTCGTCCACAGGCGTCACTTGCTTCTCATGTTACCATGAGGCAAATCGTCCATTCACACCTGGTATGAGTCCGAGAGGGGACCCTTATGTGCCGGCACGACTGATGCTGAGACCCACCGTCATCAAAGAGACTGACTGTGTGGATCGATCTCACTCGGGTTTGCGGGGAACTGCCCCCCGTTGCGAAGTAATGCAGGTGACGTGCGCTAAGCCACCTCTTCCTCCTAGTATACGGCAATCATGATAACGCCTTCAAAAACTATTGTCAAGTATTTTCTGTTAGTGGAAATCGATTCGTCCGACTACCCGAAGCGTGGCGCATTCGCGTGTTACTGGCATCAGCGTCGTTGCGGTTTGAAAAGCAACACTGACACAGCGATTTACGTTTGATCGGGACGTTCATTTTTCAAAACGCTGGGCACAAAAAAATACCAACCACTTGGCTGGTATTTTTGATTAAGCGTTCGCGTTGTCGTTCTTAACCACTTGGGCACCTTTGTAGTAACCCTTTGGAGATACGTGGTGAGAAACACGATATTCGCCGGTCGTGGCATCAAATTGTAAGTTAGGAACGTTCAACTTGATGTGGCCGCGGCGCATACGCTTCTTGGTCTTAGATGTTCTGCGTGCTGGAACTGCCATGGCGGAAAACCCCTTTGTATTAGATTTCTTTTCTACTATACCGGACTAGCCGAAATTTGCAAGACAAAATTCAGCTTCCGATGCATTGGATAGTATGAGACTATCACAGCAACATTTATCTTACTAGAAAATGGCCGTCAAGGCAAGACCTTAACAGCACATTTTCAACATTACGCCTCATCTGCTGGATTTACGCTACTAGAAAACGTTAATTGTCCCGCTTCCACGCCTAAGGTCACGGTACTATTTGGCAAAATGTCCCCAGCGATCAATTGTTTAGCCAACGGCGTTTCCACAGCGTTGGTGATCAAGCGTTGCAGTGGCCGCGCCCCATAAGCTGGTTCATAGCCTTTATCCGCCAGCCATTCTTGCGCCGCTGGGGTCACAGAAAGTGTAATGTCTTGATCTTGCAAACGGGTATTCAAATGTTCGAGATCTTTCATCACAATTTTTTCGATATCAGCGAGTTGCAATGGGTTGAACATGATGATGTCATCGATCCGGTTCAAAAATTCTGGCTTGAAGTGGCCTTGGATCATTTGCATCACTTGTTGACGACGCTCGTCCGTAATTTTGCCATCTTGTTGCATGCCATCGAGTAAGGCTTCAGAGCCCAGATTTGACGTCATGATAATGATCGTGTTTTTAAAGTTGACCGTCCGCCCTTGGCTATCGGTCAAGCGCCCATCATCGAGCACTTGAAGCAAAATGTTGAACACATCTGGATGGGCTTTTTCGATTTCATCCAGCAATACAATAGTATAAGGATTGCGCCGGACGGCTTCAGTCAACTGCCCGCCTTCTTCATAGCCGACGTAACCAGGCGCTGCCCCGACTAAGCGCGATACTGAGATTTTGTCCATGTATTCGGACATATCGATACGCACCATGTGTTTTTCGGAATCAAATAAGTCATCCGCCAAGGTTTTGGCGAGTTCCGTTTTCCCGACCCCAGTTGGGCCTAAGAATAAGAAACTGCCTAATGGCCGGCTTGGATCTTGCAAGCCAGCGCGAGAACGCAATACCGCGTCGGCGACTGCTTGCACCGCAGTATCTTGGCCGATCACCCGTTGATGCAAGTTATCAGCTAAATGGATCAGCTTATCGCGATCCCCTTGCACTAATTTGGCCACCGGAATGCCGGTTTGTCGTGAAATCACTGCCGCAATTTCTTGTTCCGTGACGGATTCTTGGACTAACCAAGCATCAGGCCGATCAGCTTTTTCAAGATCTTTCAACTCTTGTTCAAGTTGCGGGATCGTGCCGTGTTGCAAACGCGCCGCCGTTTCCAAATCGTATTTGGCTTGAGCGTCTTCAAGCTCATGTTTGGCCTTGTCGATTTCAGATTTCTTGGCGTTGACCGCATTGATATCTTTCTTCTCAGCATCCCATTGCGCTTTGAGGCGATTGGTTTCTTCTTTCAAATCTGCCAATTCATGCTGGAGCTGTTCCAAGCGCTTGACGGAGGCGGGATCGGTTTCCTTGGACAAGGCTTGGGCTTCGATTTCCAATTGCATTTGTCGGCGTTCAGCCACGTCGAGCTCCGTTGGCCGCGAGTTCATTTCCACATTGATATTGGCACTGGCTTCATCCACTAAGTCGATGGCTTTATCGGGTAAAAAGCGGTCGGTGATGTAGCGATCTGACAAAGTCGCCGCCGCCACTAAGGCTGCATCATGAATGCGCACGCCATGGAAAATTTCAAACCGTTCTTTCAAGCCGCGCAAAATCGAAATCGTATCTTCGACGGTTGGCTCTTGAACCAAAACTTTTTGGAAGCGGCGTTCAAGGGCTTTATCTTTTTCGATGTTTTCGCGATATTCATCTAACGTCGTCGCCCCGATCAAATGCAGTTCACCACGCGCGAGCATCGGCTTGAGTAAGTTGCCGGCATCCATTGCGCCTTCCGCTTTCCCAGCACCCACAATAGTATGGATCTCATCGATGAACAGTAAGATCTGGCCTTCAGATTGTTGGACTTCTTTTAACACCGCTTTGAAGCGCTCTTCAAATTCCCCGCGGTATTTGGCGCCTGCCAACAAACTCCCCATATCCAAGGAAATGATGGTTTTATCTTTTAAGTTGTCTGGCACATCTTGGCGGACAATGCGTTGGGCTAAGCCTTCCACGATTGCAGTTTTGCCGACCCCAGGTTCGCCGATCAGCACGGGGTTGTTTTTGGTTTTCCGCGATAAAATGCGGATCACATTGCGAATTTCGTCATCGCGACCAATGATCGGATCCATTTTGCCAGAGCGGGCTTGTTTGACCAAGTCAGTCCCATATTTTTTCAAACTTTGGTAATTGTTTTCCGCATTTTTGCTGGTGACTTTGGCGCCGCCGCGCAGTTTTTCCACCACTTGGCGCAGTTTCTTTTCGGTCACGCCATTGTCGGTTAAGTACTTGGTGATCGGCGAATACTTTTGGTCAAATAATGCCAATACCACCGCTTCAGTGGCAATGTACTCGTCGCCAAGTTCTCCGCGAATGCGATCCGCTGCTTGCATCAATTGATACAAGTTTTGACTCATGTTTTGGCCATATTGGGTATTGCCTTCAACCACTGGCTCATCATCTAAGGCTTTGTCGATGGTTGCATTCAAGCCATCAATATTGATCCCGGCTTCTTGAAAGACTTGGGTGGCAAAGCTGTTGGGTTGGACTAAGCTTTTGAACAATTCAGGAATATCGATGTCTTGATGATGACGCACTTGCGCCACTTGTTGGGCTTGGGCAAGCGCCTCAGTGACTGCTTGGGTGAATTTATCTGGATTCATAACGTGACTCCTTTACAGTTTTTGGATGCCTTTATTATACCAAGAATCCATTGGTCAAAAAAGGTCAAACTCATCAAAATTGCTTCTGCTTGCGACTGATTTTTATCTCAGGCTGGAGTCTGAGGCCGACAAAAAAGACCAAAGCCCAACGACTTTGATCTCCCAAACCTTATTTTTTCGGTGTTTTCGCTTTGTTACCCCAACTTTTAGACGCTAACCAAGCGATGATCGCCCCAATTAACACCGACACGACGATCACCACGATCAAAGGCCAATGCACCATGGCGCCAAAGAAATTCACAGTCACGCTTTGGCCGTTTAATAAAGCAAAAATGATCAACACTAAAGTCAACACGATCCCCACGATCAAACGCTGTTGTTGTTTCATTTTCCCTGCCTACTTTCGATTAAAGACCCCGCCAGCTAACCAATCCCCAACATGCGGCATCAAGGTATAACCTTTGGCTGCGATCGCCATAAAGCGCGGTGCATTGATTTCTCGCACAGCATGGCCCATCGCCCGCACAATGCGTTGCGCCAAGCGGTCAGGATCTAGCGCAATGGCTTGCACACTGCGCTGATAAGCCGTCGCGTCTGCCACTTTGAAGAAATTGGTATTGATCGGCCCTGGGTTGACGGTCGTGACTTTCACGCCAAAAGGCTTCAATTCCAAACGTAACCCATTATCAAATCCTACCACTGCAAACTTCGTCGCCGCATACACCGCAGATTTCGGCGTGGCCATCAACCCTGCCATCGACGCGACATTAATGATATGACCGTGGTGTTGATCGATCATCATGCGCCCGATCACTTGGGTGAGGTACATCAACCCTAAGACATTGGTGGCAAACATTTTCTGCACGACTTTGAAATCGGTGTCCAACGCATTTTGAAAACGCCCGAAGCCCGCTGCATTCACCAAGACATCCGGTGTGCCAACTTCAGTCGTTAAGCGCTGCACCATGGCGTCAATACTGGTTGGATCAGACACATCGACGGCGTATGCAAACGCTGGGTGACCAGACAACGCTGAAGCTTGAGCTTGGACGTGACGCAAGGCTTTTAGGTTACGCGCCAAGACTACCACTGTCGCATGCTTGCGCGCCGCTTGTAAGGCGATGGCTTTGCCTAAGCCTGAAGAGCCGCCAGTCACCACCACGATTCGGTTACTTAACATGGCCACTCTCCTTGGCAAAAGGCACATCGATGGCTTCTAAGTCATGCACCACATGGGTATTGGCGAAAACCTTTTGGGCAGATTTTTCTAACATCGCCACACCTTTGCCTAAATACCGGGCCGAAATATGGTTCAGCAATAATTTCTTTGCGCCAGCATCTTTGGCCAAATGGGCGGCTTGTAAATTGGTCGCATGATAGTATTGGCGTGCCAGCTTAGCTTCATCTGGGCCAAAGGTACTTTCATGCACTAACACATCGACATCTTTGGCTAAACTCAACGTATGTGGGGTTTTGCGGGTGTCGCCTAAAATTGCCAAGGTGCGTCCAGGTTGCGCCGGCCCAATAAAGTCTTGCCCATTAATTTCTCGACCATCGGGCAAGGTCACCGTTTTGCCAGCTTTGAGTTGCCCATAAACTGGACCACTTGGAATGCCTGCCGCTTTAACTTTATCAACTAACAAGACGCCTTCATGGGCTTTTTCTTCAATACGATAACCGAAGCTTAAGATCCGATGATCCAAGGTGTCAAAGGAAACCTTGAACGTGTCATCTTCAAAAATCACGCCAGGATTGGACAACAATTTGAAATTCAATTTATAAGGCAAACGCGTTTGCGTTACTTGTAAACTGGTGCGCACAAAGCGTTCAATGCCTTCTGGTCCATAAATCGTCAGCGGTTCTTCCCCGCCTTGATTGGCCCGACTCGCCAAAAAACCAGGCAAGCCAAAAATGTGATCGCCATGTAAATGCGTGATAAAGATCTTGGTCACTTTGCGCGGACGAATGGCGGTTTTTAAGATCTGGTGTTGCGTGCCTTCGCCGCAATCAAATAACCACACCTCATTGCGTTCGTCTAAAAGTTTCAAAGCCAAGCTCGAAACATTGCGCGTTTTGCTTGGAGAACCTGCGCCGGTCCCTAAGAATTCGATTTCCATGGTGTCCTTCCTTTATCTGATCTGTGATTCATTCACATGTATTTACTTTTGATGTTCGACAGTGAATGCTCAGTACTGATTTCAGTTTTCAAATGGAAACTCGCCTACTATAAACTGAAGCATCACGTTGTCGACTCATGATTGTAGTTACAACAAATTAGTATACCATACCTACTCAAGGCATAAGAAAACGGGACCTGAAATTCTGTCCCGTTTGGAATTTATTGCACCAGTGATTTGACGATCAAGCTTGCGTAATAAGGGTTGCCGGTTGGATTCATATGCACCTGATCGCGATAGAACCAATCAGGATGGCCATTGGCAGTATCATACCAATCGATCACATGCAGATTATGGTATTGCCCAGTTTTTTGTTTCAGCAAGGCGTTGACTTGATTTTGCCAAGTCCGCGTCGGCACATGCACATTGATCCAATAAACCTGACGCTTAGCCCCGATGGCTTGCATCATTTTGTCAAAATCACCACTTGAAAATGGGCCATTTGTCCCCAGGCCGATCACCACATCATTGGCTAACACCCCAGTGCTGGCATAATGTTGCACGGTGCTGATTGTGGCAATCATTTGCCGAGACACTGCGGCATCGACAAAAGCATGCGGCATCAGCTGTTGTAATAACGGCTTGCCATCGAGCATCACCGAGTCGCCGATAGCCGTGACTTGCAAGTTTTGGGCTTGTTGCAGTTGCACTTGTGTCAAGCCGTATTTTTCGAATTCGGCATTCACTGGATGCGTTTTGGCTTTGGATTCAGCCGCGGCACTTTGTGATTGCGATAAACTTAATGATTGTGAGCGGTTCTTTGCCGCCTTCAAACTCGCCGCGTTTTGCTGACGCGCCTTTTTTTCAGCAGCTTCTTGTTGCTTGGAATCATTTTTGTTTTTTTGCAATTGTTTGGCTAAAGGCGATGTATCTGCAGTAGACTTCGCCGCTGGCGCCATCACCACACCTGCTGTGCCTAAAATTAAGATCAAAGCGGAAATGATCGGCACCACGCGACTGGCCCCATGCGTGCGCCCATGCACCAAGTCAGATAAAAAGGTGCGCGTTTGCCGATAATCAAAGTGAGCCAGTGGCGTTTCAATGTAGCGATAACTCAACTCGCTGATTGCCACGATCAATATCGCTTCAACTAATGGATACAAAAACGGATGGTCGGCGATATTGCTAAACCGCGTTTCAAAAAAGATCATCACCGGAAATTGATACAAGTACAACCCATATGAACGCTTGCCGACCCAAGTGAAAAACGGATTGGATAAGAAGCGATCAAAATGCGCGCCAGGATGCGCCACCACTGCCACTAACAGCGTGGTCAAAACAGAAAATAAGAACATCCCGCCTTGATATAAAAATGGTGATTGCGCATCTAAGGTGAACGCCAAGATGATCATACCGATTCCAGCCACGGCCCCGATACCATCAAGCACCCGAGTTTGTTGCTGGCCAATATGTTCAGACAAGTGCACCGATGGCCAAATGAAAGCCAACGCTGCGCCAAGCAAAATCGAAAACGCGCGGGTATCCGTGCCGTAATACAACCGGCTAGGATCTGCTTGTGGCCCAGTCATCGTGAGATGATACAAAATAAACATCCACACGGCGGATACCACGGCCATTAGCATCACGACATTAAAGATCCGCCCGCGGTTTTTGACGAACAACACTAACGCCAACACCAAAAACGGCCAAATCAAGTAGTACTGCCCTTCAATCGACAAGGTCCACAAATGCGTAAACGGTGACTCGTTATTGGCAAACCGCGTGAAATACGATTCGCCATGCGCAATTTGAAACCAGTTGTACACGTAAAACAAGTTGGACAACACCATCAAGTGCAAGTTGTGCAACAAGTTATGCGCAAACAATGCGATATACGCACTGGTTGCAAACAGCACCGCGATGAGTCCCGGATAAAGTCGCCGGATCCGCTTCAGGAAAAACGTTTTAAAATCGATTTTCCCAGTGCGATCCAATTGTAACAACAGGCCATCGGTGATCAAATACCCAGACACCACCATAAAAATCGGCACTCCAAGATACCCGCCGCGAAAAATATCCGGCCGTAAGTGATATAAAATCACCATCAGTACCCCGAGGGTGCGCAACCCGTCAAAGCCTGTGATGTAACGCCTTGGTTTACTGCGTTTCATCGCCAAATCAACACCCCATTAAGACTTACTCCACAAATTCAAAGGTGAAATCATCGATTGCGACCATGTCACCTTGTTCTGCCCCAGCTTCACGCAAGGCATCATCGACCCCTAAGCGCCGCAATTGACGCGCAAAGCGGACGACCCCATCATCATGATCCAAGTTCGCCATCGCAAAGGCCCGCTCAAGCGCCTTGCCAGACAAAATAAAGGTCCCATCATCATCGCGTTCCACTTTGATCTTATCGGCATCGGCCAAGTATTGGTAATCGACTGCCGTTTCAGATTTCGGTGCAAAGGCAGGCGCAGATTGCAGTGCAACGCTGGTGGCGCGCATCAATTCTTGCACACCAGTATGCGTAATGCTGGAAATTTCATAAATATCTTCGGCCTTCACGCCTTCTTCAAGCAATTGCGCCTTGAAGGTTTCGAAGCGTTCTTGAGCCCCTGGCAAATCAAGCTTGGTCGCGACGACTAATTGTGGCCGTTGTAAAATCGTATCATCATAAGTGGCCAATTCTTGGCGGATCTGATGATAATCATCGATCGGTTCGCGCCCATCATCTGGATCCATTTCCACCAAATGTAAAATGACGCGGGTACGCTCAACGTGGCGCAAGAATTGAATCCCTAAGCCAACACCAGTCGACGCCCCTTCAATCAAACCAGGTAAGTCCGCCATGACAAAATCATTGCCATCATCGAGTTTGACCATGCCCAAGTTTGGCACCAAGGTGGTAAATTGATAAGCGGCAATTTTAGGTTTGGCGGAAGTGACCACGGAAAGCAATGTCGACTTCCCCACTGATGGGAAGCCAACTAAGCCGACATCGGCCAATACTTTGAGTTCAAGTTGTACATAGCGATGCACACCTGGTTCACCATTTTCGGCGATTTCTGGTGCGGTGTTCTTAGGCGAAACGAAATGCACGTTGCCGCGACCACCGCGACCGCCACGGGCCACGACCAGCTCTTCGCCAGGGTGCGTCAAGTCGCCGATCAATTCATGGGAATCAGCATCGGTGACCGTGGTCCCAGCAGGCACCGCCACGCGCATGTCTTCGGCTTTGCGGCCATACATTTGCTTTCCTTGGCCATTACCACCAGACTTGGCTTTAAAGTGGCGTTGATAACGAAAGTCCATCAACGTGCGCAGCCCTTCATCCACATAAAAAATAATACTCCCGCCACGGCCACCATCGCCGCCAGCAGGGCCGCCGAAAGGCACGAACTTTTCGTGACGGAATGCCACCATCCCGTCGCCACCTTTTCCGGCTTGTACTTCAACTGTTACCTGATCGACAAACATAAAATCCTCCCTGGACGCCAATTACGACAATCCATCCATCATATCCGAATTGCGCCAACCATGCAATGTTGGCAATCTGTCATAAGTATACCAGAAATGCTGTTGGCGGCAAGAGACGCTCATAGGCCTGTCATTAATCGTTGTATAAAAAACAAGCCGAGATATCAATCGATCTCAGCCTTGATTACACAAACGCGGTTCGACAGCGTGAGTGTGTTTTCAATCTGCCTCCGGCACGAAAATTTGTGACTCCAGCGCCTTGGCGACACTACAGAAAACTGGACAAGTTGCCAGTGCGGCCGGCTCCAGAAATCGGCACAACCCGCCGATGTTCTTGCGCCTAGATTTTGAACCGGAGAAAACCACTCCGTTTCAAAATCTGCCGGTGAAATCTGCGCGAACCGCAACAAACCGGCGTTTCACTTGATTACACTACCACGGGCAATTATCCAATTTTCCTCCGTTTTGCCAAGCCGCTTCCGCTCACCAATTTTCTCCATTGAGCCACAAGCTCACGGACTAAATACATTCACGTCGCATCATCACGCCATCATTGGTTGTCTTGAGTTTCGTATGAACGTTGGCATCACCCGTTACGTAGCCATCAGGCGACAGTGGTACACGTAAGACCCGTGGAGGAACTGAAATCATTGAACGTGGCAGAAATACTAGTTGAGACAGTGGGCTTCTGGCGCAGCTAGTATTTCAGGAAAATTTCAAGACAAGCGGTTTTCTTGGCTCGAAATTTAGGCAAAAGAACATCGGCGGTTTGTGCCGATTTCTGCAGCCGGCCGGCCACGAGAGATGATTTCAGTTCCGGAACGGGTCTGGAGCTATACCACTGTCGCCTGATGGCGAACGAAAACACTATCGCTGCCGGACATCAATAGTAAAAAAAGCGACTCAGACGCATTAGGTCTGAGTCGCTTGGATCTGTGTTAAGCTTCAGTCATCCGGAAACCACTCCATGGCTTCAAGTAACTTAATAGGAACAATTCGTCTGGATGGATGTGACCGACAACATTCACCCGTCCATCATTCGGCATCGCTTGCAAGGCGATTTGAGTTTCGCCTTTGTATTGGCCGTAACCATTGTTGTCGATCAACACATCTCCGCGCTTGATATCAACTGTGTGATGCGGAGCAAAATCACGATCTGCATACTTCACGCGAGTTTGCGTCGACCGCAATAAGTATTCAGACGCATCCCCGCGATAAGAATGTTGATTTTCAAACAGCAATTCTTTATCTAAATCAGTCGCTTCAGGATCAGGAATCACCTTCAGGACTGGATAAGGCGCAGTGAAAGCTTCATGAGCGGCTTTCAGTTCTGCCTTGCTGGCGTAGGCATTGCCAATGATAATGTCATCAATACTGCCTAATAATAGGTAATGTTTCACTTGGGTGGCGATTGGTAAATCTCGATGTGCTTCCAGCGAGCAAAGGCCATCTTGCGTTGGCCATGGTCCAAACGTAGCAGCTTGGGAGTTGATGAACGCCGCAGTGTTCAAATTATAATCGGTGTACATCTTGGTGGCCCGATCAAAGAAGGCTTGGCCTAAACCTGAGAAGCGATGTGGGTAGAAATTATGCGAGCCCAACAAATTCTCACGGTTAGGATTAAAACTCATAATGTTGTCGATATAATGCGTACCTTGCGACATGTTGACTTCGATTTTGATGCCATAGTCGTTGCGCGTCATCGCCGCTTCTTCGGCACCAGTGAAGCCCAGATCCAAACGCACACCATAAGCGCCGAGATCGTGGAAGAATTTCAAATTATCATAAGTCACGCCGAGTTGTTTGAACAAGGCTGGATTGATGTCGACCATCACTTCCATGCCTAAATCGTTGGCTTTGCTGATCACCTTTTTAAAACCGGCGACCACTTGTTCTTGATCACCTTTGATTTCAAGTAAAGACGTGAACACGCGCTTGAAGCCATTTGCCGCAGCCAATTCTAGATATGCAGCATCTTTTTCATATGTGGAGCGTTCGGGATAAACCGAGACACCTAATTTGCCCATAAAGCATTCCCCCTTAATACCTGTAGCGTACCATATTTGTTCACACAAATGAAAGGGTTTGCAGTAATTTGTGGGTACAAAAATGCAATTGAACGCTTATGAATGATTTTTTGAATGTTTTTGAAAGAAAAGGGTTGCTTTTGACCGGTTGATGCGTATACTAATGGTTGTGAGGTGAATGCAAATGCTTACAGAAGAACGACAGCGCTTTATTCTCGAACAACTGGAACAAACCCCAGTCGTCAAATTGAAAGATCTGATGACCGCACTTGGCGCTTCCGAGTCGACCATTCGCCGCGATCTTGGCGAACTGGAAGATGCTGGAAAACTCCGACGCATCCATGGTGGCGCGGAACGCTTGGCCAAAACCCAAAGTGAACCTAGTGTTCAAGAAAAAGCGACCCAACACTTAATGGCCAAAGCCCAAATCGCCAAAGCTGCTGCGGCAATGGTCCCAGCACATGCCTGCATTTTCTTAGATGCTGGCACCACCACCGCCCAAATGATTCCATTACTTACAGGACGGGACGTAACGGTGGTTACCACTGGGGTCGATAATGCTTCAGCCTTAGCCGATGCCAACATCGAAGCGTACATTTTAGGTGGCAAGATCAAATCCGCCACCAAAGCAACGGTCGGTGCCGAAACGGTCAGCGGTTTGCAAAAGCGGCATTTCGATTACGCCTTCTTAGGCACGAATGGCATTCATCCAAAATTCGGGTTGACCACGCCAGACGCTGAAGAAGCGGTCGTCAAAACCACTGCGATCAATCAATCCCACACCGCAGTGGTGCTGGCAGACGCGAGCAAATTCGGCGAAGTCTCCAACGCCTTGTTCGCCAAAATCAACCAAGTCGTGATCATCACCCCAGAACTATCGCAATTATCCCCAATTTACGCCGATTATCCCAATATTCAGGAGGTCTAACATGCTTTACTCCATTACTTTAAATCCTTCCATCGATTACGTCATTGGCCTGCCTAAGCTGGAACTAGGCTTAGTCAACAGGCTTGAATCCGACCACAAGCTCCCAGGGGGCAAAGGCATCAACGTCTCTCGCATTTTAGAACAACTCGGTTTGCCTTCCATTGCTTTAGGCTTTGCCGGCGGCTTTACCGGGAAGTTCTTACAAGATCGCCTCGCTGAGCTCGGCTTGAAAACCGATTTCACCAAAGTCGCTGACGACACGCGCATCAATGTGAAGCTCAAAGCCGATCAAGAAACGGAACTCAACGCTGCCGGGCCAACGATTCGCCCAGATGAAGTCAACGCCTTTCGCTCCAAGCTCAAACATCGCTTGCAACCAGGCGATGTCGTGGTAATGGCTGGCTCCTTACCTGCTGGCTTGCCAGAAACGTTTTACCGCGATTTGATCCCAGATATTCAAGCTGCCGGCGCCGATTTTGTGATCGACACCACCGGCCAAGCCTTACTTGATACCTTGGCTGACCACCCTTACGTGGTAAAGCCTAACCATCACGAACTCGCTGAGCTGTTCGGGGATGCGGAATATGACAGCTTTGCAGCCACGGCAGAAGCCGGACGCAAGCTGTTAGGACTGGGCGCCCAACATGTGCTGGTTTCCATGGCCGGCAAAGGTGCTTTGATGATCACCAAAGATGCCGCCTATCACGGCTTCTGCAAGCCAGACAAAGTGCAAAACTCTGTCGGCGCAGGCGATTCCATGTTAGCCGGCTTCACTGGGACCTTAGCGCAAACTGGCGACGCGCTTGAAGCGTTTAAAATGGCGTTAGCTTGCGGGTCTGCCACAGCATTTTCTATCGACTTAGCGGATAAAGCTAAAATTGATGCTGTCTACCAAACCATTACTGTCGAAAAACTTTAGGAGGACCTCATGGACATTCGAGAATTACTACTCAAAGACGTCATGATCATGGATCTCAAAGCCACTGATAAAGCTGGCGTGATCGATGAAATGACTGCCAAGTACCAAGAACAAGGCATTATCGATGACTTAGATCTCTATCGCGCAGACATTTTAAAGCGCGAAAGTGAATCTACCACTGGCATCGGCGATGGCATCGCGATGCCTCACGCCAAAGACAAAGCCGTTAAGCGTGCCACGGTACTGTTTGCCAAAAGTGATGCCGGGGTTGATTTCAACGCTTTAGACGGGCAACCGGTGCACTTGTTCTTTATGATCGCCGCTCCTGAAGGGGCCAACAACACCCACTTGCAAGCCCTCGCCGCTTTAAGTAGTTTATTGATCAACCCAGAGCTTGTCGCTGCCTTGAAAAAAGCGCAAACGCCTGATGATGTGCAAAAATTATTCTCAGATGCACAAGCGGCTAAAGAAGCCAAAGATAAAGCTGACGAAGAAGCCGAACAAGCCAAGGTGCAAGCAGCCGCTGCGGCAACCTCCCCTGCTGATCGCCCTTACATCGTTGCGGTCACGGCCTGCCCAACTGGTATCGCCCACACTTACATGGCCGAAGCCGCTTTGAAAGAAACGGCTGAAAAAATGGGCGTCGACATCAAAGTTGAAACCAATGGCTCTGAAGGTGTGAAGCATTTGCTTTCCAGCTCAGAAATCGCCAAAGCTGAAGGGGTCATCATCGCTGCCGATAAAAAAGTAGAAATGGCGCGTTTTGACGGCAAGCATTTACTCAACCGCCCAGTCATTGACGGCATTAAAAAGCCTGAAGAACTGATTCAAGAAACCTTGGATCAAAAAGGTGCGATTTATCACGCTGAAGGTGGTGCAGTTACAGAATCCGACGACGGCGAACAAAAGAGCACTTGGAACAAGATCTACCAAGACCTGATGAATGGTGTGTCCAACATGTTACCATTCGTTGTCGGTGGTGGGATCATCATGGCGCTGAGTTTCTTATTTGAAAACTGGTTTGGCGCCCATTCCATGGCCTTCACCTTCACCAATAACTTAGGGAACTATGCTTTCTCCTTCTTAGTCCCAGTCTTAGCTGCTTACATCGCCGTTTCCATCGGCGACCGTCCTGCTTTGATGCCAGGGTTTGTCGGTGGGTATATGGCCACATTAGCTGCGGCTTCTGTGGTTAAAGCCCAAAACCCTGCCGGCTTTATCGGCGGGCTTGCCGCTGGGTTCATTGCCGGTTGGATGATCGTTGGGTTAAAGAAAGTCTTCGCAGGCTTGCCACATTCACTGGATGGCTTAAAAACCATTTTGATCTATCCAGTCGTCGGCTTGGCCTTAATGGGCTTGATCATGTTCTTCATTGTTAACCCGATTTTTGCCGCCATCAACGGCGCTTTGATCGGCTTCTTGGAAGGCATGGGGACTGGTAATGCCATTATCGTTGGGGTGATCTTAGCCGCCATGATGTCCATCGACATGGGCGGTCCCTTCAACAAAGCCGCTTACACCTTTGCCATCGGGATCTACCAAGCGTCTAACTTTAAAGATGGTCGCTGGATGGCTGCCGTCATGATCGGTGGGATGATTCCACCTTTGGCCATCGCCATTGCTTCCACTTTCTTCCCGAAGAAGTTCACAGCCACTGAACGCAACTCTGGGATCACCAACTATGTGTTAGGTTTGACCTTTATCACTGAAGGTGCGATTCCATTTGCTGCAACCGATCCAGTCCACATCATCGGCTCTTCTGTTATCGGCTCCGCCATTGCTGGTGGCTTAACGCAACTCTGGCATGTCAACGTCCCTGCTCCTCATGGTGGCATCGTTGCCTTAGCCTTAACGGATCAAAAGTTCGGCTTCATCATGTCCTTAGTCATCGGAGCAGTGATCGCCGGGGTCATTTTAGGCATCTGGCGTCCAGTTGCCAAGGAAAATGCTTAAACTTGATTGATAATGAAAAATCCACCTTTTGCGAGGTGGATTTTTTCATGCCTTAAAGTTTCAATTCATAAGTGCGCGAGGCAATACCAGTTGGCGGATACATCACATCCCCGATGTAAGTAAATCCGAGTTTTTCAATCACATGTTGAGAGGCCAAGTTGCCGGGTTGATGACCAGCAATCAGCTTGGTGGCTGGTAATTGCTCCCGGGCAAACTGAATCACTTGTTGCGCAGATTCAGTCGCGATGCCTTGATGCCAAAACTTCGGTCGTAAATGATAACCTAATTCGTACACGCCAGCAGCTTGCTTGTGCAAACCGCAGACGCCGATCAGCTCCTTTTCTGGCGTAAGCATGGGCCAGTATTGGACTCCATCTTGTCGGTCACTGTCACATTCAAATGCCAGCCGGTCTTTGATCATTTGCGCAGAAAAGCCATTTTTTGAAATCAGTACTGTGACTTTGGGATCACCCCACAACAATTCAGCTTGGGCTAAATCATTTGGATGCCAGTGTTCAAAGTGGAAACGTTTGGTTGCATCAGGTTGTTGCATACGATCGCCTCCTTAAGAAATTGTGTCTAGCCTAACACGGTTACGGTTCGATGACAACGCTATCTCATTGATTGCACTATGGTATACTAGCGTCATTGTGAAAGGAAGTTTGATGATGAATATTCGCTATGAAAAGATGGACGCATGGCAAGATCAAGCCAGAACGTTTTTCAAGGATCACTGGCAAACCGACACCATGGTGGTTTCTTCTGGTGAATATCGCCTCGCCGACCTCAACGGCATCGTGGCAGTGACTGAAACCAATGAAGTCGTCGGCTTGGTCACTTACACGGTTCACGGCAATGCCATGGAAATCGTGTCGCTGAATTCCGTTGAACCTAACCAAGGCATCGGCACCAAGTTAATGGCCGCCGCAGAAGCCCGCGCGCAAGCCACCGGTTTGACCAAAATGGTCACCACCACGACCAATGATAATTTGGCGGCGATGCGTTTTTATCAAAAACACGGCTACCGCTTTGCCAAAGTGATCCGCGGCTCTGTCGATACGGCTCGGACATTGAAGCCGACTGTTCCTGAAATCGGCAATGATGGCATCCCCATCCATGATGAACTCTTAATGAATAAAGACTTACCGCGTTTGTAACCAATGTAAAAGGGTCCCAGTTGTGCACATTGACAACTGGGATCCTTTTTTAATGGCGATTTTCACGTTGGCCGTGACGGTCACCGCGATGATGATCGGCAAACCATTCGCGCAATTGCGCTTGTTGTTCAGGCGTTGAGCGACCATAGCGCTGCATGATGCGTTGGCGTTTTTTCGGATCGATACTTTGATCGAGCCAATGTTGCCAGTTGACGGCAGGTTGATCGGGGTGATTTTCGGTTTGGGCATCCCCTGACGCATTCATGATCGCTTGTTGGGCTTTGCGGAAATCTTTCATTTCACTGGTGTTGAAGGAGGCAACATCTTGTTGTTGTTCTTCAGGCAAGGTTTCCACGTCGTACATTTCTTGGCGCGCTTGAGCATTTAAAAAGAAAGTCAAAATCGGGTAAGCCAAGTAGAACACCAAGGCGACTTTTGGAAAGAACCAGGCGACAACTAGGTCCCAGGTGGCTAAAGCGTCCAACCACAAGTTCGCATTGCCATAGATTTTTTGGTAAACCTTTTGCATCGCGTCTTTGTCATCATATTGCAGGTGCACGATGATCCGCGACAAGTAGCGAAACATCATATTGACTAAAAACTGCACCCCACCATAGGCTAACACCGTGATGCGCGTGGTGTTGGCCGTCATCATGTTGGTAAACAGTGGCATCAAGGCGAGAAATGCCAAAAAGATCAAATCAAAAATCACGATCCGATAAGTGATGGTTTCAATTTCGGCAAAAACGGTCGCGTGCTGATACCAGATATTCGCCACGAAAATAAAACTGATCAAAAAGATGCCAATATGTTTGCCTAACACCAAATAGTTTGCCCAAGAATCGTGCAACACTGGCGCGATATTCAACACCATAATGGTGATGATCACCGCCATGATGCCATCAGCGAATGCATCTAAACGACTTTTAATTTTTTCCATTGCCAACCCACTTCCATTTTCAGACACGCCGTATTCTACGCGTGAACAATCAGTCTTGCAAGTGATACAATTATGGCATGATGAATAATTTAATTGAACCACTATTTAAAAATTGGCACGCAAATGCTACGGCTTTAACCAAATATGGTTTTGTCAATGGTCAGTGGACCACGCCATTGCTTGACGACTTCACACTGACAGTTTCTGTGCTTGGGGATGAGGTCAGCTGTCAGGTCTTTGACGAAGCCGCGCAAGCCCCTTACACCTTGTTCGTGCAACCGACTGCCACTGGACGTTACGTGGCCAAAGTCCGGGACGCTGTGATCACGCAATTGACAGCAATCCGCGATGCCTGCTTTACCCAAGGCTCGATTTATCACCAGCCGCAAACCTTAGATATCATCGCGCAAGTGGCCAAAACTTACGCCTTGGCACCAGAATTCTTGTGGCAAAAGTTTCCCACGAACGCCGTATTTCGCCGCACAGATTCGAAGAAGTGGTTTGCCGCGATCCTCACGGTACAACCTGATCGTATCGGCCGCACTGGTAAAAAGCCGCTTGAGATTTTAGACTTGCGCATGGCTGATCCCTTGCAAGTTGACGGCGTGAACTTCTTGCCTGGTTATCACATGAACAAGAAAAGCTGGTTCACTGTGGTTTTAGACGGCACCGTCGCCACTGAACAACTCATGGCGTTAATGGCGACAAGCTTTGATCTCGCTGCAAAATAAAATGATCCGCAACGACCCTTTTCAGGATTGCTGCGGATCATTTTTTATTCGCCTTGAAGTGACACTTTCACAGCTTGGGCAACGGTCTTAGAAATGCCCAGTGCTTGAATATCCTCCACACTGGCGGCTTTAATGTGGTTGATCGTTTTAAATTCTTTGAGTAACTTCACCCGGGTGCGCGGCCCGACACCAGTGATGGTTTCCAATCGCGACGCCAACGAGTTCTTATTGCGCAGCTGACGATGGAAGGTGATGGCAAAGCGGTGGACTTCTTCTTGAATGCGTTCCAGTAAATAAAAGCCTTGGGACTTGGGGTCCAAGTCCCGTGGTTCATCCCAGTCGCCAAACAACAACGCTGCCGTCTTATGCTTGTTGTTTTTGACCATGCCGGCTACCGGAATATCCAAGTTCAATTCGTTTTCTAGGACATCTTTAGCCGCGTTCATTTCGATGGCGCCACCATCCATTAAGATCAAGTCAGGCAAGGCGGCATGTTCTTTCAACAACCGGGAATACCGCCGGCGAATCACTTCACGGGTATTGGCATCTTCATTGGCCGAATGGTCCCCTTCGTCTTGCGCCAGCTTATATTTGCGGTAATTGGTTTTCTCCGGTTGGCCATCGACATATTGCACCATCGCGGAAACGGGATCAGCCCCTTGAATGTGCGAATGGTCAAACGCCTCCATCACATGCCCATGTGGCAAGCCCAAAGCATCGAAAATTTCATTATTCGCGCCGACTGTGGTGCGGTTATCCAATTCCAACAGCCGGAATTTTTCTTCCAGCTTGAGTTGGGCATTTTGATGGGCGAGATCCATTAAGGATTTTTTCTCGCCGCGCTGCGGAATGCGCACTGGAATATTCAACGCTGACTCTAATAAATTGGCGTCGATGCCTTTAGGGACCAGCACTTCTTTGGGCTGAATGGCATTTTTTCGTTGATAAAACTGCAAGATGAACGATTCAAATTCTTCATCAGCAGACCCGGTGATCGGAAAAAGCCGGCTTTCCCGCTTCATCAAGCGCGCCTGGCGAATGAAAAAGATCTGAATCGACAACCAGCCTTTGTCCATATAGAAGTTAAAAATATCCCGCTGAGTTTTGTCATTGGAAATTATTTTTTGCTTTTCAACCGTGATGTCGATGTATTTGAGTTGATCGCGAATTTCTGCCGCCCGTTCAAATTCCAGGTTTTCAGCGGCAGTAGTCATTTGATGATTTAACTGCTTGACGATTTTGGCAGTATTGCCATCTAGAAAGCTTTTGATCTTAGCGATTTGCGCATCGTATTCAGCTTGTGGAACTTCTCGCCAGCAAGCGCCGAGGCATTGGCCCATGTGATAATACAAACACGGTCGACCTTGATAACCGTTGCAGCGCCGCAGTGGATACACTTTTTGCAGAAAGTGCATGGTTTCTTGCGCGGCATAGACATTAGGATATGGGCCAAAGTAATAAGCATTGTCTTTTTTAATGTCACCGGTGATTTCCATTTTCGGATCGCGCTCATTGGTGATCTTAATGTAGGGATAGCCCGTGCCTTTTTTCAGCTTGATATTGTAATAAGGTTGCCACTTTTGGATCAAGGTGATTTCCAGCAAAAAGGCTTCTTTGTCACTAGAGGTCACAATGTAATCAAAATCCGCAATATTTGACACCAGTTGGGCCGTTTTGCCGTCGTGTGAGGACTTGAAGTAACTGCGGACGCGATTCTTCAAATTCTTGGCTTTGCCCACATAAATGATCTTGCCATTGACGTCTTTCATTTGATAACTGCCTGGCAAATCAGGTAATAAGGCTAATTTGTGTTCAATGTGTTCTGACGCCACGTTCTTGCCTCCACAAACAATTGTTTGCTTACTATTATACTTAATTGTTTAAGGGGTCGCAACCTGCAAGCGCCGGCTCAATGCGATCACACTGAGCGCCAACGCCGCAAACGTCATCCCCCATATGCGTTGGGCGATGCTTAAGCCACTAAAAATAAACGGGGACACCAATTGTCCCGCAAATACCATCGCATATCCGATACTCAACGCATGGTCACGATCAACTGGCTGCGTTTGGGCAATCACCCGTTCATTGAAAACTGGCATCGCAAGCGCCACCCCAAATCCGGCAAACACCATCGCCCAGATTTCCAGATGCCCCAATAAAAAGCCACCAGCCAGCATAAGGACGCCAAACACACTGACGAGCTTCTCACGCGCTGGCAACTTAATGCGAACATAATTCATCCCCACGACTAAGGCTACCGCCGACACCCCTGCCATTAACAGCCCAGCGTGACTGGCGTTGGCATCATGTAACCAACTTTGAAAATAAAATGGAATCGTGGTCGGGATGATAAAGTATAACGCATTCCAACTCAAATTCAAGCCATAAGTCACTACCAATCCCACCGACAGTTTAAACGGTTGTCCAGTATGCGATGCTTTGTGGGTGGTTTCAGGTAACCAACACCAAATCAAAATCAATGGCACTATCGCTGCGCCATATAAGCCAAATACCCAATGCCAATCATGCCCGACTAACCAACCAGATAGCGACACGGCACTGATCGTTCCACCAGACGTCACAGCAGAAGCCCAGCCTAAAAGCTGTCGCCGAGTTTGCGCTTCAGGATAATGATCCCCGATCAAACTAATGGCAGGGCCGGTAAACAAACTCAACCCTAGCCCTGAAAGCAATCGGGCCAGTGCTAAACCCATAAACGGCAATGGTAAAATCGGCATCAATCCGCCAATTAGATAGATCAATAAGCCGACGATGACTTGTTGTTTCTTCGTTCCAGGCAAATGCCGCGCAATCATAAGCATCAGCAATAACGACAACGATGGCAAGGTCAACAAGCTTTGAATCCAAAACGCTGAAACTTGCGGATAACTTTGTTGAATCGCGGGTAACGCCGGCGCAAGCATTGCCCCAGTTAACACGGTGAAAAACGACCCCGCGTTTTACAATCAAGTTAGCCACTATCGTTAGCACTCAGACAAAATAAA
>NZ_AZEU01000020.1 GCF_001435035.1 Lacticaseibacillus manihotivorans DSM 13343 = JCM 12514
CATTGTGCTAATTGCGGCTTCGCCGACAAAATCGTGAAATACGGAACACAAAAGGTGAGAATCATCGCACCATCCGCGGGCTTTCGGCCAGCTTATATTCTCCTCAAGCGTCAAAGATACCGCTGTGAGGCTTGTTTGACGACTTTTAGCGCGCACTCTCCGTATGTATGGCAGAACTGCCAGATCTCGCAACCGGTTCGACAGATGATTCTTTCAGAGGCAATGACCAATATCTCACTCAAGGACATTGCCCGTCGCTACTTCGTTTCAGATAAGACCGTCCAACGGATCGTCGACGCCGAAGCTAAACAACATCACAATTACCAAACGCAATGGTTGCCCCCACACATGGCATTTGATGAATTCAAATCCACGGACAAGATGAGCTTTATTTGGTGTGACAGTACTTCGCACACGCTTGGTGAAATCCTTGCCCTCCGGACAAGCCGCACCTTAAAAGAATACTTTGAATC
>NZ_AZEU01000175.1 GCF_001435035.1 Lacticaseibacillus manihotivorans DSM 13343 = JCM 12514
CAAACAGACTAAGCTTAATGGCGAAGATTGATTCGACGGAATCTTTCTTCGCCACTTTTGTTTTCTGTTAAAGTGGTGGTGAAGTTAACATGCCGCGTGGTTTTTGACGCTTGACGTCGCAACACAAAATGGCAACTTCACTGTACCATCAGAAACTCTGTTCATAGTCTGTTGGCCTTCGAGGTCGGGTATTGAAAATTAGATTATTGATGGTACTTTACGCAATAAAAAACCATAAAGGAGGGTGTTTAGATTGACTGTAGTATTTGGTATCGATGTAAGCAAAGACACCTCGGCGATTGCCGAGAACGTTGACCGGGTGCTCGTTTGGCAAAGCAAGATCAACAATAATTGGTTTGGGTTTCAAGAACTGCTCAAACGACTTCAAGAATACTCTGAACCACAGATTGTCTTTGAAGCTACGGGCGTTTATTCTAAGCGGCTCAGTCGCTTTTTAGAAGAGAACGGCTATCGTTATACGATGCTTAACCCGCTGGCCGCAAAGAAGCAATTGGATGGATTACGCACTCGCAAGACTGACAAGAACGATGCCGTGAATTTAGCGGACACGCAGTTTATCTTCGAGCGTCGACTGACCTACTACCAAAAGCCAGTTTATCGCGATCTGATGGACCTCAGTCGCTTCTATGAACAGATCAACTCAGATCTTGTGACCGAGAAGAATCGCCTGCACAAGAGCCTTCAGATGACCTTTCCGGAGCTTGAAGGGATTCTCGACAAGCCATCTGGGAAACTTTACTGGCATATTGTAGCAACGATGCCTCACCCCGATCTGCTTAACAACATGACCGTAGAAGAGCTCGCAACCCAACTGAAAGAAAGCGGTGCCCACATTTCGGTGACGAGGGCCACAATCATCGCCAAGAAGCTGTTCACACTGGGACAGGCTTCGTTTCCAGGCAGCGTCGTTGAAGCGCCAGATGTCGATGAAACTCGCTATCATAGCGAACAAGTTGCACGCTTGGATACGAAGAAGAACGAAATCATCGCCAAGATGGTTAAGTTAGCCAAACCACTTCCAGAGTTTGAAGTGCTTATGAGTATTCCAGGCTTTGCCGAGAAGACTGTAGTACGCCTCATTGGTGAGTTGGGTGATATTCGCCGCTTTGGCAGTAGCAACAAGTTGAATGCCTTTGTCGGGATTGACCTGCGTCACTATGAATCCGGCAACTTCATCGCCACTGATCACATCAGTAAGCGTGGCGACCATATAGCACGTGCGATCCTATTTCGCGCAATTGCCAACATTGTTAGTGCTGGTCGTTATCAGCCAAGTCGAGTCAACGACTATTATCGCGAACATAAAAAGAAACTTCCTAAGGTCAACGGCAAAGCCGTGGGCACAAAGAAAGTTACCGTCGCTGCAATGGGTCGCCTACTACGTACGATTTACCACCTAGTGACAAACAACGAGATGTTCAAATACGACGTCTAGCGCCAAAGCATCCCGTTACGTGAATAGTGTAATCCTCTGAGTAAAAAAATGGAATAACTCATAGGCTTATTTGAATTACCCCGAATCCCCAAAGTATGAATCATCTTGCAGGATGGAACCAATATCTGAGCCTTCTGTGGAAATATAAGGGCAAAGAAAATACCGTTAAATCAAGATTAGTACTTGACTAACGGTAGAAAAA
>NZ_AZEU01000176.1 GCF_001435035.1 Lacticaseibacillus manihotivorans DSM 13343 = JCM 12514
GTCGAGCAAAAAAGAATAGTTCAATTAGTGGAACCGAGAAAGACTTGACACATACTTAGCGCCGAGGATACTTGACAATTTTGGATAATCCTGTAAACTGTTTAGTGTTCTTGATCGCGCTTATTGCCCGTTGGTCAAGTGGTTAAGACGCTTGGTTCTCAGCCAAGAATCACGGGTTCGACTCCCGTACGGGTGATCTTAAACTAAAATGAAAGCTCCGAAACGTTGATAATTCAGCGTTTCGGAGCTTTTTTCGCTCAAGAAAAAAAGCCAAAGCACTCGGCTTTGACTTCTCATTCTTCTCTTGAAATTACAGGTTCTTATCCATGTTGAAGGTCAACTTGCTCAATTCAAGCCCTTGCATGACGTAACTGGCAATTTGCTTCTTGGTCTCCGCTTTGACCATCGCCACTAACTTGTAGTTGGCTGCGGTCAACGCTTCAGTCAATTCATCACCAGTTAATTCTGCCGTGGCGGCATCAGTTTCTGCGATATGCACGCGGAAGCGGCGATTGAGTTCCGTCAAGTAATCGCGGTTTTGTTGGATGAAGTGGTTGTAGTGGCTTTCCACTAACATCCCAAGTTCGCGATGCATCCAGTAAGCGGAATCCTTATCCACGTCAAATTCCATTGGCGTTTGATTGTAGGAAGGATCCGTATCTTGCGCATTGGTGTAAAACGGCACATATGGACTGTACGTTGGCACCCCAATGTTCAACCACATGATGCTTTCGGCTCCGTCGCGGGCTTGCAAAATATGAGAGTTTTGCGTGCGGTTTAAGCCGATCGGACGATAACAATACTTGTCTGCGTCAGAGCCGTGGCCCAATGGATCAAATTCGGTTTCGTTGTAGTGAGAGCCGAGCACTTGAGCGATGTCTTCACGTGTGATCAAGTGGTTAGTGTGCATAATGAATGGCAAGTCGGCAGATTCTGGATTTTGCGGATCGTCCAGATCTGGGCTTAAGATCGTGTGCGCATACCAAACGCGAGGCGTGTTGTAATGGCGATCTTTTTCATTCATCGTGCCAAAAATGTGGCGGAAGTTGAAGCCTTCCTTGTCGGTGTTCAAGTGATGTTCTTCAACGAATTCTTGAATACCTTCACTCCAGATAAAGTTGTCTGGATCGTTGAAGTCGACTTGTTGAATGGCCACTTGGTTAGCAGCGACAGCATAAGCATCATCTGGAATGCGTTGGGCCACCCAGTGATGGCCAGTGACGATTTCCATATACCAAACGTTGTCTTTATCAGAGAATAGTACCGAGTTGCCAGCAGGTGAGCCATATTGTTTGATCAATTGGCCTAAGTATTCGACCCCATGGCGCGCAGATTCGATGAATGGTAACACCATGTTGACCATCAAGTCTTCATCCAACCCGTCGACCACTAACGGATCGTACCCCAACGCCCGTTCATTGCCATAAGTGGATTCAGTGGCGGACATGGCGACATTCTTTTCGTTAATGCCGCTTTCTTCGTAGTCACCTTCATGTTCCGTGTCCACGTTTGGCACAGCGTTGTAGCGGTAGCCGTTTTCTGGCAAAGTCGCTTCAAACTTGTTGAGTGGGGATTTGACCGTTAAGCCTTTTTCCCCTTTCCATGCGGGATGCATGTAAAAACGATGTGGGGATAAAACGTGGAAAGTGTCGTCGTTGCGCGCAATCATGGTTGTGCCATCGATGCTAGCGTTTTTCCCGACCAAAATCGACGTGCAGGCTGATTCAATTTTCATATAGTGCCCCTCTTTTCCAAAGTCTTCCTTAAGTGTACCCCCACTTTGCGGTTTTGGCACCTGCGTTACACAACCGTAATCTCCACGTAAACCGGTTGCCACCATCATGACGCCGCTAAAAATAAAGCCGTGATCGCGGTGACCAGCTGCTGTTGATCAAGATGTCGCGTATGGCGCTGATACGCATAGGCATCACTTTTCAGCATCGCGATCAACATATCGGCACGAAACTGGCAAGCTTGTTGATTGAGCTCAGGGGAATTGTCCGCCAAGACTTCAGCAAAAACGCCCACCACAGCCTGATAACTTTCACTGGTATAAAAATAACTCCCGCTAGTGGCCACATTACCAGCATCGACATCCATTAATAAGGCTTTGTTGGCTTCTCGAAATTTAAGATACCAGGTTAAAATCTGCTCGAAGTGATGCCGCGGCGTGTGATGATCCTGCGCCAAATACTGCTGGCTAGTTTCAATAAACTGGGCCAAGTCGTCATAAACCAACGCCATACACAACATCGATTTGTTGGCATAGTGCCGATACAAGGTGCCTGCACCGATGCCTAAGGTTTTGGCAATGAGATTCATGCTGACTGCCTGCACCCCTTTTTCGGCAAATAATTGCTTGGCACATTTGAGAATTTCTTGTTGATTTTCGATCGCATCTTGACGCATATTGATCCTTTCCAGTTGACAAACGGACATCTCTCCGTTTATTATACACGAGGATTGTTCTGGAGGCGATCATTTGGAAAATATTTTATTCGGTTTGTTGATCGGAATCTTTGTCAGTTTGATCGGTGGCGGCGGTGCTTCGCTTTATCTCGGCGTTTTAAGCGGTCAACTAAGCACCGCGACTGCTGTTTCAACTTCATTATTTGTCGCGTTACCCGCTTTATTTTTTGGCACGCTCACGCAAATTCATATTCACAACGTTCATTTCAAAATCGGGAATCAGCTCATCATCGCCGCAGTTCCAAGCATCATTATCTGAACGCTATTGAGCCGCTATATTCCTGAAAAAAGCTACACCATCGTAATCGGCTTACTTTTGACGGTCATGGGCTTGATCGTGCTACGAAAGAATCTTCGCCACCAACAAACACCTTCCCGTCCGCATCGAAGCTCATTGATTGCCTATTTATTGGGGATTCTCAGCGGTTTGATGGTGGGATTAGGTGGGCTCAGTGGTGGCGCCACAACTGTTGCTGGCTTATCGATGATGGGACTGACGACCTTTGAAGCAGCCGGGACTACGACCTATGTGCTATGTGCTATGTCGTTCGTCGGCTTTATCAGCCACTTGTTAACCAGTTCAATTGCTTGGTCGGCAGGACTGACGCTGATGATTGGTGCCATTATTGGCTCGATTTCGACGCCATTAGTGTTAACGCGTATCGATTTCAAGAAATTGGACCGGCCATTAGGAATCTTTCTAGGCATCGTCGTGATCTTTTTTGGCGTGAAAATGTTGATCACGGTGTTCTAAATCAGGCTTTCAGCGAGTAAATTTACATTGACAGTTCAGTGGATTTTTTGTAAACTATTTCTTGTTGAAAAACTTATTGGGTAGTAGCGAAGTGGTAACGCAGTGGACTCTGAATCCATAATCATAGGTTCGATCCCTATCTACCCAATTAAAGAACGAATGAAGCCGTCATCCCGATGCTGAAAAGCATTGAGATGACGGCTTTTTTGATGTCTCATTTCGTGAGAAACAATCTCGCATCAGCCAACGATTGCCCAACCCGTCAGCAGTTTTTAACCTCAATGGCACGATATATTCCAAGGCACAACAAATCCACGAAACAGTTGCCTATTTCGTGGACCTGCGGCTTTAACGCCAATTCAATTACGTTCATGCAGTTCAACCAATTATTGCTCAAGTACGCTACTGCGAGCCTTGGGTTCTTGGCCCTTAGCCCTTTCATTGCTAATCAGCTAGCATTGCCTTTCGCACACAGTCGTCGACTGGCTTCCCATGTTGCCATGAGGATGGTTCTCCCAGCAGTTACTGATATGAGTCCACCCAAGTGAGACCCTTCTATGCCGGCACTCTGAAACTAGAGATCCAGCAGCATTCGACAGTTAAGCCCAAGCTACTGTGGGATCGTCTCATTGGTTTAGCTTTGGGTCTTCCCCCGCAGCGTGAAGTGGTACGGTCAGCCTGCGCTAAGCTGATCACTTCTCCTAGCGATAATGTACCACCGAAAAAGCAAAAACGCAAGAAAAAAAGATTTAAGTGTTTCGTATCATGACACTAAAGCAAATTGCCGTATAATAGATCACATTTTTTAAAAATATAAATTGGTATATATTTTCTATTGGGCCACAAAAGTGTTTCTTCAATTGCCTCATCATTTGATTGACACGTCCCTTGCCTTGGCGTACCGTGACGTTTGAGGCGATGAGATGACAACTTACTACACGAATTGCAATTTATGGACCGGCACCGAAAAAGCCACTACCTCAAATGCTTGGTTTGGCGTGGCAGCTGGTAAGATCACAGCAACAGGAACTGGCGATGCGCCATTACAACCAGAGGATGACTTAGTTGATTTAAATGGCCAAACTGTCATCCCGGGCTTGATCAACGCACATGTGCACTTGTCGATGGATCCAGAGCGCAACAATTTAGACCATCGCAGCGAAACTGAAGTCGCCGTCAATGCCATCAAAGCGGCACGCCAACTACTAGCCGCAGGGGTGACCACCGTGCGCGATTGTGGTTGTGCCTTTAATGTCGATATCAAACTCAAACAACTTGGCAAACAAGTCGGTGAACCCCTGCCGACCATCGTCCCCAGTGGCCGACCAATGTCGATGACAGGCGGCCATGGTGATTTTGTCGAAGGCGTCAACGGAGAAAGCAACATGTCTTATCTCGTCGACTCCCCTGACGAAATGCGCAAAGCCGTGCGCACAGCGATCAAGCTCGGCGCCGATAATATCAAGGTCATGGCGACTGGTGGCGTCATGTCCCCCAATGATTCAATTGATGACACTGCACTGACCGTACCAGAAATGGCTGTGGCTGTCGAAGAAGCCCACAACAAACATCGTACCGTCGCCGCTCATGCTCAAGGCCACGCCGGCATTCAAAATGCCTTAGACGCTGGTGTGGATTCGATCGAACACGGCATTTACATCGACGAACACCAAGTCCAATCGATGATCGCCCATCATCAATACTTAGTGCCAACTCTTAATGCGCCAGTGGCCATCAGCCGCTACGGCCGCGAAACGTTACCCGCATATATGACCCGCAAAAATGATGCCGTACGCGACGACTTTTTTGATCATTTGAAAATGGTCTTCAAAACGGATTTGAACGTAGTGTGTGGTACAGATGCTGGCACGCCATTCAATCGTTTTGATCGCGGGACGCAAGAAGAACTCGCGTTATGGGTGGACGAATGCGGCGCCACTACTTTACAAGCGATGCAAGGCGCAACAATCAAAGCTGCCCAGTTGTTGAAAGTTGACCAGCAACGCGGCACCTTGCAACCAGGTCATGCTGCAGACTTTCTAGTCTTAGCCAAAGATCCGCTCACAGATATTCATGCGTTGATGCAAACTGACAAACAAGTTTTCCAAAATGGTTCCCGCGTGCACTAGTCCCTTGAATTTTGCTATGCTTAATGCAGGAGGTGTTGATGATGCGTTATCAATGTTCTGATGTTGTCAAACCCATGTCGTTGACCCAAGCAGTTGAACATTTTCAAAGTCACCTCAAACCCGGTCATATCGGGCAGATCCATAGTCTCGACGAAGACGCTATGCCAGCGGTGTTCATCGCTTATGCCGTGTCCGCCGATGGCAACGTCACGCTAGATTCAGCGATTTCTGATGCCTGCCCCACTGAAGATGCCGACACTTGGCAGCGCCTCCTTGCGCCTTACGCTGATTAATTTTACAATGGGGAAAACGCTTGGAGGCCGATCATGAAACATAACACGAAACCTTGGGGCATCGTCGCCACTGCGGCTGGCGCAGTCTCACTGGTATCTAGTGCCATCGCCATGGCCAGTGGCATTTTAGTCATTATCAAAAGCAAGAAGCACTAAAAAAACCGACTATGCGTCGGTTTTTTTAATGCTTAGGCTTGCAGTTGTGCCACCATATCGCAAAGTAATTGATGTGTCAAACGACTCGTTGCTGGCGCGACTGGGTTTTCACCTGAGTTGGCTACCGCGTCAAAGAATGCCCGTACCAATGGCGCAAAGCCGCGCGTTTCTAACATTGGCTGCCAATCAGGACTGGCGATTTCTGTATGACTCGTCCCGTGATAGGTGTGACTGGTTGCCAAGTCTTGCACCCGAAATAAGCCATTTGGCGTACCTACTGTGGCTTCTTCCAAGTTGGTACCAGCAACCATATTGATCGACGCTTCGCCGCGCATCCCGCTACCCATAAAGGTCACAGACGCTTGTTCCAACGCACCGTCTTTGTCTGCATGCATTGTATAGCGCGCAGTTGGTTCACTTGGGAAACCAGCCAAAGCTAATGCTGTATCCAATGGATGGATCAGCAAGTCAAAAATGGCTTCTTTTGGTGGTTGAGGACTGGCAACGCGATTTTTAGTGACCGTGATCAGATTCTTTTCTGGCATATCGATCAACGTCTTGATCGCTGGCGCAAAACGGCGATTAAAGCCCACGGTTAACAACTTTTGATGTTGAGCGGCCAACAAGTACAATTCGGTGACTTGATCCATATTGGTGGCCAAAGGCTTATCGACATAGACATTCACATTTCGCGCCAAAAAGTGCTTCACCATTTCATAATGCACGCTGGTAGCCGCATGGATCATAACAGCGTCGAGTTGCAGGTTATCCAGCGCATCCAAATCGGTGCCAGCTGCCACCATGTGGTACTTGTTGGCGATCTGGGTCACTTTTTGCAAGTCGCGACTGACCAAATAAAACTGCGCTTGATCTTGTAATTCCGCATAAACTGGCAGATAAGCCTTTTGTGCAATGTTGCCCAGTCCGACGACACCAATATTTAACATACGATCACCCATTCTGATTTATTACTTTCACGCTAGCACAAGGCGAGAGCTGGTACAAGTATGACGTCTCTATCCTTAAGAAAAGTCAAATTTTGCTGCATCGTGCGCAGATGATCTGAACACGAATTAATAGCACTTGATCTGCCCACGGTTTATAATAAATAATTAGTGAGAGTTGATGTGCGACCTGATCCACGTTAAAAGCTGTTGGGAATAAATTTTGGGGGAACCGTAATGAAAAAATCAATCAAAACGCTACTAGGAGTCTTCCTAGCAACGTTTTCACTTGGACTTGGTGCAATCACAGTCCCATCGATCACCACCCAAGCCAAAGCACAAGAAGCAACCTTGATTCCAGGAACGTACACTGTTGGCGAAGACGTAAAAGCAGGTCGTTATACTGTAAGTGCAACTTCAGGAAGCGGTAATTTCTTTAACCATCCAAAAAAATCTAGCGGGCAGGATGTGAATGAAATTCTCGGTACAGATGACGTATCAGAAACGCCTTCAGTGACTGCAACCTTTAAAAAAGGCGATCAAGTTGAAATCTCAGGGATGACATCCGCTCATTTCGTACCTGTAACTGTCCGTAACAAAAAGAACACGACCAAGCTAGGTACCGGATACTGGACTGTTGGCAAAGATATTAAAAAGGGAAAATATACCGTCTCCGCTGCTAATGGGACTTCAGGTAATTTCTTCATTCATCCAAAAAATCCCTTTGGAACTGAAGTGAACGAAATTCTTGGCACTGACACTTCTTCTGGCGAAGTTCCAAAAATCAATGTCAAATTGAAAAAGGGAGATCAAATTGTTATCGCTGGCATGTCATCTGCTAACTTTACCAAACGATAATCACAATACTTTTACACTAGAATTCAACAATTCATCTTCACCATGCTTTTAGCGACTTTTGACCACGAAGTCATTTTTGAATATCTCACTAATAAAAAGCCCCAGCATCAGCTCACCGTTAACCGGCGAACTTGATGCTGGGGCTTTTATTCACTCAACTATAAAATTACAGGCGAGCGTTTAATTCTTTAGTCAAATCTTCGTAGCCAGGCTTGCCAAGCAAACCAAACATGTTGCGCTTGTATGCTTCAACACCTGGTTGGTTGAATGGATTGATACCGTTCAAGTAACCAGAAACCGCAACAGCGTATTCGAAGAAGGAGATCAAGTAGCCTAACGTGAATTCGTCTTGCTTGTCGATGGAGACAGTCATGACTGGCACACCACCATCGGTATGGGCTAAGACAACGCCTTCGTAGGCTTTACGGTTAACGTAAGACATCTTCTTGCCTTCGAGGAATTCAAGGCCATCAAGGGAGCCTTTTTCAACTGGGATGGTGACATCCTTGGCTGGGTTTTCAACCCAAACCACAGTTTCCATCAAGTTGCGCAAGCCTTCTTGGATGTATTGGCCCAAGGAGTGCAAGTCAGTGGTGAAGTTGGCGCTTGATGGGTAGATACCCTTTTGGTCTTTACCTTCGGATTCGCCCATTAATTGCTTCCACCATTCGCCAAGGTATTGCAAGGTTGGTTCGTAGTTTTCAAGCAATTCAGTGGTGAAGCCCTTGCGGTACAAAATGTTGCGGTAAGCAGCATATTGATAAGCTTGGTTTTCTGCCAAATCATCGGACTTGTATTCTTCACGGCCGGCAGCAGCGCCTTCCATGAGTTTGTCGATGTCACCACCGGCAACGGCGATTGGCAACAAGCCAACAGCAGAAAGTACAGAGTAACGACCACCTAAGTCATCAGGCACAACGAATTCTTCGTAGCCTTCAGCGTCGGATTCGGACTTCAAAGCGCCTTTAGCGCGATCAGTCGTGGCATAGATACGGCCCTTGGCTGCTTCTTTACCATACTTTTCGATCAACTTAGCCTTCAATACGCGGAAGGCGATAGAAGGTTCAGTAGTGGTACCAGACTTGGAGATCACGTTCAAAGAGAAGTCGCGATCGCCGATTTGTTCGATCAAATCAGCTAAGTAGTTACCAGAAATGGAGTTACCAGCAAAGTAAACTTCTGGAAGCTTACGGCCTGGTTCGTAGTTGCGGAAGGTGTGTGACAAGAAGTCAAACGCCATACGGGCACCTAAGTAGGAACCACCAATACCGATGGCAACAAATACTTCAGAATCAGATTGGATCTTTTTAGCAGCGGCTTTGATGCGGGCGAATTCGTCCTTATCATAGTTCACTGGTAAATCTAAAAAGCCACGGAAATCGGCGCCAGCGCCAGTACCTTCCCGCAATTCCTTGTCTGCGGCAGTAACCAGTGCCTGCATTTGGCCAAGTTCGTTGTCATGTACGAACGGGGTCAGCTTTGATGCGTCAAATGAAATAGTAGCCATTATTCAGCGTTCCTCCTAAATTTTCAGTCATTTACATTTTAAACTTTAAACACTAGACTTTCAAAAAGCAAGCCGCCAACGCGACATTTTTGTAAATGTTCACATTAACGGCTTCTTATATAGGTATTATTTCATCATTCCGAGGACCACGCCACCGGCAATGATCAAAATTGCGCCCCATGTGACCCAAGTCATTTCCTTGTGGGTCTTGCGTTCGCCGAGTAAGAAAATGGAACCGAAAGTGGAAATCACGATCCCCATTTGTGACATCGAGTATGCGATCGCCAAGCCGACAGAACTCATCGCCATCAACATGAACACATTCCCAGTGCCCCAGAACAAACCGGTAACGATGTTTTTGGCTGTGGCTTTGGCAAAGGCGTCATGGCCGATAGAGAACAATAAGGCCCCAACGAGCATCCCGACGGCTTGTGGCATCACCACAGCCGTTGCGCCGAGGTGACCGGCGTTGACCACGATCGTGTAGCCGGCATAACCAGCAGTCGAAATCAGCAAGGTGCGGATCCCTTTGACATAGTTACCGGAAGCGCTGGATTCGCCAGTTTTTTCTTTGCGAGAGGACAACGTTGCCCCAACCACCAGTAAAACTAAGGCTAACAAGCCCATGGCGACCATTTTGCCCGTTTTCCATTCGCCGAACAACAAAGCCCCGGCTAATGTAGAAGCCACCAGTTGCATCCCAGTGGACATTGGGACCGTCATGGAAACCCCGATATATTTCATCGCTTGGAACTGTTGGCTTTGTCCTAAAGCCCAGAATAACCCGGACAAAATGCCTAACAGCCAAACTTTCGTATCCATCACCGGATGCGCAAATAACCAAGTGCCGATGCCGAAGAACAAGGCCCCGACAGTCATCCCTAACGTTTGTTGATAAGCGTTACCGCCAAGTTTGCCACTTACTAAACCAATAGACCCCCATGCGATTGCTGGGATCAGTGCAATAATGATCGCCATTACCTCTCCTCTTTCCAATTAGAAAATTTATAAATTACGGATTTCAAGATTTTACATTTAAAAACCACAAGTAGTTATTTTATCTTGATTTCGTTTTCATTTCAACCTTGAAATAGCGCCGTTTCGGGTATGCAAGCGGATACTGAAACCGCTATTGTTAACAGACCAATTCCGTCATTAACAAGCATAAACGCCCAAAACTCGCCAACGGTTGTATCTCTTTTCAGCCACCCGTTAAGTCCTGAAAAAAAGTTATAAATCAGCACTTTTTCGCCGGATTATTGACGGGTGTCACTGAATGTTTTCATTAACTTGGATGAAAACTTTCGACTTTCAGAAAGCTTAAAAACTTAAGTATCAACTGATTCGTTATTGAATCTATGAAAATTCAGCCATTATCTTATGTCGTCATCAGCATACCAAGCTTTGCGCCTTTTGCAAAATTTGAAGTCAAATTTACCCCTTCCCGGCAAAAAACGGCGCAAAAAAAGCCGAAACCCGCAAGTTTCGACTGCTAGCGTCTAGGATGAAATAGCCGATACAACCAGTAACCGCACAGTGCTCCAGTCACATTGAAGATCACATCATCAATGTCAGCGACGCCTGAGATCAGCAGAAATTGTAAACATTCAATACATAAGCTTAACGCTAACCCGCGGATCCCCACGCGAAAGAACCCGTATCTTTTGGTTAAGCTGGCCATCCCCCAACCAAAAGGCAAAAACCACAACACATTGCCGACGGACTGATACCAAAAATCAAACCGCGTGGTGCCGTACCAAAGCTTGATGGTTTGCACCAAGGGTTCGGTATTGATGACGGCAAGACTGCGATGCCAGTGAAACACCAACTGCCAAGGATAGTACACATCGCGAAACACGGTCAGCGCTAATAACAAAATAATGTACGCGATAAACAGGGCGACTTTGATCTCATGACCAAGTTTCATCGGCTCATGTCGAAGGAAGTGCCACAAATATCGAACGGCTAAGGCGATCAGTAAATATAAAATGGTTTTATCTAATGAATAAAAAACTAAACGCAATAACGGCCAATGGTTGACATCGCCTAAGCGACTGTCGGCGACCGCGCGATAAATGGGTCCTAAAAACAGCATTCGCACTCCTCCGTTGACCATATTGTAACAGAGCGACCACTGAGTTGGATACGAGGGCGATTAACTTAAGACTTCTATTAAACTCCCGTGGAAATTTGCCCAAGGTCAGCTGCACAGGTACAATATGGAAGACAAAGGCTTATGGAGGCTCCTCTTGAAAATTTTCCAACGCCTGCGCACCACGCGATTGGGCTTTTTAGCAATTTTGCTTGGCTTGATCTGGCTAAAAACGATTTTTGCCTATTATGTCGATTTTAGTTTAGGGGCGACAGGCTTCATTCAACAAGCATTACTTTTACTCAATCCCATTGGCACCAGCGCCTTATTGTTGTCGCTAGCCATGTATCCGAAACATCCACGCCGCGCTTATGCAATCGGCATCGTGGTGTATTTGGCATTGAATTTATTATTGTTTGCCAATGTCTTGTACTATCGCGAATTCAGTGACTTTTTAACCATCACCACCATGCTTGGCGTTTCTAAAGTTGCCCAAGGCCTCGGCGCCAGTTCCATGAATATGATGATCCCGCGGGATGTGGTATACGGCATCGATATTATCGTGGTGGTGTTGATTTTGATCGGCTACGCGTTGTGGAACATCTTCCGCTACCTCCAAAGTCAACCCTTGCGTTGGCCGCATTTTGGCTTACGCCTCGATCGACGTGCCCCGCGCTACCATTTACCCCAAGCGATTTCTGCTGTGGCAGTCGCCGTATTTGCGGTGAATATGGCAGTCGCCGAACTCAATCGCCCGAATTTGTTAACGCGAACTTTTGATCACAACTATATCGTTAAATACTTAGGCTTGGCGCCATTCACGCTGTACGACGGCGTCAAAACTGCCCAGAATTCCCAAGTCCGGGCCAGCGCCGACGCGTCGGATATGGATAAAGTGCTCGATTATACGAAGAGCCATTACGCTGCGCCGAACGTCCAATACGCCGGCGTCGCCAATGGTAAAAATGTGATCATCATTCACTTGGAATCCTTCCAACAATTCTTGATCGGCATGAAAATCGACGGTCAAGAAGTCACGCCATTTCTAAACTCATTGGTCAAAGATAAAAACACCTTGAGCTTTGACAACTTCTTCAACCAAGTCGGCGGCGGCAAAACCTCAGACGCGGAAAATATGTTGGAAACCGGCATGTTCGGCTTGGAATCTGGGAGTTTATTCACGTCGCTTGGCACGGATAACACTTTCGAAGCCGCTCCAGCGATTTTAAATCAAACCAAAGGCTATTCCACTGCTGTGTTCCATGGTGGCGCTGGCAGTTTCTGGAATCGCGACAACGTATATAAATCGTTGGGATATCAGAACTTCTTTGATGGCAACTTCTACGCCCAAGACACGGATCAAACCACAGAATATGGGATCAAAGACAAATTGATGTTTGGCGAAACCATTAAATATATGGAGCGCCTGCAACAACCTTTCTATAGTAAGATCATCACCACCACCAACCACTATCCATTCTATGTCTCTGATCAAGATAGTGACTTCCCAGACGCTGGCACCGATGATGCGACGATCAATGGTTATTTCCGCACCGCGCATTATTTAGACGCCGCGTTAAAAGAATTCTTCGCTTACTTGAAATCCAGTGGTCTATACAAGAATTCCCTGGTCATGATGTATGGCGATCACTATGGCATTTCAAACGACCGCAACACCACGCTTGCGCCATTGTTAGGTAAATCAGCGTCGGATTGGACCAGCTTTGATGATGCCTCTATGCAGCGCGTGCCGTTGATTTTCAGTATGGAAGGCCTTAAAGGCGGCATCAAGCATACCTATGGTGGGGAAATCGATGTCCTGCCGACCTTACTTCACTTGCTGGGTGTCAACACGAAAAACTACGTGCAATTTGGGACAGACTTGTTATCGGCGCAACATGATCAAACCGTCGCCTTTCGCAATCACAACTTTGTCACACCGCGCTACACAGTGATCGGTAATACGGTTTACCTTAATCGTACCGGCAAAGAGATTAAGCCTAATGCCAGCTTAAAACAAGAGCTCGACGCCAAGCAAAACCAAGTCAATGAAGAATTGAGTTTATCCGACACCGTTGCGTCAAAAAACTTGTTGCGCTTCTATGTACCAAAAGGCTTCACTCCAGTTGATCCGCAACAAACTAACTTTGCCAACAGCTTGACCAACGTCTTGCAAACGCAAAAGACGCTTGGCACCAAATCGACGTCCCTGTACAGTCAAAACGGCGATAAAACTACCGTTGGCGATTTCCACACCGATGCGCCTGAAGTGCAAAGCGACCCTAGCATTTTAACTAAGTTCCCCAAGAGCGTATTGAAAAATAGCAGTTCCAGCAGTTCGTCATCCGAATCCAGTTCGAGCACCAAAGACCAAGAACAATAATTTCCCGCGAGTCAGCATCCGCTGGCTCGTTTTTTTATTTCCCGGGAAATATCTTAAAACCATGCCGAATTCGCTGGAAGTTCATATTTTGTTCAAAACTGGCGTCTATACTGAAATCATTCAGTGAGGTGACGACATGCGGTTTTTAGAAAGAGCGATCAAAGCACTCGGCTACCATCGCCGGCCGTATCTCGCCGGGTTGCTAGTCAGTGGTTTATTTACCATCATCAGTATGGTCTTATTGACCGCGACCAAACTCAATCTCACCACCCAAACTGGTTTCAAGAATCGGCTCCAACAATTCGATACGTCAGCGATCAAATCTGCTGACCGCTTGATCAAATCCGTGCAAACTGCTTATGCTGGCGTCAACGTCCAATATACCAATTGGTGGTGGGCGAGCATCATCGCGTTAGCAGTGATTGCCTTCGGGTTTGCGATATTCTTAGCAAAACAGCGCCAACAAGAAACCGCAGCTTACTTGTTAGTCGGCAAAAGTAGTGCCGACATTATCAGCCAGTACTTGCTTGAAAATCTCGTGGTGTTCGTCATCGGCTTCGGCTTTGCTTGGATCGTGTTGATGTGCTTCACCCAAGTCTTAGATCAACTGTTGATCAAGCTCAATGCGACGCTTTTGGACCAACAACTCAGCGGTCAAGTCTCGGCTACAAACTTTGCCAAGTTGACCAAAAAGCTCTTCGCTCATCGCATTACGGACTTTTCAGAAGATAGCTTAGTGGTGCCACATCGTGGCGTCGGTCCGCGTCCAGAAAACACCGTGCTTACCGGTTTATCCACCACGTTTTTAAGCGGGATCTGTGCCTTAGTGATCCCCCAAACCATAGTTTATTCTTTCAGTATTTGGCGCACGCGCCGACGTTTGCGTCACCATTGATCAGGAGGTGGTCAAATGGCCATTTTTCAATCCCAAAAATCTAAACACTTTGAAGCTGCTTTGACCAACTTATTCACCCCTGCCGGCATGTATTACATTCACTTTGCTGACGCGCAAGCCTTGGCTAAATGCTTCGATACTTACGCCCAAGCCTTCATCAAAAACGGTGCGACCAAAAATATGGCCATGATTTCTCAAAAAGATGCTGGTATCGTGCCTTATCTCACCGTCCGTAGTAATATTTTGATCAATGGCCAGCATCGCCCCTTTGCCTTGATTCCTGAGGCCTTGCGCAAGGATACGCTGTTTTTAGATGGCGATGCGACACAATTGTCTCCTGCCCAAAGTTTATACATTCAACTTTTTCGCGGGTTGATGGCCGGTCGCCAATTTCTCTTGATGCAAGATTTTCCAGAAAATATGGGTGCACAAGAAACCCGTTTGTTTTTGAATAGTGCGCAAGAAGCCGTCGCTGCCTCTGGCGCAAGCTTGATTATTTTAACCACGGATATGGGCTTGATCCAGGCGAATCCGCATACTAGCTGGCAAGTGGCGCCGCGCTTAGATGACGCCGCGACCGCATAAAAAGAAGCCTTTCGACATCACGATCGAAAGGCTTCTTTTTATGCTTCAGCGACTTCCTGTAAAGCTGAGATCTGAGCGCCGCGTTGTTGAATCGCGACTTGTTGACAGCGCCAAGTAGGATGTTCACGTTTGGCCACTTGTAAAAAGCGTTGCAGTTTTCGTTCATCCTGGCCGATCGCAAGTATTGTGGAACCTGCCCCTGAAATCAAGACATTCAAGCCCAGTTGTTGCCCTAAGCTTTTGATTTCGGTAAAGCCGTGGATCAGGCTGGCCCGGTAAGGTTCTTGCATTTGATCTTGTAAGGCTGCTTGTAACAGCGCACCATCGCCGCGTTCCAAGGCCGTGGCGGCTAACGTGCAATGTCCCATTTGATAGCTGGCTTGCGCATAACTCATCGACTTAGGCAACACGGCGCGGGCCTTGGCAGTACTTAACGGCAAATCTGGGATCACGACAGCCAGTTGCCACTTGTCTGCCACTTGGTAATGCGCGACCACTGGCTGCTTACCATTCATAATCGTCGCGGTCAGCTCACCAAAAATTGCTGGCGCGACATTATCTGGATGGCCTTCCATTTCCGTAGCCAACGCTAACAATTCAGTATCATCTAATGGTGAATCAAACCAATAATTGGCCCCAGCTAATCCAGCGACGATACATGCTGCTGAGCTTCCTAAGCCGCGGGCATCTGGAATATCACAGTCGATGGTCATTTGGACGCCAGGCACAGGCTTGCCGATAGCGGCACAGCCTTTTTTAAACGCTTGATAAATCAAATTATCAGCATTTTGAAATTTAGGGTCGCCACCTAAAATTGTGACGCCTTGCGCTTGCGCAGCAAATTCGACATTTAAATACAAATCGACTGCTAACCCCATCACATCATAGCCAACGCCAAGATTTGCACTGGTTGCAGGTACTGTTACTTTAAACATCGCGTCACATCTCCTTTGCAAGTTGCGCGACCCATTCAGGCATGGCCTCTGGATTCAATACTGTATCAAACCGTTCTGGTAATTGTTGCAATTGGGCCAATGGGGCTGGGATCGTCAAATGGCGTTGCTCTCGCAATGCTGCCATGGCGTCAAAACCGGATTCAAAACGTGCCTTTAACACGGCTTCTGCTACGACTTGCGGGAACTTAAACGGACTGGCGGTACTCAACAATACCGTAACCCCTGGCACATTGAGCTGATGTTGCACCACATACCCGTTGGCGGTGTGAGGATCCATCACGTAATCGACCTTTGAATCCACTGAAGCGATCGCGTCGCGCACATCATCATCGCTAGCAGATCCGGCGACAAAATCTTGTTGAATCGCATCAAGTAATTCCGCAGACACTTGATAACGACCAGTTTCCGCTAAATCTTGCATCAATTTGGCAACTAAGGCACTGTCACCACCACTCTTATAAAAAAGGAGGCGTTCCAAGTTACTGGAAATTTGAATATCCATTGAAGGTGACACTGTTTTAATAAAGTCGCGGTTGCGATCGTAAATGCCTGTATTCAAGAAATCCGCCACTTCAGAATTGGCATTCGTCGCGACGATCAGTTTGTTAACCGGTAAACCCATTAATTTCGCATAATACCCTGCCAACACATCCCCGAAGTTCCCAGTTGGCACTGTGAAGTTGATTTCATCGCCAGTTTGAATGGCGCCTGCTTGGACTAATTGTTGATACGCATTGAAGTAATAAACCACTTGCGGCGCCAAACGCCCAATGTTGATCGAATTGGCCACGGATAATTTCACTGAACCGAGTTTGGCTGCGAGTTCCGCATTGTTCAACATTTGTTTCACGGCAGTTTGCGCGTCATCAAAATTGCCTTTGATCGCAGCAACGTGAGTATTTTCCCCACCAGTGGTCCGCATTTGCTTTTCTTGGATCGGGCTGACGCCACCATCGGGATAAAAGGTGGCGATCCCAGTTTGCGGCACGTCTTTAAAGCCTTCTAACGCCGCTTTACCAGTGTCGCCACTGGTTGCCGCGAGGATCAAGACTTTGGTTTGGGCATCGATAGCATTGTGCAACAACCGCGGCAAGACTTGCAAACCGATATCTTTAAAGGCGCTGGTTGGCCCGTGGAATAATTCCAAAATATATTGATCGTTTAATTTTTGAAGTGGGGTGATCCGGGCGTCATCCCATTGTTTTCCATAAGCTTCAGTGACCACTTGATCGATCACCTCAGCTTCAAAATCTGGCAACAAGGCGCTTAACACGATTTTCGCTTGCCCTTGATAATTCGTTGCCAGCATTTGATCCAAATCAACTTTTGGTAACGTCGGTAAAACAAACAGCCCACCATCTGTGGCGAAGCCTTGGGTCAACGCTTCTTTGCTATTTAATTGGAGTTGGGCGTTGCGGGTGCTGGTATACATATCGGGCCTCGTTTTCCGGTTGGGCGAAATATTTTCAGGCCAACCAAGTTTTCATTTGCAATGGCATACTGGTTATGATAATCTGTTCAGTATTCAAATACAAGTGTTTATTGATTTAAAACACAAGAAATCGAGGATCGCCATGAAAATTGCAATTTTAGGATACGGCACGATTGGCTCAGGCGTCGATAAAATTATCAGTTCCCAAACTAACCAAACTAAGACGCTTACCGTCACCCGCTTGCTCACTCGGCCTGCCGATGTTGCTGTCGATCCTCGCGCCACTAGCGATATCGCCGAACTCTTGGCAGATCCGGATTTAGACGCAGTCGTTGAAACCATGGGTGGCATCGAACCTGCCCATACTTATATCATGCAAGCCTTAAACGCAGGCCTTCACGTCGTCACCGCCAACAAAGCCGTCGTGGCGCGTTACTTGCGTGAATTCAGCGAAGCCGCAGCTGCCAACCAGGTTCATTTTTATTATGAAGCGACGACTGGCGGCGGCATCCCTTGGTTGAAAAACTTGGAAAACGCCGCTCGCGTCGATGACGTCTCCAGCGTTTCTGGCATTTTCAATGGCACGAGCAATTACATTCTCGACCAAATGAGCAAAACTGGCGCTGACTTTGAAGACGCCTTAGCCCAAGCGCAAGCGTTAGGCTACGCCGAAAAAGATCCCACCGCCGATGTTGATGGCATCGATGTGGCCAATAAATTACGGATTTCTAGTGCGATTGCCTATAACGCCTCACCTGATTTCGCCTTGCCGACCATCGGCATTCGCCATGTCACTGCGGCCGACATTAAATGGGCTGATGACCATGACTTAGCGATTCGCTTGATCGGCTCAAGCGTCCGCGATCATCATCGCTTTACCGCAGTGATCGCCCCAACTTTAGTGCCGAAGCATAGTTTGGAAGCTAACTGTCCAGATAACTTCAACTTGATCCGCTTAGTCGGCGACACCATTGGCGAATTACAATTCTTCGGCCAAGGTGCCGGCCAACTACCTACCGCACACGCGATCATTCAAGATCTCCTCGACATCGACCAAAACGTGCCGCATTTAAGTCGTCATTTTAACCGTGATTTGTTCAATGACGCCGAATTAATGCGTGGCACCTGGTTGTGGCGCGACGCTGAAGGTTGGCAAACGCTTGAAAACACCACAGCTGGTGAAATCAGCGTCCGCTTGGCACGCGATTCACAAGCTTCGGCTTACCGCTTAGCATCGGAGGTGTCCATTGATGACGACAGTTTCTAAATTTGGCGGGTCTTCTATGGCCAACGCCGAGCAATTTGCAAAAGTTAAGGCTATTTTGAAGGCTGACCCAGCTCGGCGGTACTTAGTCGTCTCTGCGGCTGGGAAAGATCCTGATCATCCGGTCAAGCTCACCGACTTACTATTGCGCATCGCCGCTTCTGATGATCAAGCGTTGTTTGAGCAAGTGATTGCTAGGCTTGAACCGATCAAAGCCGCCTTACATTTACAATTTGATTTGAATCAGGCAGTTTCAGAAATTCAAAAAGAATGGAATGCCCATCACGATCACGACTATTTAGTCAGCCGCGGCGAATTCCTTACGGCAAACTTAATGGGTGAATACCTCGGCTGGCCAGTGCTTGACGCCACCAAGGTGATGTTGTTTAAACGTGATCAATTCGACGCGACTGCCTCTGCCCATGCCTTAGCGCAGGCACCGGAGCACTTTGTCTTACCAGGATTTTATGGTGGCGATGAAACCGGCTGTGTGCACTTGATGCCGCGCGGTGGCTCTGATATTTCTGGTGCCTGGTTGGCGAATTTGTTGAATGCCGACTTGTATGAAAACTGGACCGATGTGTCTGGCATTTTAATGGCGGATCCGCGGGTTGTCCATCAACCCAAAGCCATTGCGGAACTCACTTATGCGGAATTGCGCGAATTGACGTTCATGGGTGCAGCGGTGTTTCAAGCAGACGCTGTCCAACCCGTCCGCGCCAAAGGCATCCCTACTCGCATTCTAAACACCAACCGTCCCCAAGATTCTGGCACCTTAGTCGTGCGCGCCAGCAACTTAGATGGCCCGTTAACTGGGATCGCCGGGCGGCGGCATTACACAGTGATCACCTTGAAAAAATATCAACTCGCCGCCCACTTGGAAGTGGTGCAACAAGCCTTGTCGGTAATGGCTGACCATGAACTCAAAGTCGTTTACATGCCAACATCCATTGATACGTTGAATCTGATCTGCCACGGGACGATCGATATCGCCAAACGCCAACGCCTTGCCAAAGACTTGGTCAGTGCATGTGCGCCAGACGATTTGGCAATTCAAACTAATATCGCCTTGATTTCCACCATTTCTCAGCGTTTAGCTAAACGCCCTGCCATTGCTGGTCGGTTGCTCGCCTATTTAGACGACAACAACATCCCCGTACGTTTAGTTTCACAAAACTCTGGCGATTCCAACTTGTTGATTGGCGTGGGAACCAATGATTATGCGCGGGCTTTAAACGCGATTTATCAGAATTTCTTGCATACCCGCAATGCGCCAGAACCTTATTTTGGCGCGTAACTAAAAAACGGTTGATCGTTGCCCCGCTTGCTGGGTCGATCAACCGTTTCTTAGGTTAGTGCTTTGCCTTCTTAAAGAAGTGAGCGCCGCCACCGATTATCCCGACTCCCGCAAGGAGTTGAAGCAACTGATCCGGCGTGACATCACAACTAACTTGGAAAATGAGATGTAACATATTTTCACCAACTTCTGGCGGCGGTGAATGAGTGGAGTCAGCACTCTGCCGCAAAAGTTATTTTAACATAAAAGCTTGCCATCCGTTATCTTATTGTGCTACACTGATTCTGGAAAATAAGATGTAGCACAAGATATTGGCGGCTTAGTCATCCGTTTAATATCTAAGCCTTCCTACTAGTCGGCAGGAAGGTGTTTTTTTGCTTAAATTGCGTTAAATTAGTGTTTGAAGCTACTCCACGACAATGATTTCACTTACTGATCAACTTTGACAGCCTAATTTTTCAGGATGTCAAAGTGTTGACATGCTCCTCGATGCCAAATTCTAGAATCCTCTTCGTATTGATACTGTTGTTATTTTATATAGAATAATAAATAGATAATTTAGTCTGAAAGACACCTATGCTTACCAAAAATTGCTTGGAGTTGTCTTTGCAATCCTTCGTTCAGGAAAGGAGTAGCCGAGATTGATTTAGCCGTCTTGTCACTATTTGCAACACGTGTTAAACTTTTTTGGGTCTAAAATTTTTGGTGTTGAAGAGCACTTCAACGCCGGAAGTTTTAGGC
>NZ_AZEU01000177.1:0-10429 GCF_001435035.1 Lacticaseibacillus manihotivorans DSM 13343 = JCM 12514
TTTCAGCGTATCAAGAAGTCGACCAATTGTTAGCGGCATAGGCTACAACCACTAAAAACAGTCACTTTGATTTACGCTTAATTTCAACTTTGCACCAGAACCCCCTACTTGCCTTCTTTACCCATACTTTATTATAGAATCAATTATTAGCCGATTTATTAGAAAGGGTTAATAAGCTTCTTTGGGTGCGCTTTTGCACTTCCGAACCGGATCTGCACCCCGATTTAAGAAGTTCGTTCTTCACCCCATTTTGGCCCCTTTTTTGGTCGGGGCGTTACACTTTTTTCAAAAAAATCGCTTTAGGGGCTTGCCAACTTAAATAAAGTTCGCTAAAATTGGGAAAAATAAATAAGAGAAAAATGAGAAAGACGAGTAGGTCGTTGATTTGTCCAGTGAGTCAGGGCTAGTGGAAACCTGACCAACCCTCTGCGATTGAATAACACTTTCGAAGATTACTAACCCAAATGCATTGCAAAGTAGGCTTAGTCGTGACCGGAACGTTACCACCGGATGAGTATGTTTGTACTCAATGAAAAGTGGGCTAGTAATACCCTAGCCAACTTGGGTGGTACCGCGGAAATAAGTCTTTCGTCCCTTGTCAAAAGCAAGGGGTGAAAGGCTTATTTTTTTCATCCACGGTTTAACCTCAAAGGAGACTTTACAATGTGCGGATTTTTAGCTGTTGATTCTAAGGAATTTGATTTAACGACCTTTTGCGACGCCCTGGAGAAAAACGTTGACCGCGGCCCGGACATGACCGAAACCGTCGAAGAAGACGCAGTGATGTTTGGTTTCAACCGCCTGGCGATCATGGACCTGTCCGATGACGGGATGCAACCCTTCAAGGACGAAGATTGCACCCTGGTCTGCAACGGGGAAATCTATAACTTCTTACAGCTCAAAGAGAACTTAAAAGACGACTTCACCTTCCAAAGCTCTAGCGACTGCGAAGTTTTAATCCCACTTTACCGTAAGTACGGACTGGACACCATGTGCAAGATGCTCGACGCCGAATTTGCTTTCGTCTTATACGACAAGGTGGCCAAGAAGGTCGTGGCCGGACGTGACCCGATCGGGATCCGGCCAATGTTTTACGGCTACACCAAGGAGAAGGGCGAAATCGCCTTTGGTTCCACGGCCAAGACCCTAATGGACTTGTGCGACCAAATCTTCCCGTTCCCACCGGGCCACTACTACGACGGCGAAAAGTTCGTTACCTACCGCGACCCGGCCATGGTTACCCGGATGCACACGCCAAGTTTTGCAGAAGCCACGACCGGCATCCGCGATTACCTGGTCAAGGGGGTGGAAAAACGGCTCCACGCTGACGCTCCGGTCGGCTACCTGTTGTCCGGGGGGCTGGATTCCTCACTTGTTTGCTCGATCGCGTCTAAGTTAATGCCGGGCAAAAAGTTACGGACCTTTGCGATCGGGATGGACCGCAACCCGATCGATCTCAAGTACGCCCGCGAAGTTGCCGACTACTTAGGCACTGACCACACCGAATTCATCATGACTCGCGACGATGTTTTAGGGGCGCTGCGTGAGGTTATTTATACCCTGGAAACCTGGGATATTACGACCATCCGGGCTTCGATCGGAATGTACCTATTGTGCAAGAAGATCCACGAAACGACCGACCTGAAGGTGATCCTGACCGGGGAATGTTCCGACGAAATGTTCGGCTACAAGTACACCGACTACGCCCCGAACGCCGAGGCCTTCCAAAGCGAATCGATGAAGCGGGTTCGTGAACTGTACATGTACGACGTGCTCCGGGCCGACCGCTGCATCTCGGCTAACTCGCTTGAAGGCCGGGTGCCGTTTGCCGACCTCGACTTCGTGGAATACGTGATGTCCTTAGACCCGGACATGAAGATGAACCACTACGACAAGGGGAAGTACCTGTTGCGGATGGCCTTTGCCGGACAAGACTACTTGCCAGACGACATCTTGATGCGGGAAAAGGCGGCCTTCTCCGACGCCGTTGGCCACTCCCTGGTCGACGACTTAAAGGAATACGCCGACGCCAAGTACACGGATGAAGACGTAGCCAAGGCCAGCGAAAAGTACGCCTACAAGGCACCATTTACCAAGGAATCCCTGCTCTACCGCGACATCTTTGAAGAATTCTTCCCGGGCAAGGCCGAATGGATCAAGGACTACTGGATGCCAAACAGCGACTGGGAAGGTTGTGACGTTGACGACCCGTCCGCTCGCGTCCTCTCCAACTACGGGGACTCGGGCAAGTAAGAAGTGCGACTAACCTCCTCGACGGGTCGTATGGCTAAGCTAGGGTAAAGGTTATCGCGGAACGCGGTGTTCTTTACCCGTACTTAGCTACTAGACCCGTGGTTAGGAGCACGTTATTGGAAGTGCGGACCAACCATAAGGCAGGCCGTGAGCTAAGCTAGAGGTACCGCGAGGACCATTACATTTCTAACTGAAACTAATTTAGGACCAATAAAACCAGAGCTGGCGGGGGCTCTGGTTCTTTGGAGTACTTTCAAGTTTCAGTTGAGACCTAAAACATGAAAGCCCGAAATGACGTGAATTATGCGTCATTCCGGGCTTCTTTTGAGCAAAATTAAACACAAGCAACGCCTTGGCAGTATACTTGAATCGACTAAAACCAAGATACAAAGGAGTGCTTGTGCAATGTCTATTATAGAACATCATCAAGAGGAATTGGATCTTTCTCAAACAATTCATGGGTTCTCTAAGTTGATTGGATTTTCTAAGCTTTCAACCCATGTATATGGTCGTCACCACGGTGAATTCTCACTGATTCAAATTATCGAATGGCTTCTAACGACAAAATTTCTTGGTCGTTCTTTATACCGGGCTCAGCCAAATCCACGGTTCACCACTCGAACTGTCCGCAATTATCTTAATGATGGCCGAACTAACTGGCAACGTTTGACCTGCATGATTGCCCAAGCACTGATCAAGTATCTACACCACTTTATTGATTCACGAAGACGCTTGACTTTTATTCTAGACGACACGCTTATTACACGTGATACCGCCAAACAGACCGAACTTTTAGCGCGTACGTTTGATCACGATAATGGCATCTATAAAAAAGGGTTCCGTGCGCTAACACTTGCCTGCAGCGTGCAGTTCGATGAGCATGTCTTTGAAATCTTGGTTGTACTTCTTAGCCATAACAGATCCTCCAGTAATCATACTTTGATGTTATTATACTAGATTCGCTGTCTCACTTTTGAGGGTAACACCATATCTAATGCCCAAGGTAGTGGCTACGGCCGAAACAATACATTGCTAACCCTTTGCCTGGCACAATATTCATCAGGTGTATCAAAAGTAGAGGCTTACGATTTTGCTGATCAATGGTCTTCAGCCCAATCAGATCCACTGAAAGACAATGAAGTTCGCACGATTGTACGTTCGGCTTATAGTGGACGCTACCAGGGGGCGAATATGGGTTACGTTCGTGAGCTATGCGCGCGTTACGCCCCACAAACAAAGATTATGAGCGGCTTACATGCTTGGAATCACGTCAAAAAGCCACGTGCTCAACGCAGCTACTCACATCAAGAGGAATGGCGTCGCGATTTGCTCAGTCTAATGAACCGCAGCACCGACTTGGTGAAAGGACATGCACGATTTACTTACCAGGCACTTCAAGATTCGCTTGGTATCAGCCGTCAATCATTACTTCGATTGTTGAATGAGATGCAATCCCAAGCAACTATTAGTGTTCGGCGTGTCTTAGGGCGTAATGGAGGGCTTTACTTAGCCACCGCTCGTATGATTGCCAAGTATGTTGGCTCTCAGCATACACTTAATTCCCCCCGTGTTGTTGAAGGGACAAGTGTGCCTCATACTGCATTAAAGATTACGATGCAGATGACACTACCTCCGATGCAAGACCGTCCGGATCCCGGTGGAACAGGCTAAATTAAATGTTCTCAATTGCCAATACATATGTCTAGTAAGGTTGGCGTGGCTCTTTGGTGTTGTACTTAGCTCTGTGTTATTTATGGCATATAAAAAAGCAGCCTTCCATTATTTGGCTGCTGCTTTGGGGGTAGGGTCATAGGATCTTTTTGGGGCGTGGACTGCCGTGGTTGGTGTTTTTTCAGCCCTTTGCAGGCTTGCTGAGCGTTACTGATCTTGAAGATTTTCTTGATGATGAATCGATTGGTAGTGTTTACTGGGGTTTTTGGTGGTGTGGTTGGAGCGTGATCTAATGCGGCCTGTGCGTGAGAGTTGGCCACTGATTGTTTTAATGTCTGATTGGTCACGTGTTTGCACGTTTAACGTGGCTAGGACGGATTGAAGGGTGTTTGTAAGCTGGTCGATTTCCCTACGCTGATGGGAGATTGTTGCGTCTTGCGTTTGTACAATCTTCAGGTAGGCGTCGCTTACCTCGCGCCAGGTCTTTGCAGCTTTTTCGCGCTCAATGTTATTTGCTACTTGGAGGGCGGCCACCTGCTTGAGTGCTTCGTCACGTTGATCTTTTACGTGATCGATTGCGCTCTTTCGCGTTCCCCCTTTGAGTGGTAGTGCTGTTCCAAGTTTTCGTATGGTTTCGCGTGTTAGCGGCGTGTGCAGGTCAATCTTGTATTGTTTCGCGCGTTTGTAGACGGTTTGTTTGCTGATTCCAAGGTACTTTGCCAGCAGTGTCACAGGTGGATTGGTTCCGGTGCTTTCAATGATGTTGAGTAGTGTTTCCATTTGTAATGCCATGTCGTCACCTCCAAATTAATTATAACCGTCAATGGTTGTGGTAACAAATATTTCAGTCAACTGTTGACTAGGAGTCGTACCAACTTATCCGGGTGTATTCATCTATTTCGCGTCAATGGTTGTATTTTAATTTATTAGTCAACCATTGACGGGTGTTGACTAAATTTTGTGATGACAACCATTGACATTGTAAGACGATTAGCGTATATTATAGACAACCATTGATAAAGATTTACACTTGGCGATATTTTGAACGTCCGCTGTGTGCCTGACCGTGCAGACGTTTTGACAAGTTTGTCTTGAGCCGTTTAAGACGGGGCGATCAGTGTCAACTAAAAACTGTTGGTAGATTTGCTATTTCTGCTTGATGACATCCGAAGCAAGGTGTATATTATAGACGTACAGAACGTATGTTCTCTACGATTCCCGGGAAGTTTGAATCTAGTTCTTTTTAGACAAAGACGTTGGGCGGTGAAAATCGTTGATATGGGTGGGATTACTTAAGGATCGATAGGTTAATTTTGCTAAGTTTTAAAATATTGCTTGCAAATTTTGCATGAAGGTGTAAATAATAGAGCCGTAAGTTCGAGTATTCTTAAAACAAAATAAAAAAACCGTGGCCCGACCCTTGTTCGCCAAAACTTGGGTATCGGGTAGGCGTGCGCGAACACACCCACTTCCACGGCTAGCCTTTTCAGGCTGTGGACTATTTTAGCACAGTTCTGCATAGCTTTGTAGCGGTTTAATTACCGTTAAGTAGCTGATATTGTGGATAAGTGTATAGTTACCAGTAGTCCGTTATACAATGAAAATGCAAGTCCAGGATCTTGGTGCATACCATGATTCTGGGCTTTTTATTTTGTTATAGCTGCTGAGAATGCTCGAGCTTCTTTCTGAGATTTTTAGGCCATATAGGCAGTTGTTTGTAATTTCTGGGCATTAAATTGGGAGAGTGAACAGCATGAGTGGGCGAGAACGCAGTAGGGGTTGGAATCGTCAAAAATACTATCTACGTAATGTTGGGCCATTTAGCATCCAAGAGCTGATTAGCCGGGCTATTATCGTTCGGACGCGAGATCAGGATGTCTACGTTAATCTACATAACGGACAGTTTGCTAGGCAATCGACACCTGGATTAACAGTATCGGCAACGCAAGCGTATCAAATGGCACAAATGGTGCTAAACTCAGAGGCGAAACCGATTGCAGTGGCAAAACGGCATTCGTTCTCCGAAGGTCACACTGATAATTTGCTGAGGCGGGTGGTGCTAGAACCCAAGGCTGATACAGCTATTGGCGGGTCAAAGCACTGAGGGTATGTACTAAATAACGGGAGCCGTGGATTAACGATCGACGGTTGCCGCGTTTCGATGAATTGATCATCCAGGCTTCAAGCGAAGTTGTGGATAACTCGTCGGAAAAGTTCTTTGACATTTGAGATAATTTCCTTGGGCGAACGGAGCTAAGCCGTTTCGCGTGCTGGCGTGTGACGCGCACCAAGAAGCCAATAAATAATGGACGTCTTAGCAGAAGCCCGCATGGTATCAGTTAATTCTAGCCGTGCGGCACACAGATAATCCTAATTGGGTTGTCTAGGTTGAGAGATTTCCGCGAAACTCTACACCAACGTAGCGATGCAGGTTAGGCTACGTACCCTGATCACGATAAAGGTGAGTGATCCAAAAACGATTGATATAAATATCCGTAAAAAACGGCACGGCGCTTTCGAGCGTCGCGATGAGCACAACAATCTGGCAAGTCGAAGTTTAGTAAGTCCGCTCAAGCGAAGGACGAAAAGGCTGTAAAGAGTATGACTGATGTGATTAGTAACGGTACTGAAGCTAAGCTTCCGCAAGCTGGTGACCGTCAGGAATCTTCTTTGGGTGTTCTTGGAGCAATTGCAATTGCGCTAAGTGCGCTATTAGGCTTGAACTTACGTAAAATCAAAGTCACTAAGTAGTTTGGTACTTTAATACCTAAGTATTCTAGTACTAAAGTGTCTAGGTACTTGAGTACTTAGACGGCTGCTGTCAGGCAATCAACAGATTGGCCGGGAGGCTCACGACCCCACAGCAGTTTAGCCAGCAACAAAATGCTGGTGAAGGTATTCTCCATTCCTTGATTTAGTTCCCCGGTCACCCCACCGGGGCTTTTTTTATACACTCCCAAAGTGTTGCTACCGTCAGGCTCCGCATGCGGCCTGCTGAGATTCGTGATCTCGCGGTAGTGTTAATAATAGCAACGGACAGATGCAGGAGGCACCCATGGAAAAAGAAAGAACTTTGTTTCTAGTACTTAGAGAGTGGCTACGAGGAAAGGGTTTCTCGGTTTACGGGGAAGTTAGTCATCTTGGATGCCTTGGCGCATACGCACGTGCGGATCTTATTGCTATTAAAGATAACCAAATCTATGCCTTTGAAACGAAGAATAACTTGTCACTAAAGGTTGTTGAGCAAGCAGCGAATTGGATCGGGTTAGTTAACCAGTCGTTTGTGGCGATTCCTAAGCCGAAGCAGCAAATTCCTGAAGCTACAGCAAGATTCTTACGTAAGAACGGAATTGGCTTGATTACCATTGACACTATGAAACCGAAAAATTCGTTAGTAGAAATTGCGTACCGTGATGGGATATGTAATTTTGCTTACGAAGGTAGTTGGATGACGAGCAGGCGTTTTCCAAAACGGGCGGTATCTGAATGGACCGTTGATAGTCTTGTCGAGATTGCCAAAGATCGGTACGAGTATCAGAACTACCCTGGTAGTGGGTCTGTGGAGATTGACTCCGTTTGGAATTGGGCGACACTCTCAGATAGCTTTGATCGGGTTATGAAGCCGAACGACGGCATCAATATCATGATCAAACCAATTTCGTACTTGATTGAAGATGAGGCGATTGCTGACTGGAAAGCTCACTTGGATGAAAAGATGATGCAGACAGTTGGTGGGTCAACGGCTGCTGAAGCTGACTATGTAACGGAGTATAAGCGATCGGTTGATCGAGTACTCAGCTATATCAGAGAGCATCCTGGTTGCAGCATTCGTGAAATTGCTGATTACTTCGAAAAAAATAAGCAGCTACCGAATTGGACAAGCCTTCAGTCCAACATCTATCAAGCACTAAGCCAAAATCAAAGAAGTCTTGAGATTAAGAAAGATCCCAAGTCGGGGGCCAACTTATACTATTCAATTTCAAAATAATGGAGTGATGGGAAATGACAGAAGTCAAATCAGAATCATCAGTTTTTGATGCTCTATCCAATAAGGTTTCATCATATATGGCGGGGAAGCATCTATCTGTGACAGGATTTTCAAGAAAAGCTGGTGTCGATCGAGGCGTGGTCTTTCGCCTGGTACGTGATCGAAAGCCAATTACGACTAACTCAATGCTCCGAATGGGCGCAAGTCTTGAGACACCAACGTATATAGTAATTGGGTACAACACCGGCAAGGTCTATTTTGTTGGAGCGCAGCATTCTGATTGCTCTCGTTGGATCAATAATCTTGCCCCTGATAGCAAAACAAAACGATTGGCGCCGCTTAGAAGCACAGAACCCTTGGAGATATTTAAGGAGAGTCATTTACACAAATTCATCCTTGGATAGCCTTGGAGGCTTCTGAACATGTGATAGTGCGCGCTTTAAGGGGGTAATCAGTCATGCCGGCTATTCGAGCAGAACCCTTCCATTATGAATGATGTTGTAAGACAGACTCCATAATGGAAGGAGTAGCAAATGTATGAAAATGAATAAGTATTTCAAGCGCCTCGCGTTGGGAGTTGCGCTTGCAGCGTCAGCGGGATTATCGCTGGCGCTTTTTTCGTCGGGTAACTCAGTTCACGCGGCGGCTACCTACTATGATCAAAGCTTTGATTCGCTAAAGTCCTGGTCGAAGGTAACAGTGCCAACCGCGGGGGACCGGATGTCTTCGGACTATAGCTTTATTCCAAACTTTATCGACGGTTCCACAACTATGAAAATTATTGGTTCTGGGACGCATTGGGGCGCAAGTAAAGCGCCAATGAGCAATACCAGTATCAAGCTAGACTCGTCGTTGAAGAAAGGCGATGCAGGCGCGCTTTATTCCGATGTTGGGACTTACCTAGGACAAAAGGTTGACTTGAAGATCACCTTGACCGATTGGATTCTCAATCAGCACACGGATGATTCAACTTATAACCTGGTGTCCTTTGCTAATGATCAAATCGGGATCAACACGACTGGGTCGGCCGTGGCAACGAAGTGGACGTTCCTAAAGCATGGAACCAATACCCCGATGAACATTTCTGGTTATTTCAGCTTCAACGATATTGATAACGGTGGCGTTGGAACTTCAAATATTGCTGGTCAGAACCAAAGTGAAAACCTTGCGTTTCCGTCTGCGACAATGGCGAAGTTCGATAATTTGTATGCCACAAGTGACAACAATCTGGTTTATCACGACTATGGATCATTCACGGACATTGCTTCCAACGACATTCAAGATAATGATGCCGATAAAAGCCAAGAACGTGACAATGCCATGATCACGGTGACGTTCAAGAATCAAAGCTCATTGGATATGGTTTGGTGGCCTGTATTCGCAGCGCCGAGCTTACCATTATCATCATTCAAGGAAATCTGGCCATCCGCTGCCAATTATAGCAAAGTGTCCTTTACGGATAATCTGAATGCCACTGACCAAGCCATTTCGTTGAACCCAAATTACACTTATAGCAACCCTGGTGCCTGGTTTGGTTTCACTTCGATCAAGCCAGTTCGTTCGGCAACGGTGGTTCCGGCAAAGACCGTCAGTGATGAGGATGAAAAGAATGTTCAAGCGAACACTCTCAGTTCGGCAACTGAAACCAACGAGTGGAAGATCACTCAGGTTATCCCAGGCGAATCAACAGGAACCTACTACACCGTTGCGTACCTGGCTGACAATATTGCACCAGTTTGGAACGTGAATAGTGTCAAGGTTACCAACGAGGCGGGGACTGACGTGACGAGCTGGTTTAACAACCTTGGAGCGGGAAACAACTACAAGCTCTCGGTTGCAGCAGCCAAGTTAAAGTCGAGTGATTTCTATAATCACACTTATACTTTTGATTTTAAGGCGACGCTGAAGCCGGGTGTTGATCTCAGCAGCTACCTCAATGCCAAGGGCGGCTACACATTCACCAACCAAGGTACGTTTACCACAGACACGGACACCAAGCCAACGAACACTGTCACCACGAATCTCAATTCTCAAGAAGTGAACCTTTTGAAGACGGATGCAAGTGGTAAGGCGCTCAGCGGGATCAAGTTTGCGCTGGCAGATACAGCAGCCAACGCCAAGGGTGGTAAGTATTTGAAGAAAGACACTGACGGCAATGCCGTTTATCCTTCTGACAATAACTACTCATCCTCATTAGCCGACTACACTGTGACTACTGGTGCAGACGGCAAAGCAACTTGGTCTGGTCTTTCAGCCGCCAAGGACGCTTCACAGACGTACTACTACGTTGAGTTAAAGACTGATTCGAGTCACCAATTGCTCACAGGCGTTGGTGCCGCTAAATCAGGGCCGACGGGCGCTGCACCAACCACGACCGTCACCAACAAAACCAAGATTCAATTACCATCAACTGGATCAACACAGAAAAAGGAGGCAATCATTATGATTGCAGTATTAATGTCCGTTCTCGTGTTAGCTGGTATCTCCTTACGCAAAGTAAGAATTCTCGGGGGGGGG
>NZ_AZEU01000177.1:10480-16913 GCF_001435035.1 Lacticaseibacillus manihotivorans DSM 13343 = JCM 12514
CATTATTCCAGTAAGTACCCTGAGGCCCAGGAACTTACTGAAACGATTGAAAAAAATCTAAGGAGAGAAGTGAAGTGGAATGAACAAATTTCCAAAGCATCTACGCTTGCCGCGCGAACTCTCGGCCGGAGTAGCAGCTTTATTAGTCCTGGTGGGGGCCGTGATGCTTGCCTCTGGCAACAGAGTCAGCGCATCAACAGTTTTACCAGGGCAAAGCGTTTTGACAGGCAACATCGCGTCAGTTCCGAAAGCTGGTGAAACAGTCGATGGGAAGTACTCAGTAATTGCGAAAGTTAGCTCTAAAACTGAACTGAAGGGTCTTGGCAGCGCATCAAACATGACGAAAGACACCAAAGCTGATGCGCATGTCGGAACTGGGCTTCATATTGATGGATCAGCCCCTAAAGGTTCTGCTGGTGCACTTTATACCAATATCGCAAGTTTAGGCGGCCGTTCCTTGGATCTGGCGATTGTTGCAACAGATTGGACTTCAGATGTTGCAACGATCCAGTTCCGGACTGCATCAATCGGGGTCGATCTGATCCCAGTTGCAAATACTACAATCGACGATGGTGCGGCGCAATTCAAGTTCATTTACTTGGATCATGAAACGCATAAGCCTGTTGAAGTTAACGGTTACTACACCTTTAACGACATCGACTGGGGCCAGTCGATCGGGTTAACCTCAGACGTTTGGTCACACATCGATCACATGTATGTGCCGACCAATAAGACGATTTTGCAGTATTTGAAGACTGATGCAGGTGCATTTGTTTTTGAACCAGAATCTAGCGTTGGTACTGGAGACGATGATCCAACGAGTCAGGTTACATTCTTATACAGCGGGATCACTGGCATGGATATGTTGTTCACATCTGCAGGCGATGCTCGCACACATTTGGGCAAATTCAACACGACATCGACCGTGGATTACAGTAAGTCGGTCGCATTGGGTAGCTTGAAAGACGTGCATATTAGATCGTCGTCGGCTTACTTCGGCTACACTGCATATAAGCCGCTGCGGACTAGCACTGTTCCCCCGGCCAAAACAGTCAGCGATTCGGATGAAAAGAAGGTTCAAGAGAACACACTTGACTCTGCCGACGAAACCAATACTTGGCAGATCACGCAAGTTATTCCGAATGAATACCCAGAGTTCTATTATTCTGAGGCATATTTGACTGATAATATTGATCCGGCATGGACAGTTAATAGTCTTAAGATTACAAACGAAAATGGGGCGGACGTCACCTCGTGGTTTAACAGTCTTGGGGCTGGGAACAACTACAAGTTGGCGGCAACCGCTGCTAAGCTTAAGTCGGCAGACTTCTATGGCCATACCTACACCTTCACCTTCAACGCGAAGCTGAAAAAAGGTTATGACTTGTCAAAGTACCTTGTGAACGGCGTTTATACATTCACCAATCAAGGGACCTTTACAACTGATACTGGCACCAAGCCAACCAGCACCGTCACCACTTTATTGAAGGAAGAACAATTGACCCTTCATAAAGTTGATGATGCTGGGAAGGCGCTAAGCGGCGTCAAGTTTGCTTTAGCAGATACTGAAGCTAATGCAAAGGGTGGTAAATACCTGAAAAAGGATGCGGAGGGCAACGTCGTTTATCCTTCGGATAGTAATTACTCAGCTTCTTTGGCTGATTACACTGGAACAACTGATGCAAGTGGGAACGTGACGTGGAAGGGCCTCTCTGCGGCAAAAAATACGTCCCATGTATATTATTATGTTGAGTTACAGACAACAGGTGATCATCAGTTGTTGACTTGTATTGGTTCAGTCAAAGCTTCCGCAGACGGTGGCACGACCAGTGTCACGAATAAAACCAAGGTTCATTTACCAGACACCGGCTCCGCAGAACGATTGTATCTGCAACTAGCAGCGTTGCTCGTTTCGATGCTTGCTGTGACCGCTGGTTTAGGCGTTTTGAAGATCCGCAAGCAACAGAACTAAAAGACAACTACTGAAGTTGTCTATTTTTTTGAAAAAAAGCATTGGAAGAAATGAGGGACTTCAAAAATGGAATTGAAGATTAATAAAGCAAAAGCATTTGCATTAAGCGCAGGTTTGCTGTTCTCAGTGGGGGTTCTAACTCAATTGGCGCCAACATCTGGAACCGTTCAAACTGTTCGCGCCGCAACCGTTACCCCAACTGCCGCTACTCGCGTGGCGCCGGCAACGGTCAACGTGACCTTACACAAAGGTATGACGTTGACAGGTAAGACCCAAGCAGCCATTACTGCCGATGGTGAGGCTCATAGTTGGAGCGGGGACACAACTGATTATGACGCTTCTAAGTATGGCAGTGTCGGTTTCACGGCTTACGATATTACCAACACCGTTTCGTCTTCTGACTTGACAGATGCTGGAATCAAGGCAATTGATGCTGCTATCAAAGCTGATCCAACTGGAAACAAATATACCAGCAAAGCCCAAACTAAGACTTCACAGCAAGTGATCTCTAGTAGATCCTCGACGACCTTCAGCAATTTGGCCGCATCTGATGATAACGGTGACCAGCACGTTTGGGTCTTCTTGGAAACCAAGCACTCAAAGGGTCTGGTAACACAACAAGCCGATCCTGTGACCGTAATTTTGCCAGTTACTAATAAGGCGGGCGACAAGTTCCAAACTACTTCTAACTTCTACCCCAAGAACACCGTGACGCCACTAACGTTCACCCTGACTAAGGATGGTGAAGATGGTAAGGCACTGGCTGGGGCGAAGTTCCAGCTATACTCGGGCAAGCCAGGTTCTGGGAAAGCTATCGGTAGTGCAATCACAGCCGATGCCAAAGGCCAGCTTAAGGCAACGGGTTTGACTGTTGGATCTTACTACTTTGTCGAATTGGCAAGTGACAAAGTTTCAGATATTGACACCGATGATGCAGCAAAGACCTACCTTCTGGGTGCCGATGCGCGTAACGATACAGCCAACAAACTTGGCTTCACAATTGGTGACGACGGGATTGATCCGGCCTCGCTGAACGGGACTTACATTAACTATGCAACACCAGGATTGACTAAGACTGTTGATGATAAGAAGAACAGCTTCACACAAGGGTCTTTGGTGCCATTTGATAGCACTCAAAAATTCCCAACTGATCTTGCCGGCGGCAAAGGGAGCACCTTCATGGGCCAATCCTTTGTGACAGAGCCTTATGGTGTTTACAACTTGACTGATACGGTTCCAGCGGGTTTATCTTGGGTTGCTGCTGAAGGTGGTTTGAAGATCACTTCTGGGGATAAGACTCTGGTTGAAGGAACTGACTATAAGTTGACCGATCTGGGTACTGACAAAGGTTGGAAGGTTGACTTTATCGTCAACAACGGCCAAGTTTCCAAGAGCGTCGCCGCTTTGGCAGGCCAGTCTTACAGCATTAAGTACAAGATGGTGCTCACGGCAGATGCGGTTACGGATGCAGCTTTGAACAACCAAATTGACTTGGCTTACCAAAACCACCCAACCAACACGGGTGTTCAACACGTCCGTCATATCATTCATAAAGTTCCCGTTTATACCTACGGGGCCAAATTCTTGAAAGAATCCTCAGGCGTATTTGGCTCTGGGATTGCTGCAACGCCGCTGTCTGGTGCTAAATACGTGATTCAAGACAAAGCGACCGGCAAATATTTCAACGGCTTCAAGGACGGTTCAGATGAAGATAGCGTGCCTGAAGCACAATGGGCCGCTAGCGCAGATGCCGCGACGGCTGGTGTGCTTACCTCTGACAAAGACGGGAAGTTTGAAATCCACGGTCTGACGGCAGGGACCTACGTATTACATGAAGTCGGTGCGCCAACGGGCTATGAGCTCGCCAATAAAGATCAAGAATTCACTGTTGGTCCGAACACTTATACCAATGATCTTGTGACGTTGAAAGATGACCAGAAACCCGGCTTGCCAGACACTGGCTCCACTGAAGGTCAAATTGAATATGCGATTGCTGCCATCGGTGCGATGACGATTGTTGTTGCTGTATCCTACGTAATTTACAAGCGTAAGCATACTGTAGCCTGATGCGATGAGAAAACATGCCAAATTGATTAGCAGACTTCTTTTAGTCATCATGATCGGATGTGTAGCTGCGCTTGTTGCGCTTGGTGTTCACTATGTCGTACCACAATATGAAACGTATCAGCAGCAAAAAGCTGCTATCGCAAGTCTTGATAAAAGTGGTAGCCGTGCTATGGCCAAGGCTCAGTCAGCTAAGGGTACTGCCTCAACAGTAGATGTTCAACAAACCGAAGCAACGACGATTGGCGCGGTGATCATTCCCAAGATCAAGGTTGAGCTTCCCGTCTTTTCCAATTCGAGTACCAGCGCATTAGACGTTGGTGCTGGGTGGTTGCCACAGTCATCACCCCTTGGTGGTGGCGAGAGCACCCATGCAGTGATTGATGGTCACAGCGGCAAGATTTTGTCCCTGTTCACCAGAATTAGGGAGTTGAAGAAGGGAGATCCAATCTATATTAAGGTTAAGTCGCAGACGTTGGAGTATAAAGTAACCTCAAAGAGTACTCATAGTCCAACCTACGTCAAAGACCTGGTTCCTAAGCATGGTGAGGATCTTCTTACGCTGATTACGTGTACGCCGATATACCTCAACACACACCGATTACACGTCACTGCCAAACGAGTGCCATTTGATGGAAAAGTTTCGGGTGTCAAGACTTGGATACAGTGGATATTTGATCATCCGCTACAAGTGCTCGGCAGTGTGCTGATCGGATTGGTGATGCTCATCTCCGTAATCTGGTGGATAGTTCAACATCGTGCCAATGATTCAAGAAAAGAAAGGAGAATTCAATGAAAACGACGAGTTATGCCACGGCGCTGTTTGCAGCGCTGTGCTTCAGTACGGCCGCATTAACGGCTGTACCCGTCAATGCCTCGAGTAGTGCGCCTTCCGTTGCTGTATCGGCGAGTGCATCATCAACAACAAGTTCCGACTCGAATGTTCAGTCTCAGACCAGCGACGTTGTTGAGCCTGAGGCGGATGTTTCACAGACTATTGAGATTCATCAAGTAATCAGTAAGACATCAACGAAGGCTGCCTCTGTTGCTGATACGACATACACAGGCGTCAATGGCGCGACCTGGTCTGTTTATGACGTGACGTCTGATTTGACTAACCTTCTTGGTGAACAGAAGGATGCCAAGGATGTTAAGACGGCTAGCGATCAACTTGAAGCAACGCTGAGTAAGAAATCATATGATCTGGCAAAATATACCAAGGTGACAACTGGCAAGACCAAGTCCATTGATCGTGTTGATGGGCTGCTGGACGTACCAGTTACTGTCAAGGCACATGAATATAAAGCACTGCTATTCCAAAATGATGCGGTCCCAGACTACACAACGAAGGCAGAACAATTTGTGCTGATCGTGCCCCTAGCTGATGATTCTGGAAAAATTCCATCTAAGATGGTAATCCAACCTAAGTCGCAGACGATTCCAAAGCCCAAGACAAAAACACCTACTGGCGAATTCCCACAAACCGGTGACCGCTTGAATTGGGTGTTCTCAATTGCAGGTGCGTTGGTATTAGCTGCAATCGGCTACTTTACCAAGTTACGCTTTAGCCGCAAATCAGAATAGCTTAATAAACAGTCGTATGGCTGTTTGATCCCTCCAGAACTTTTGGAGGGATTTTTTGTTGCCGACGATTCCGCTTAATTACTGGCTGCGGGGGTTTGACTCCTCCGGGCAACGTTGGCCGTTTGGCCTAGAAACAAAACTTGTGTTGAGAAAGAGGTGATCAGATGGAGAAAGGAGTTTATCTAGATGATTCGTTTTTGGCAAAGCCAGTAGGTGAGACCGGCGACATATATGGCAATCATCCAGAACTTGTGGCCCACATTAAGCCCGTGTTAGCGAAAGTCATGCCCCTAGTACTAGATGAGCTCAAGCCTGGCGGCCAGTTACTTATTGGACAGGTGGTGTCTGGCAAGAATGATACCGGGTTTGTGGCGACATACTGTCCTAAATACTTGGTTGCAATTGATATCCGTCGCGTCGATCGACAGGTGAATGGTGAGATTACAGTTCGCGGGTCGCGTGTGAATGGATTAAGGAAGGAGCTCATCTAATGGAACGTACTAAAAGGGTGATTGCAGATCCCAGACGAATCCAAGCAAATTATATGCCGCAAGGACGGATCCGAGTTGTTATCCCACTAACCGATATTAAAGGGAGCCTGGCACGCTTGAGTGGCGGAACTTTTCTGTTGAAGCGTGGTTGGTGGGCTTATCCAGACTTAGAACCAGTCGGTGTAATTGACACTGCGCGAAAGTCTGATCGATTTTATGCGGAACTCTTTATCCGACAACCACAAATTGCGTGAAGAACTAGGAGGTAAGTTTGAAAAATACTAGAGATAGAGATACCTAACCATAGGCGCACTCAAATAAG
>NZ_AZEU01000178.1 GCF_001435035.1 Lacticaseibacillus manihotivorans DSM 13343 = JCM 12514
TCATGATACCGCTTGGCAATTGAGAGGGATAGGCGGTCTGTTATTAGGTGCTTACGCTCCAAGCATGTACAAGTTAGGCAATGCGTGCACAAAAAAATCGCCTAGTTTCCTAGACGATTTTGAACGCAATTTAGGCTAAAGCCTTTTTAGCTGTTTCTGCTAAAGCAGTGAAGCCAGCAGGATCAGCAATGGCGATGTCAGCTAACATCTTACGGTTCATGTCGACAGATGCCAACTTCAAACCGTGCATCAGCTTGCTGTAAGAAAGACCGTTCATACGCGCAGCGGCGTTGATACGGGCGATCCACAAACGACGGAAATCACGCTTCTTAGCGCGACGATCGCGGAAAGCATAGCGATAAGAAACCATCAATTGGGCGTTTGCAGACTTGAATAAACGATGCTTAGAACCGCGGTAGCCTTTAGTGAGCTTTAAGACCTTTTTGCGGCGAGCGCGAGTAACAGTTCCACCTTTAACACGTGGCATTAGAATTCCTCCCTAATTTCAACTCACACAAAATTGTGTGAAGTGTAAATCGATAACATGAGCGCGAGATCCGTGCTCGATCAATGAGCTTCCTGAAAAGGAAACTACTTCATTTGGCTGAGCATCTGGCGGATCCGCTTCATATCTGAATGGGATACTAAGCCGGACTTGCGCAGTTGACGGCGTTGCTTCTTGGTCTTACCGTGGAAACGGTGAGACGTGTAGGCGTGGCCCCGCTTCAAAGCACCGCTAGCGGTTTTCTTGAAGCGCTTAGCTGAAGCGCGATGGGTCTTGAATTTTGGCATGACGATTTCCTCCTAAATAACGTTTCTGACTAATTATTTTTGTCAGCTTTTGGTGCGAGCATCAAGAACATGCTCCGCCCGTCCATTTTTGGACGAGACTCAACAACGGCGAGTTCCTTAGTGGCCTCTGCCATTTGTTCTAGAACTTTTTGACCCAAGTCCTTATGGGTAATCGCCCGGCCGCGGAAACGAACGGAAACTTTGACCTTGTCCCCTTTTTCAAGGAACTTGGTGGCGTTCTTCAAACGAGTGTTGAAGTCGGCCTCACCGATCGTTGGGCTCAAGCGAATTTCCTTGATGCTGATGGTTTTTTGTTTCTTGCGGGCTTCGCGTTGCTTCTTTTGTAATTCGAAGCGGAACTTCCCGAAGTCCATGATGCGCGCAACGGGTGGCTTTGCATTCGGTGATACAAGAACCAGATCCAAGTTAGCAGCTTCTGCTAACGCTAAGGCATCGCGGGTTGCCTTCACGCCGAGTTGTTCGCCAGATTCTGAAATCAAACGAACTTCACGTGAACGGATCCCCGAGTTGACCATCATATCTCGTGCTATGGCAATTCACCTCCAAAATTTTTGGAAAAACCAAGCAAAAAGACGACACGAGCTTCTCTACATAGAAACTCCCGCCGTCATGGTTACCGTACATTTTTGCCTAGCGGTCACAATGACTTGGGCGAGAAGCGGGCGCTTCTGCTTGTTTTCTCAACGTTTAATATCATACCTGAATTATTAACTGGCGTCAAGAAAAAAGATTGACGCGTATGTGTCAAGTTTTTCTCGGTTCCAGTTAATTGAGTTTGTAATGATGGGTTCTAGCCGACCGGATTAAGGTTATTCAACGAGTGCGCCATCCGACCAAACGACGTGCCACTCAGTCCTTGCGCGTCAATCACACCATGCCGTGCACCGATGTGTTCCACGTGTTCACCATCCGCTCGAGCGAAGCCTCCAAATAACGTCTTCAAACTGAAGTCCTTAGGGATCTGAACGCTCTCTGGATCAACGCTTGGCAGCGGCGTATCGAAGACAGTGGTCTGGCTTAATGATTCGGCAAGCTCGTGATTTTGAACGGCATCGATGATTTCAAGCATTGCGTTTAACCCAGGCACGCTCCAACTACGACCTTGCTTCTTCAAACGATACGTATAGGCACGATGATTGCTCTCACAGCTTCCCAAGCCTGTGTGGTGCCAATCTACGCTTGTCAAAGGCGCAATACTGGTCCAATTTCGGTCAAGGTAGTTGCGCAAGCTCTCGACGTTCTCAACGTCGTCTTGGTCATATTCCTCACTGCCTGTCACGATCGCTTCGGCGGTATCCATCACCGTGTTCATTCGTTTGTGATCACCGGTAAAAATCGCTTTGCGGAGACGTTGTTTGAGTTCAACTGGCATCATGTTGAAGCGTTCTTTGAGCTTGTTGTTCAAATGGTAAACGTCCAAGATGTGCGTATGTTGCTTACGAGTCTTGGCAAATACCTGAAAGACGTTCGGCTCATAGCCACTACCGTTATCACTGCCTGTGATGATCTCGGTGGTTTTGTTGTCGTAGTGCGCATCTAAATAAGCTGACATCTGATCAAAGACGCGCTCACGGTCTAGGCCGCTGAACACCTTACGGTTGATTAACTGATGTCGCTTACCATTGTTTTCGACGCCTTCGCTGACCTGTAGGCGATGCACATAGGTTCGCCGGCCACCTTTGAGCTTGATCTGGAAGGCGTCGCCTTCAATGAACAAGCGCGATACAACGCGTTTGGGTTCATTGCTCGTCGCTGCTGCGGTCGCTTTGGCCGCCTCAACTTCCTTCAAATCGGCGCCGACTTGTTGATAGATTTTGTCGACGGTCTGAAAGCTGATTGAGCCTGGGGTGAAGGCATCCACCGCCATTGAGACTGTGCGCAACACTGTATGCGAAGCGAGGTTAGCGACCTGTGCCATCATCATCGGTGAATAACGTCGTCCTCGGGCCAAGCCTAACTTCGTGTCCAGGGGATAACTTTGTTTCCCATCTTTACTTCGAATCAGCCGTCGGCGAAATTGCAATGTGCCAAATAGACATTGGACTGTTCGCTTATCCCGTCTGAGGATCTCCCAATCCTTTCCCAGACACAGTTGATCATCAAGTTCTTCAAATGCCTCGGCAACTTGAGTACAAACGAGCTCCGCCAGTACGGGAATAAACTTGGCTTCAAACTGAATAAACGATTCTGTTTCCTTCAAAATATCACGAGTTACTGCTACAATAGATTCCATGGAAGACCGCTTCTCTCTACTTGTTGTGTGGTAACTCAATTAGAGGACTAGCGGTCTTCTTTTGTCAATTTTGTCTTGTGGACAATTTATTCTTTTGACTTTGACCTCCCGAGGAAAACTTTACACTAAGGATTGACGCCTGTCGGTTATTTTTCAGAATCATCATCATCGTCGTGCATCTGCGACATTTTGACTTGGAAATCTTTGCGCTTTTTGATGAAGCTGGACAACCAAGTGATCCCAGCGATGCCGACACTGCCGAAGACGGCGACGCCAACTGGGGTGAATTCGATCATCGCAAACCACCATTGGGACACAAAGTACACGCCGACTAACGCGATCAACAACACCACGCCGATCAACGCATACATGCCGCGACCGTTGTTTTGGATCAGTTTAGCAAACCGCTGATCGCGATCCCCTGGCAATGCCGCCATGATGATCATGGCCAAGATCATGACTGCCCCGCCGAGTAAGCGGGCGATGAGAAATAACACCAGCCATGAGCCCCATAATTGTATGATCAAGTGATCGACCTTCTTTCTAACATGTTGTAGCTTAACATAGTTGACGCGTTTCTTCTATTGTAATGACGATTTTCCTCGAGACGCAAAAAACCACCCAGCATGTCGATACTGGATGGCTTTCATAGGATACGACTGAAATTAGTCGCCTAAAACTTTTTTGGCTTCGCTAGGCTTGCGGGAACCATCGCGAGAATAGTTCTTAACTTCTGCTTCCACAGAGTCGATGAACATGTTGGCTGGTTCTTCTTCAGAATCAGCTTCACCATAGCGACGAACAGAAACAGTTGCGGAAGCTAATTCCTTGTCGCCGACAACGATGGTGTAAGGCACTTTGCGAGTTTGGGCTTCGCGGATCTTGTAGCCCATCTTTTCGTTGCGGTCATCGATTTCAACACGTAAGCCGGCGTGCAACATCTTCTTCTTCAAGTCTTCAACGTATTCTTGATGCGCGTCAGCCACTGGGATCAAAATGGCTTGCGTTGGGGCTAACCAAGTTGGGAAGGCACCTTTGTAGATTTCAGTCAAGTAAGCGATGAAGCGTTCCATAGTACCGACAACACCACGGTGGATCATGACTGGACGATGTTCTTGACCATCTTTGCCGACATAAGTCAAACCAAAGCGTTCTGGTAACATGAAGTCTAATTGGATGGTGGACATGGTTTCGTCGTTACCAAGTGCGGTCTTAGTTTGGATATCAAGCTTTGGACCGTAGAAGGCAGCTTCGCCTTCTGCTTCGTAGTAGTCCAAACCAAGATCATCCATGGCGCCTTTTAACATGGTTTGAGAACGGGTCCACATTTCTTCATCATCGAAGTACTTTTCGGTGTTCTTAGGATCGCGGTAGGACAAGCGGAAAGTGTAATCGTTGATGTTGAAGTCTTCGTAAACGTCCATGATCAAACGCAAGATCTTTTTGAATTCTTCTTGGATCTGGTCTAAGGCAACGAAAGTGTGGCCATCGTTCAAGGTCATTTCACGGACACGTTGCAAACCAGATAAGGCACCAGACTTTTCATAACGGTGCATCATGCCAAGTTCAGCGATGCGCAGTGGCAATTCACGGTAAGAACGGATGTGATGCTTGTAAACTTGGATATGGGATGGGCAGTTCATTGGGCGTAATTCAAGCATTTCGCCATCGCCCATGTCCATTGGTGGGAACATGTCTTCGCGGTAGTGATCCCAGTGGCCGGAAGTCTTGTAAAGATCCAAGTTAGCCAAAATTGGGGTGTAAACATGTTGATAGCCATCAGCCAATTCCTTGTCGATGATGTAGCGTTCGATCACACGACGGATCGTGGCACCATTTGGCATCCAGTATGGCAAGCCAGCACCAGCTTTAGGATCAACGAAGAACAAGTCCAAATCACGGCCGATGTTACGGTGGTCACGTTCTTTGGCTTCAGCACGACGCTTAGCATCTTCTTCAAGATCAGCAGCCTTGTAGTAAGCTGTGCCGTAGATCCGTTGGAGCATTGGGTTTGAGGACTTACCTTCCCAATAAGCACCAGCGACACTCAACAAGTCAAAATGCTTCAAGTCTTTCAAAGATGGCAACAACGCAGCTTCTTCAAAGTCGAAGAAATCGCCGAGTTGGAACCCTTTCACGTCGCCGTCTAAGGCTTCAACCAGTTGCTTTTTGAAAGGTTCGTTGGCAAAGTAGGCCAAAGCTTCGTCATGGCTCAAAGTCTTAGAAGCGATTGGGGCATTGGCTTTCACGATTTCAGCCATTTTAGCTTTAATGGCTGGCAATTGGTCAACGGTCAATTGGCCATTATCTTTGTCAGTGTCGTAGAAGAAACCATCTTCTTGGGATTCGCCTTGGCCCAAGCGCACTTCTGGGAACAAGTCTTTTATGGCAGCGGCTAAAACGAAAGTAGCGGTTTGGCGCAAAACTTCCAAACCGTCTTCAGAATCTTTGGTGACGATTTCGAGTTCTGCATCTCCGTTTAATTGGGTGTCTAAGTTAACGAGTTTGCCGTTGAGTTTCCCAGCGACGGCTTTTTTGCCGAGGCTGATGGCGATGGACTTGGCAAAATCTAAAACGCTGATGCCGGCTTCGGCTTCGCGGACAGATTTGTCTGGTAAGGTAATTGCAATTGACATATGGTTTTCCCCTTTGAATTATTCAGAAGTACAAAAAAGTCCCGGACATCATCACTGACATCCGGGACGATTACACTAATCGCGGTTCCACCCGACTTGAAAGCACGAAAAATGCTTTCCTCTTTGTGCGATAACCCAGCACGGGTCGAATGAACTACGAGAAGCGGTGCGGATCAGGTCGTGTGGCGTTTTCAGATGGGCGCCAGCTCTCTGTTTATGATCCTTGTAACTCCTGTCTTCGATACTTAGATTAAAACACACGGTTTCTTGTGTGACAAGCCCTAATTTGAAAAAAGTTTTGAAAACTTGTTGGGCCTAGCCGATGAAACCGCGTTGCCGCAACAGATCGGCACTGGTTTGATCCGTTGGCCGATAGCTTTGTTTCAACAAGTCATTGATGTAGATCTTGTTGTAAATGATCGCAAAAATAATCGACACGATCGATACCGAAATGCCCCAAGTGAACGTCCCAGTGATGATTTGGATCAAAGCGATGATCAAGCCCCACTTCCAATCCCCACGGAACAATGCCGGGAAGAATCCGAAGAAAAAGGTCGTCCAAGACCAGCCGATTTTGACATCTTTGACTTGATTGGTTGAATCATTGGTTAAACTTGCATGCATAATATAACTCCTCCAAGAGTGATTGAATTGTGATCAGTTGCCGTTGCGACGATCGACGCCACCGACAGAAATTTCCGTCGCCAAAAATTGAATCCGCGCCATAATGCGAGACGCTTTCATCGCTTCATTGTCGCCGCGATCCGCGCCGGCTAAGAAGCGATTGAGCTCCGCCATGGTTTTATTGCTTGAGAAAAGTGTCGGCATTTCTTCTTGCATCCGATATTGCAAAATGATCCCCAACACCTCATCGCGAAACCACGGACTTAAGGCTTCCGCGCCGATATCATCCAACATCAACACTGGCGCGACTTTGATCGCATTGATCTTGGCGAGCACCGAGTTGGACTGGATCGCATTTTTCATTTCGACGGCATAAGTTGGCACATGCAACAACGTCGAGCCCACGCCTTGTTCCGCGAGCTCATTGGCGATCGCCCCGAGCAAATAAGTCTTCCCAACCCCAAATGGCCCAGTCAAATACAACCCTTTATGAAAGTCTTTGGGTTGATCAGCCACCGCCACGGTAAACTGCACAGCCGCTTGCAAGGCATCCGCCCGGTCTTTGTCATCATACATCGCCAAGTTAGCATGTTGGATGGCTTTGGGCATATTGATCGCGTTGATCAACCGCTTTTGATCGGCAAGTTTATCTTCCGCTTGTTTTTCAGCAGTGGGTTCATAAGCTAAATCGATTTGGCCGTTTGATACCACCAGTTCTGGTTGATAACCAGGCGCAAAGCTTTGGATCCCTTTCAAGCGCTTATCGCGTTCGTTGACAAACTCATAGATTTTAGCTGCGCCTCGACGGGTCGCATCCTCTGCCAACTCACCTTTATGCGCCCGCAAAAAAGCTTGAACCTCAGGATCTGCCGCGGCCTTATTGATGGCATCGTGAAAGGCGCCAGTTAGGTGGCGTTGATCCATTAATTTTTGTAATTCGGCATGCATATCTTTCATCAGGACTCAGATCCTTTCTTGCGCATGGCTTTGAGGCGATCCAATCCCGCTTGGATCGATTGTTTACTTTGCACGGAAACGGGTTTAGACACCGGTTGATAATCTGGCTTCATCCAATCCGGCGTTTCTTCTTGGCGATTCGGTCGTTTACTGTTGCGTGAATTCTTGACCGGTTGTTGTGCTTCTTTGCGAATTTGAAGAATTGCGGATTCTGGCGTGGTGACGTTAGCTGTAATCCACCGTTGCACAAAACCGTTGAGCAACGCTTGGCTCAAGGAATCGTAACTGCGCAGCACATAATCGATCAAAATATTGACCGTCGCGTCTGGGAACACTTGTCGCGTGACCAAATCACGCAAGGCATACGTTTCATTGCTTGCGGCATACGCGCGGGAGTTTTTTGCTTTTTTGGTATTTTCCAAAAACGTCCGTGGGGCTTGCGTGTTTGCCCGTTTTAACAAATCAGCTTCTTGCGGCGTCAAATCATTAATGGTCGACGATGCAACAGGCGCCGCATTGACCTTGGTTTTTTGATCAGAAAAGGCGGGTTTATCTTGCTTGCGATAACTCTGTTCAATAAATTGCCGCAATTGGCGCATGTTGAGTTTACCGGTGATCACGTCGACCGCTTTTTGAATTTGGCGGGCAAACTCAGGCACTTCTAAGCCGTAAAACCGGGCGATTTCGTATAAAGCGGCACGGTTTTTGTCAATTTCCCCAGGTTGGATATTGGTCCGAGCCAAAGTCGCTGCCAACAGTTCCCAATCATACCCACCATCATCAGCCAACGTTACTTCAGGCTGTGGCTTCAAGGCCAAATTCTGTTGCGCTTGGGTCGCTGCTTGCGGGGTTTCTAACACATTGGTCAAATGGTACACATCTAAGAAATTGGCTGAGACATCTTGCCAATCATCGCGGCGCACGGGATGCAAAGCAAATTCTTGCGCAAGTTCCGTGTAGCGCGCATCCCCGACGCGATCATACAGCAACATCCCCAACAAATCGTCATTGAAAAACGCTTGCGGCGTCACTGGTGCATACAACTCGTAAGCATAGTAGCGGCTGATGGCATCCGTAGTGGTATAGGTTTTCATCAACCCCACTGCTTCCAAATGTACCCGCGCATCATACAAGGCATCGACCCCGATATTTAACAAATCTAGTAATCGCGTTTGAGAACGCCGATCAGACACCAAAGGCAGTGGCTTTGCTTCTTGCCACAAGCTCAAATACAGCGCCATGGCGACTGGGCCAACTAACGGTTGGTACAAGCTGACGGCGACGTGTTGGTCGACGTTGCTAAAATAAGTGGCTTGCGCAACGAGATAGTCGTCTTGCGCCATGAAATTTTGTGGACGCTCCAAATTCGCGCCTCCTTTCAGCACTCAGCAAAATGCGCCCGCCTCATCGACCCTGAGATCAGGATCTGCAAGGCGAGCGCATGTCGCAAAGATTTACTTTTCTTCGTCTGAAGATTTTTCTTTGTTCATCATGTCTTGAAGTTCTTGCATGAACACCGACATGTCTTTGAACTGGCGATACACGCTGGCAAAACGAATATAAGCCACATCGTCAACGTCTGAGAGCTTGCTCATGACGTATTCCCCGATGGCTTGGCTTGAAACTTCATTTTCCCCGATGGCGCGCAGCTTGTTTTCGACTGATTCGACGATGCCTTGCATTTGCTCCATGGACACTGGGCGTTTTTCAGCGGCTCGGATCAACCCTTTGAGGATCTTCTCGCGGTTGAATTCTTCGCGGGTGCCGTTCTTTTTAATGACTAACAATGGCGTTTGTTCGACGCGCTCAAATGTGGTGAAGCGAAAACCGCAATTTTCGCATTCACGCCGCCGTCGAATCGCTTTGCCGCCATCGGTTGGCCGCGAGTCGACGACGCGACTACTGTTATGATGACAATGTGGGCACTGCAAGCAACACACCTTCTTATCCGTTTTCAGTTATTATAACACAGGCATACCGGGAGTTTCACTAAGGCTGCAAACTAAACCGCACTTAGCCTGGAGTCCAAGCGTGATGACGAGTAAATCCCGAACTTAGGATTTGCAAGGCACAGCGTTTGGACGCGTAGGCGTTGGTTTAGGTTGCGCGACTAGGCGATGAGTGAAACCGCCCTACTTCCCAGTCAAATGCTTGATCAACTGTTTCACTTGGACTTCACGCATTTGCTGTCCCAGTGAATTATCGATGACAAAATCCGCTTTGGCCACTTTTTCAGGTAGCGGCATTTGCGAATCGATGCGCGCGTGCGCTTCATCGACCGTTAACCCGTCGCGCGCCACCAAGCGTTCCAACTGGAGTTTGGGGGTGATATTCACTACCGCGACGCCATCAAAATAGTCCTCCCACTGGGTTTCATACATCAATGGAATATCGCCGACCACTATATCGGCGCCACTGGCCACGGCCTCGTCTAACGCTTTCGTCAACGCCACGCGAATATAAGGATGCTCAATGGCATTCAAATCCGCCAACGCTTGGGGATGACCGAAAACCTTCGCACCGAGCGCTTTGCGGTTCAGCGTGCCATCTGCTTGAATCAATTCCCGCCCAAAACGCATCGCAATTTTTTTCAACGCTAACGAATTGGGTTCAACGATTTGTCTAGCGATCACATCCGCATCGATCACCGGATAGCCTGCTTGTTCAAAAAGTTCTGCGACCGTGCTTTTGCCACTGGCGATCCCACCAGTTAACCCTAACTTATAAGTCAATGCATCACACGCTTTCTCAACGGCTGGCACTGCGGGCAGTAATGCGTCCCGCGTTGGCCAACTTTGGTTTTAACGATTTCAGTCCCACATCTTGGACATGGTGTCCCTTGTTTGCCATAAACTTGCAGTTTGTCCTGAAAGCCACCAGTACGCCCATCCGCAGAAACAAAAGTATGTACCGTGGTACCGCCGAGTTTGATCGACTCGCCAAGCACCGCGATGATTTGATCATGCAAAGCATCCGCTTCTGAGCGCTTCAAGGTGCAAGCCGGCTGCATCGGGTTGATTTTTGCCCGCCAAAGCGTTTCATCCGCATAGATGTTGCCGACGCCTGCCACCACATTTTGATCTAAGATGACGGATTTGATCGGCTTCTTGTGTTTCGCAAATTGCAAGAACAAGTTAGCCACCCCATGGCACGACACCGTGAGATGAA
>NZ_AZEU01000179.1:0-48685 GCF_001435035.1 Lacticaseibacillus manihotivorans DSM 13343 = JCM 12514
TAATCATCAGATGAATTATTGTATTTCATCTGACAACCATAAAGGGATTATCGCACCGGTCGTTATCAAGAGATGTTAGTCGGCACCGGTGATCGTGATGTCGAAAATATTCAGTTTTATCAACATCAAGGCTTTGTCCAAAGTGGGGTGCGCAAGGACTTTTTCAAGCAGTATGCGCAACCGATTCTCGTCGATGGTGTCCCGTTAAACGATATGATTTTGTTTACACAAGCGGTGCCTGTTCGTTAGGGTAGTAAAAACCCCAGGCCTCGCGTGCTTGGCTCATGATCACCGCGGTGTCATAAGTCCAAGCCAAAGTTGGGTTATCGCCAGTTTCCACGGCTTTGGCCATATCAAGAATTTCATAAGCCATGGTATGATGCCAATCCCCGGCGCTGATTGTCGTAAGTTCTTGACCAGTGATCGCAAGCGTGGCGTGATCTGCGCGTGGGTATTCAGGAACTTGCACGAAGCCATGATCATACGCTGCTAGCCCGACTTTTGGCATCATTGCTTGCAGATTCAAGACGACCGTCGCTTGTTCTCCATGGTCGTTGGTCAACAAAAAGCTACTTTGATCATCGACGCCAGTGGCTGAACGCGTCATTTGCGTAGCGACCAGTTTGGGGCTAGCTGACATCAAGCGTCGGACAAAGGATAAGGCGTAAATGCCGATATCCAGCAAAGCTCCGCCCGCCAAATCAGGATTTAATAAGCGGTCTTGTGGATCGGTGGCGTTGATGCCAAATGAGACTTGAATCGTGCGGAGTTTGCCCAGATCAGCGACGGCATCATCAAGCGCTGGATACAACGGCATATGATAAATCGTTTGGGCTTCCATTAAAATCAAATGTTTTTGCTTTGCAATGGTGATCAATTCTGACAATTCGCGGGCGTTTAATGTGATCGATTTTTCGGCAAACACATGCTTACCTGCCAGCAGTGCGGCTTTGATATTGGCATAATGAAAATTGTGCGTGGTGGCGACATAGACGATATCAATGTCAGGGTCAGCAAACAAATCAGCATAACTGCCGTAAGCTTTTGGAACGTTGAATTCATCGGCGAAAGCCTGTGCGCGGTCAATGTCTCTGGCCGCCACCCCGTAAAGTGTTTGAGCGGCTGGGAAGAATTTGGCGAAGTTATGGGCGATGCGACCTAAACCGACGATGCCCCAATGATAATTAGTCATGAGAACCCTCCATTAAATTGTAAACGATTTTAAACTTAGTCTACCACCCGAGCACAACGGCATAAACATGTTAGAATAAGTTGAGGTGATTAAGATGAATGATACCCATTTGATCGAATTAGCTGCGTTTGTTTTGCGGCAGCGCGACGGTAACGCCGACGTGTTAGAATCAGTGATGCACATTCCCACTGCGGCGATTTTGCAAGGCCAAGCCGCGTTATTGCCACAACAGCGCGAACAATTGCGTTATTTGTTTACGGATTACGAATGGATGCTCGCCCAAAAGCTGGCAGTGTTTGAATCCACAACACCCGTAGTCGGCGGCTTAGCCCAACGCTATCAAAATGCCAAAACGGTGATCGCCAAAGCTTGGTTGCAAACACCAAGCTTGACGACGAATTACGTCAAAGAACCGCTGGGTGCCGGGCGCGTGTCTGTGCACTTACAATTGCGTCAAGATTACGGTGTGCATGGTTTGGTCGACATTTTGGACTTTGTCGTGCCAACGACCATCGCCAAACAATTGCAAACCAAACAACTCGACTTATTAACTTGGGCCGATGAACATTTAGATGATCCGGAAGTGAAGTAATGGCGCGACGCCGCAAACCGCGTAGGAAAAAAACGCACCGCATCAAATTACCAGCCTTGATTTGGCTGATTATATTAGCCATGGGCTTAAGCATCGGCGTGGTGGGCTGTCAATTGATCGCCCAACGCTCCGCTGATGTCGATACTGTGGCGCAACACAGCGATGACACGGCGCAAAAGCAAGCCTTCATCGATAACTTGGCGCCGTATGCCCAAGAACTCCAGCAAGTCTATGGCGTGATGCCTTCGATCACGTTGGCTCAAGCGATCCTCGAATCGGATTGGGGCAACAGCACCTTGGCGTCAAAATACCACAACTTGTTTGGCATCAAAGCCGGAAGTGGTGGGGTCGTGTTGACCACGCAAGAATACCTCAATGGCAAGTGGCACACGGTCAATGGTCGCTTTGCCGTGTACGCTAGCGATCAAGAATCGATGAAAGCCCACGCCTTATTGTTCGTGAATGGGACCCAATGGAACGCGAAGCAATACGCTGAAGTCTTAGCGGCGACGACTTATCAACAAGCAGCCACAGCGTTGAAGACAGATGGTTATGCGACAGATCCTGATTATCCTAGCAAGCTGGTTAAGTTGATTCAGGAGTGGAAGTTGGATCAGTACGACCAATAATTCGGCGCCATTGTTTCCTATCTCAACAAATATATTTTTGTAAAACAAAAACAAACAAAATCGTTCACAAAAACCCGAATAATCGGGTTTTTGTTTGGATTCAGGCTATAATAGAGGTTAAGTCGTGATGCATCACGCCGCAAGCCGATGGTGAGATATAGCTAAACACGAACGGTAACGTGAAAATACGATGTGATTATCGTAAATTGGTTGTTTGGGTTTATTTTTTGTGTTAAAATTTGTGAAATTCAATAAATGGGTAAAGGATGTGCATACTGGTGAAATTACTTGAAGACCGGATCAGAGAAGATGGTCAGGTGCTAGGCGCAGAAGTGTTAAAGGTCGATAATTTCTTGAATCATCAAATCGATCCCGACTTGATGATGGCGTTAGGTGAGGAATTTCACCGACAGTTTAAAGACCAGAAAATCACCAAGATCTTAACGGTAGAAAGTTCTGGGATCGCGCCAGCGTTGGCTGCTGGGATGGCCTTTCATGTGCCAGTCGTGTTCGCACGCAAGCACAAGTCACTCACATTAAAAGACGATTTGTACACGGCTGAAGTTTATTCTTTCACCAAGAAAACCGCCAACCAAATCGCCATTGCGCAAAAGTTCTTAAGCGCTAATGACAAATGCTTGATCATCGACGACTTTTTGGCTAATGGGCAAGCTGTCGAAGGCTTGATCGACATTATTGAACAAGCTAACGCAACCCTTGAAGGTGTCGGCATCGTGATCGAAAAGTCCTTCCAAAAAGGGCGCAAGTTATTAGACGAACGTCACATTAAGACTGTTTCCTTGGCCCGCATCAAAGCCTTCAACAACGGTCAAGTCGAATTTGAGGAGGAAGCATGAAAAACGCTGACATCTCCGCGCCAAAAGCCGCTGTTTTAGGTCTTCAACACTTACTGGCGATGTATTCTGGGTCTGTGTTGGTGCCAATTTTGATCGGGGCGTCACTGCATTTTAGCAGTGAGCAAATGACGTATTTGGTGTCCATCGATATTTTCATGTGTGGGGTCGCAACGGCTCTGCAGATCTTCTCCAATAAAATCTTCGGTATCGGCCTACCCGTCGTGCTCGGGTGTGCGGTGCAAGCCGTCGCCCCGTTGATCTTGATCGGGCAGAAATTTGATTTTCAAACCATGTATGGCGCGATCATCGCCGCAGGGTTATTCGTGTTTTTGATCGGTGGGTTCTTTGCTAAGTTGCGCAAATTGTTCCCACCTTTGGTTACTGGGACGTTGATTACGGTGATCGGGTTGTCCTTAATTCCCGTCGCGTTCCAAAACCTCGGCGGTGGTTCGACCGCAGCCAAAGATTTCGGCTCGATGACCAACTTAGCTGTCGGTGCGTTCACGGTGTTATTGATCTTGGCGTTTAACGTTTGGGGTCGCGGCTTTGTCCGCAGTATCGCCATTTTGATCGGCTTGATCGGCGGGACCGTGTTAGCTGGGTTTTTAGGCATGGTATCCTTTGCGCCAGTCGCAGAAGCGTCATGGTTCCATGTGCCAACGCCATTTTACTTTGGGGTACCGCACTTTGAATGGAGCTCCATTGTCACCATGATTTTGATTTCGTTAGTTTCCATGGTGGAATCCACCGGCGTGTTCTTCGCGCTAGGGGATGTTGTTGAGCGTAAGATCGAATCTGAAGATTTGAAAAAAGGCTATCGTGCCGAAGGGTTAGCCGTATTGCTGGGTGGGATCTTCAACACGTTTCCATACACCACCTTCTCGCAAAACGTCGGCTTGGTGCAATTATCTGGCATCAAGACCCGCAAGCCTGTGATGTTTTCCGCTTTGTTCTTGATCTTATTAGGTTTATTGCCAAAAATTGGAGCCTTGGCCACCATCATTCCTTCGCCGGTTTTAGGTGGGGCGATGCTGGTGATGTTCGGCATGGTGGCCGTGCAAGGCATCCGGATGCTGCAACAAGTGGACTTCCACAATGACAAGAACTTATTAGTCGCGGCCGTTTCCATCGGTTTAGGGCTTGGGGTCACCACCCAGCCTGAAATCGTCCAAGCCTTGCCAGAAACGTTACAATTATTGTTCGGTTCCGGCATCTTAATGGCATCTGTTTCTGCGGTATTGTTGAATTGGATCTTCAATTCCAAAACCCCGCAACCAGAACTGGAAACCAAAGACGGTTTAAACGAAAAAGATGAGTAGTTTCACAGAAAGAAGACGCTGATGGCTCAATTTATCAAACCCGGTGCCGTGATCGGCATCATTGGCGGTGGTGTGCGTGGCTATCAAATGGCCTTGGCCGCTCGCCAAATGGGGATGCACCCGATCGTGTTAGCCCCAAAAGATAGCGACATCGCTTTTGACGTCGCGGACATGCGCATTGTTGGCGCAGTTAACGACCAAGAGGCGTTGCAACGCATGGTCGATTTGGCGCAAGTGGTGACTTATGTCGATGAAAATGTCGACGCTAGCACCTTGCAAGAGTTGACCAAGCCGCAACAATTGCCTTCTGGTGTGGATATTTTAAGCGTGACGCAAGATCGTTATTTGGAAAAAGTGTTCTTAGACGATCAAAACATGAACATTTTGCCTTATGCGCAAGTCGTTACGCCTAAAGATATCACTGCCGCGGTGGAAAACGTCGGCTTTCCAGCCATTTTAAAGCCGATTCAAAAAGGCATCGGTGTCGATCAGCAATTGCGCTTGACGCAACCAGAAGATGTGCACCGCGCCGCACAATTGTTGCAACAACGTCCTTATGTGTTAGAGGCATGGTTGGATGATCCGATCGAATACTCGGTATTAGTCGCCAAATCCGGTGACACGATCCGGGTGATGCCAGTGGTGGAAAACCAGTTCAGTCATCATCAACTGAAAGCCTCAACGGTGCCTGCCAGTGGCGGAGCAGCTGTGATGGCTGAGATTCAACGCATTGGGCGGGTGATTGCCGAGTCTTTGGATTACACCGGGGTGTTTGGCATTGAATTATTCATGACCAAAAGTTTGGCTTTGTATGTCAAACGCCTTTTCCCAGGGCCGCAACTCAACGGCCATGTGTTAACGGAAACCACTGGCGTTTCGCCATATCATTTGCATTTGCGCGCGTTGTTTGGCTGGCCAATGCCTCAAGTGCGCTTGGTGCAAGGCGGGGCCTTCTTGCCACTGCGAGTTGACGATCGCGCAGCAGCAATGACTCAGATTCAAATCAAACCTGATTGGCGCTTTACCTTTTATCCAGAAGGCGCGTCTGACATTGGGCAGATCGTCATCACCGGCGACATTGATGAAATCAAAACGACAGTCAATGCCACCGATTATTTCCAGATTTAGTTGCTGTTAATCAATAGGTGAGACATAAGGAGGAACCAGTTCATGATCGACCGTTACAGTCGTCCAGAGATGGCACAAGTTTGGACCGAAGAAAACCGCTACAAAGCGTGGCTTGAAGTTGAGATCTTAGCTGCAGAAGCATGGTCAACTTTAGGTGAAATCCCTGCAGAAGATGTTAAAGCCTTACGCAAAAATGCGACCTTCACTGTTGACCGCATTCACGAAATCGAAGCCGTCACCCGCCATGATGTGGTGGCCTTCACGCGGACCGTTTCCGAATCCCTCGGCGACGAGAAAAAGTGGGTCCACTTCGGCTTAACGTCTACTGATGTGGTGGATACCGCGCAAGGTTCCGTGCTGAAACAAGCTAACGCGATTTTGCGTGCAGACTTGCAAGCTTTGACAGATGCTCTTGCTAAGCTGGCTAAGGAATACAAGCACACGCCAATGATGGGCCGGACCCATGGCGTGCACGCTGAACCCACCACATTCGGGTTAGTCGTTGCCACTTGGTATTCCGAAATGAAGCGCAACTTGAAGCGTTTCGACGAAGCCGCTGCCGACGTTGAAGCTGGCAAGATCTCTGGTGCCGTTGGGACTTTCGCCAACACCCCGCCAGCTGTTGAAGCTTATGTTTGCGAACACCTTGGCATTCGCGCGCAAGAAATTTCCACGCAGATCTTACCCCGTGACTTGCACGCCCACTACATTCAAACCTTGGGCTTGATCGCCACCTCCGTTGAACGCTTCGCCACGCAAGTCCGCCACATGCAACGGACTGAAGTGCATGAAGTCGAAGAACATTTCAACCCAGGTCAAAAAGGGTCTTCTGCAATGCCACACAAGCGCAATCCGATCGGCTCGGAAAATGTTTCCGGTTTGGCGCGGGTGATTCGCGGTTACAGTATTCCAGCGCTGGAAGATGTGAACTTGTGGCATGAACGCGACATTTCGCATTCTTCGGCAGAACGCATGATGTTACCAGATGCCACTGGCTTATTGGATTACATTTTGCATCGGTTCACCACGATCATCGAAAACCTCGATGTCTTCCCAGAAACCATGATTGAAAACATGAACAAGACCCACGGCTTGATTTTCTCCCAACGTGTCATGTTGAAGTTGATCGAATCCGGCTTGTCTCGTGAAGCGGCTTATGATTTGGTGCAACCAAAGACCGCTAAAGCTTGGGATGAACACCGCGACTTCCGCGCTTTATTGGAAGCCGATCCGAAAGTTACCGATCGCTTGTCTGAAGCGCAAATCGATGATGCCTTTGATTATCACTACCACTTACGTCACGTCGATGAAGTCTTTGACCGCATCGGGTTAGGCGACTAATTCAATCATTGAAGTCGAGCTCAGTGCTCGGCTTTTTTGTCGTCCTTCACTGTCATTTTTGACCGGTGATCTGAATAAAATGTGATAAGCTGAACATAATCTTGATTTCGGAGGAAGTTATGTTTTCGATTCTGCTTGTTATCATTTATCTGGCGTTCATCAGCTTGGGGTTGCCTGATTCGTTGATCGGGTCAGGTTGGCCAGCGATGCACACGGCGTTGAATGTGCCGACCAGTTACGCTGGCATCATTACCATGCTGATCTCAGCGAACACCATTATTTCCAGCCTGTTGTCCGATCGACTCACCCGCAGATTCGGGACAGGCAAGGTCACTGCAATGAGTGTGGGGACCACCGCGTTGGCTTTGTTTGGTTTTTCGATCGCGCCGAGTTTTATTTGGCTGTGCGTGTTTGCGATTCCTTATGGCTTAGGGGCTGGGGCAGTGGATGCCGCGTTGAATAATTACGTCGCCTTACATTACAAAAGTCGCCAAATGAATTGGCTTCATTGTTTCTGGGGTGTCGGCGCGGCGATCAGTCCTTATGTGATGAGCTTTGCCTTGACGCACCAAATGGGTTGGCAAAGTGGCTATCGGATCATCGGGATTGTCCAAGTGCTGCTCACGATTGTTTTAGTGTTCAGCTTACCTTTGTGGATTCGGCGTCGATCAAGCGAGGCTGAAGTAACGGCTCAGCTTTCAATGCGGCAATTGTTTGCTTTACCTGGTGTGCCGCAAGTGTTAACGGCATTTTTAACCTATTGTGCGCTTGAATCGACAGCCGGAATCTGGGCATCGAGTTATTTAGTCCAAGCACGTGGGGTCAGTGTGCCCACCGCCGCGAAGTTTGCTGCACTGTTTTACATGGGCATCACGATCGGACGATTCTTATCAGGATTTATTTCTGATCGACTAGGGGATCGACGCATGATCTGGTTAGGGACTGTGATTCTAGGGTTGGGGATCGTGTTGGTTTTGTTACCGTTGACGGTTTCAGTTGCCTTGTGCGGGTTATTGATCATCGGTCTTGGGTGCGCGCCAATTTACCCAACCATTATTCATGAAACCCCAACAAACTTCGGCGCAGAAAAATCCCAAGCCGTGATCGGAATTCAAATGGCGTTTGCTTATATCGGCTCGACTTTTGCGCCGCCGTTGTTTGGGTTATTGGCAGGGGCAATCAACATCGGGTTGTATCCATTTTATCTGCTTGGCTTCATGTTGATCATGATGATTGCGATTTTCGGATTGAATCGCGCAGTTCACATCGATTAATTGAAATCGCCTTGAATGCAAGGCGATTTTTGTTTGGTCACCTTTTGGGGTAAAATAATTAAGATGACAAAAAGGGAGATCGACATGGACGAGTTGAAAGAGACACTTCAAGCACCATTTAATGAAGCTTGGGCGGAACAACTACTTCAGGCTTTGCAAGAATTGGCGCAAATCGGCGGCGGTCGCCCAGAACAACTTGCCTTAGTTGACCTGACCTTGGATCTGCGCGGTTTGTGGCCGGTGGATTTGACGCTTGATAGGCAACAATTACAAACGGGTGATTTGTGTCCAGCAATCACCGCCACTGCCACGCTTGAAGCTTTGCCAGTGACGGGGAAGGCAGTTGACTGGGTGGTTCGCAAACTGTTTCGCACCTATGTGACCGCCTTGCGCGATCCGGCGAACTTGCCGCGCAGTGTCCAACCGCAATGGGCCTTAGTGCATGCCATGTCGAATCATTTTCAAGCGCTAGGGGCCGTGGTGCATCAATTGCATCTCGATGACGATCAAGACCCGGTAAAAATTCGGTTGTTCGGGCCACTAGCAGACGAATCGATCGCATTAATGAAAAAATATGGCGTGACTTGGACATTATCAAAAATGCTGACCCCTTGGGCGCAAGCTTTCTCACCATTGCGGCATATGGAAGACCTCTCGATTGCCAAAGCCAAACCGCGCCGTGGGGTGGCAGAAGCCGGACTGCAACGTGATGTCTTAGGTCGCGCCAAGTCCTTGAAAACCCGACATTTCGCCAAAACCTCAGCGCCTGCATTTACGCCGCAACGGCCGATTTTACAACCTTTTGGCGGGCGTCCTGATGCTTACACCGTCTTTGATTTAGAATTTTCCAGCGGTAACAAGCAAGAAGGGCAGTTTGCCACGGAAATCGGGGCGATCAAAGTCCGGGATTCCCGGATCGTCGACACCTTCGATTGCTTCGTGCAAATTCCTCACGGCATGCGCTTGAATTCGCGCTCGCAATCGTTGACGGGCATTCATACCGGCTTGTTGATGCGCTACGGACGTCCTGCTGGCACTGCTTTAGCCGAATTTCAAAACTTTATCGGCAAAGATCCCTTGCTGGGCTTTGCGGTTAAAGGCGGTGACTTGCTGGTGATGCAGCGCCAATTCGGTTTGTATGCGACGCCTGGACGACTGCTTGATGTCGCTGAAATCGCCAAAGCTGGTGGCCCGATGCCTGGTGGACCAGATGTGGGCTTGGCAAAGTATCGGAATTATCTAGGTTTGGATATTTTGGCCCATGGCGCGGTGTACGATGCGGTGACGACTTATGCGCTTTATGCCTATTTGCAGGGGTCGCCGTTGTTGCCAGAAGTGGTGATGGCGCAATTCAATCAAGTGTTTGAACAAACTAGTTTCAAATCACCAAAGAAGAATTTCCGCCGTTAACTAAAAATGCTTCTCACCAATTAATGTCGATGAGAAGCATTTTTTAGTGGAGCTTGCCGGAATCAAACAACTGGCGGATCTTGGTTTGGATCAACAACAAGGTCGCGTGTGATTCGGTTTTAAAACGCTCAACTAACGGTTCAGCGTGCAGGCTGGTTTCCGTCAACAGATGTTGATTGTTGATATCTTGGATCTCTAAGCCTTGTTTAGTGAAAATCGCGGTGAGATAGCCACCTTCAACGCCTTCATCAAGTAATTGTTGCGCCCAGTTGCGCAAGCCGCCTTGAATCACGGCATCCAATGGTTCGTTAAGTTTGTCAGCCAAGGCTTGTGCTTGGGCTAGTGTTTCTGGAATTTCATGCATGTTATCGGCCTCCATTTTGTCTTAAATGTAAGCCTTCGGAGGCAGCTTGTCGAGTTAATCCCAAGTGGGTTGATTGAACGCGTGCTGCAATTGATTCAATAAGTTGGTGACGTGGTAGCCATCTGCTACTGCATGATTGGCAGTAATCGACAAGGGCATCAAGCGCCGCCCATCCACAACTTGCCATTGGCCTGCTTGCAGCACCGGGGCAAAACTGGGTAGTCCGTTAACGGGCATCGGGGTGTAACTATCAAAATGCACCCAAGGCAACATCCCAGCTTCAAAGCTGTTCACAGGTTGGTCAGGTTTGCCGACTGGGCCGTTGACTTGTAGTGCCGCCTGGCAATCAGTTTGCACGTGTTGAACAAATGTTTTGAAATCTGGTGTGTAGTCACTCCAACAACTGGTGATGGTGTGATCCTCATGCATCACGGTGTAACTTGGATTTAACTGATTAAAGTATCCCAGTTGGCCATCACCATTGCTGCCGATGCGAAATTCTGGCATGGTGGTCAAAACTTTGCTGGTCAGATATAAGTAGCCGGGGAAAAAGCCCAACCCTTGTGCGTGCAGTTCTTCGTAAGTCATAGTGATATCGATTTTGGCCGAGATCGTGAAACTCATCGGCGCCATTTTGGTGAAATAATAAAAATATTGTTGCCGCTGCCAAGTAGCCATATCGATCGGGGTAAAAGTCATTCGGTGCTCCTTAATATTCTGGATGGATTTTTTCAATCCACTCGGCTTTGAGGTTTTTGAGTTCAGCGCGCATGTTCACGACGTCGTCAGTTTTCTTGTGCCACAAGACCAAATAGGCGAAGGCTGATGCCCCCATTTCATCCCAGTCACGCTGGAAGTCGGTATCGTGATACGCGCCGCGATTTAAGTTCGTTTGGTAGAAAAACCAACGATTCTTAATATTGGGGACAACGGCGATGAAGCGTTTGTGATTGATCGTGTTTTCGATTTGAATCACGCCATATTCTACTGGCGCGAGTTTGTAAGCTTGAATAGCTTGTTTTTTCTGAGCTTCATCCATGTTAAAAAATTCTCCAATATTGACGGCCATCGGCGGTGCGCTGCATAAAACCAAAGTCCACCAAATAGCGAGCGAGTAAACTGTGATCGAGATACCAGGTATCGAGGATCGCGTTGGTTTCATTCAATCTGTATTGCTGGTCGATGGCAAAGTCTTCCACGATGCGCGCACATAAGCAAACGCGAGCGGCTTCTGGTTTCGGCCAGTGTTTCAATTCAGGATGTGCGCTGGAAAAATCGATGTTTTTGGCGAGGACCTGTTCATATTGATCAACGGTGATTGCCATGTTCTGGGCAGGTTTGGGGACTGAAAGGAGCTCAACGGGATCATTTTCACCAAACACTGCTTGATATTGCGCAAGAAATAATCGCGATTGGGCGGCTTTTTGGCGGAAGCGATGTTTCTGTTGGCGAATCGTGCTGGCAGTCACGCCTTGATCGGCTGCGATTTGTTTATCAGAGTGGCCAGCGGCAAAAGCCTGCATCAGCTGTTGCTGGTTTTCAGTTAAGCCACCGGCAGCCAGCAAGGCATCGAGCGCACTTTGATGGGCGATGGTGAGGTGCTCCACGATTTGTGCGCGTTGGTCTATGCGTACCTTCACTTCACAATAGTTGCAGTGCCACATATTTTGTTCGCGATGAAAGCCTTGGGTCAATTCCGTGATCGTCATGATGTCATCCTCCGAGAATCTAGGTTACATATGTTTACGGATTCTGTCAACACGTATTTTTAGTTGACGAATTTTGACAACAAAAAAAGAGCCGTTTCCGACTCTAGGCATGATGCAACCAACCGGAGATCATTTGCCGATTGCTAAACATCACGGGTACTAAAAATAATAACGCGAGCAAACTACATCCGGCCGAGCAAATGATTGGGAATGTCGAATTGGAAGCTGGCATTGGATTGATTCAAGAAGATCATATTGCAAAAGCCGATCGCCACCATCATCACCATGGCCAAGCCGTAGTTGTGAACCACAAGCATCAGCGCTTGTAGGCTGGCAGTGCCGATGGCCACGATCAAATAAAAATCGCGCCGCAAGCCGAATCGCGACAAGTAACTCATCAAAAATGCGGCGATCAGCAATCCGACCCCTGCGGCGGACAGTAAATTGGCGTAAGTTTGCGCGCCTGAATGCAACACTTCCTTGGCAAAAATCGGAATGATCACGTTGTTGCTATAGTTAAGGTGCAGACAATCAACATCAAAATCGCACTCAAGCGAATGTCGGCATGCGTCCACACGTAATGCAGCCCGTCTTTGACATCTTCCCAGACGCGCTTTTTGGAAGGGGTGGCGACGACGTGATTTTGTTTGATCAAAAACAAACCCAGTAACACAGCCAGATAAGAAATTGCATCGACAAAAAACAGATCCCAACCGAGAATTTCACCATCAACAAGCCTGCCAAGCTGGGGCCAGCGATTTTGGCTAAATTGAAAATCGTGGAGTTCAGTGAGATCCCATTCATTAAATCTTTATGGCCGACTAATTCCACGACAAACGATTGCCGCGTCGGCGTATCAAAGCTTTGCAGACATCCATAACCTAAGGCAATCAACAACACCATCCAATATTGAACGATGCCGGTCAATACGATCACAGTCATGATCACGCCTAAAACTAAGAAGCCAGCTTGAGTGAGCATCAAGATCCGGCGTTTGGGATAGCGGTCGATCAACGTCCCGGCAACTAAAGTCAATGCTAAAATCGGGGCAAATTGACAAGCACTTAAAATGCCAACCAGCAGTGCCGATTTGGTCATTTGATACACCAGCCAAGTTTGGGCCGTGCGCTGGATTCAAGTGCCCATTACCGATACACATTGGCCGATCCAAAAGTAGCGGAAATTGGGATTTTTGAGTGAGGAGAAGGTACGGGTGAAGACTTGCATGGACGATCAGACTCTTTTCAGAAAATTCACTTCGAACATATTCTGCGCTTTCATCGACAGTTGTCAATTGCGTTTCAGCACAATAAAAATAGCGAATAAATATCTTTAAGGTGGTATAATCGAAGTACTTTAAGGAGGCGCTCACATATGCCGACCATCGATTTAGATACACCGGTTCACGATCTCGTTGCTCAACAACCTGCTATTGTTGACGTGATGGTAGCCATGGGCTTAGATGGGGTCACGGATCCCAAATTGTTAAACACTGTTGGGCGCTTTATGACCTTGCGCAAAGGCGCCAAAATGAAACATATCGCCATCGCGGACTTAGTGCAACAACTTCAAGCCGCTGGATTTGAGGTGCAAAATGACTGAATCCCATGCAGTAGATCGCCAGAAAAAAATCGTCCAGATCCTTCAAATGTTGCATAATGGTGGATCTTTTGAAGCAGCGAAAAAAATCTTTGATGAAACTTTCGATCAAGTCGATGTTTCAGAGATCACCAACGCTGAACGGCAATTGATCGCCACCGGCTTAAATCCGATGGAAATTCAAACGCTGTGCAATGTGCATGCCGCAGTTTTTCGCGGGAAAATCAATAACAACAGCAAGACGCCGACGGAAGAAATCCCCGGCCATCCAGTTCAAGTATTGAAATTGGAAAACACCGTGATCATGAGTCTGCTTAATGACGAACTGTTGCCAACGCTGAAGAAGTGGCAGCAAGCCGGTTCCGACCCAGAGTTGTTGACTCGCATGCAACATGCTTTGGCTGATTTGATGAAAATCGATAAGCATTATTTACGCAAAGAAAATCTCATTTTCCCATTGATGACCAAATACGGGATCACGGCGCCACCGAAAGTCATGTGGGGCGTTGATGATGAAATCCGCGGTTGGATCAAAGCCGCGCTGAAGCTGGTGAACACCCAGCCGACCCCAGAGCCTTACGACATTGAAGCCGCCATTGAAAAAGCGGCCAAAGAAGTCGACGAAATGGTTTTCAAAGAAGAAGAAATCATGTTGCCGATGGATCTGGAAATTTTCACAGCGGCAGACTGGGCGATGATCCAACATGAATCTGACGCAATCGGCTACACCTTGATTGCCCAACCGTTGCCATGGCAGCCAACTGAAGCAGAATTGGCAGTGAAGCCCAAACCTTCCAAAATGGCGCAAGAACTGAATGCCATGGCCGAAGATCTGGCGAAGTCACAACACTTGGCCTCTGATCGCAAGCCTAAACCTACTGATCGTGATGTGCTCAAAGAAATTCATCAAGATGTGCCAATGCCGATTGCGCCAGCCGAAACTTTAGCCAAACTGCAAGCAGCTAAAACTGAAGACGGAGACAACGATGTCCACAAACCGTCGATTTCTGTACAACGTCCAAAGCCAAAGCGTCGTCATGCTGGACCTGATGTATTTGGTGCGGCGACCAGTGGCACCGATTCTGGCCGCATCGAAATTGATGGCATTCATCCTGCCCGGGTATTGTTGCCAACTGGTGCGATGGATCTGGAACAATTGACCAATGTGTTGCGCTTGTTGCCACTTGATTTAACGTTTGTCGATGACACGGACACGGTGCGGTGGTTCTCAGATTCAGGCGAACGCGTCTTTCCGCGCACGACTGCAGTCATCGGGCGGTTAGTCAAAGATTGCCACCCACCAAAGTCAGTGGATAAAGTGGAAAAGATTTTGAGCGATTTTCATGCAGGCCGTGAAGACCATGCGGATTTTTGGATCAACTTACATGGTGAGAAAATGATCTACATTCGCTACTTTGCCATTCGCGATCCTGAAGAAAACTATTTAGGTTGCTTGGAAGTCACTCAAGATATTTCTGAAATTCAAAAACTCGACGGCGAAAAGCGGCTGGGCGACTAAGCGAGACTTGAGCTAGCAAACGTTGGCTCAAGTTTTTTTGCGGTTAAAAAGATGACGCACACACGTTCGTTTCACTGTTAAGCCTGCGAGTTTTTTGGTACAATTATCACAACTGACTGCAAGACGAAAGGACGATAATTCCATGGCGACTGTTCCAATGTTGGACGGCATGAACGACAAGCAAACTGAGGCGGTACTAGCGACTGAAGGCCCTGTATTGATCATGGCTGGGGCCGGCTCCGGTAAAACCCGGGTCTTGACGCACCGCATTGCTTATTTAATAGAAGAAAAAAATATCAACCCTTGGCGGATCTTGGCCATCACCTTTACCAACAAAGCGGCGCGGGAAATGAAAGAACGTGTCGGCGGGTTACTGGATGCGGAAGTCGCCCGTGATGTTTGGGTTTCCACCTTCCATGCCCTTTGTGTGCGGATTTTGCGGCGTGACATTGAAAAGCTCGGCATGAATCGGGCGTTCACGATTGCCGACCCAGCCGAACAATTGACCTTGGTGAAGCATATCCTAGCTGATTTGAATCTCGATCCTAAGCGCTATGATCCTAAAGGCATTTTATCAACGATTTCTAACGCCAAGAACGATTTGTTGACGCCAGACGCTTATCAAAAACAAGCCGCTGGCCCCATCGAGCAAATCACCGCAGACGTGTATCGCGAATATCAAAAGCGCATGCGCGGCGATCAGGCGTTGGATTTTGATGATTTGATCATGATGACCATCCAGTTGTTCCAACAAGACAAAGAAACGCTTGAATTCTACCAACGCAAATTCCAATACATTCACGTCGATGAATACCAGGATACCAACGAAGCCCAATACCAATTGGTGCACCTGCTGGCAGATGGCTATCGCAACTTGTGTGTCGTCGGGGATGCTGACCAGAGTATTTACGGTTGGCGTGGCGCGAACATGCAAAATATTTTGGATTTCCAAAAAGACTACAAAGATGCCCAAGTCATTTTGCTGGAACAAAACTATCGCTCAACCAAAACCATTTTGGATGCGGCCAACGGCGTGATCAAGCACAACCAAAAGCGCCAAGTCAAAACCTTGTGGACGCAAAACTCCAAAGGTGAAAAAATCACCTATTACCGCGCGCAATCTGAACTGGATGAAGCGTACTTTGTGATCAAGCAAATTGAAGCGCAAATGAAAACAGAACACCGCAAGTACGGCGATTTTGCGATTTTATACCGGACTAACGCCCAATCGCGTTCCATTGAAGAAGCCTTCGTCAAAAGTAATATCCCGTACAAAATGGTTGGCGGCCACAAGTTCTACGACCGCAAAGAAATTCGCGATGCCTTGGCTTATTTCCGTTTGGTGATCAATCCAGATGACGATATGTCCTTCAACCGCATCGTCAATGAACCCAAGCGTGGGATCGGGTCGACGTCCATTGAAAAGCTTGAAGCCTTCGCTACCCAAAATGGCTGGAGTTTACTGGAAGCTGCGGCTAACGCTGAACTCACCCCGGTTTCCGGTAAAGCCCGCAAAGGTCTGGCAGAGTTTGGCATGATGATGCAAAAGCTGGCCGTTCAACGCAAAAAATTCTCCGTCACGGAAATGATGGCCCACATTTTAGATGAAAGTGGTTATTTACCAGCCCTTAAAGCCGCTAACAACATTGAAGCCGATACCCGGATCGATAACTTGAACGAATTGCTGTCGGTGACCAAGCAATTTGATGATCGTTATGAACCTGAAGAAGAAGATTCAGACATCTTTGTCGACTTTTTGGCAGATTTGGCGTTATTATCAGATCAAGATAGCATTGAAGAAGACGCGCAAGAAGTGACCTTGATGACCTTACACGCTGCCAAAGGCCTGGAATTTCCAGTGGTATTCATGGTGGGGATGGAGGAAGGCTTGTTCCCATTGAGCCGCGCGGCGATGGATGAAACCCAGCTGGAAGAAGAGCGCCGCTTGGCTTATGTCGGCATCACCCGGGCCCAAAAGAAGCTTTTTATTTCCAACGCCTATGGCCGGATGCTTTATGGCCAACGCCAAAATAACCCAGCCAGCCGTTTCATTGAAGAAATCGACCCCGAGTTATTGGAAACTGCAGGCCAAGCGCAGCCGAAATCCGATATTCCATTCATCAATCGCACGCAACGCGCGGTGACCCCAACGTACTCGCGTCATCCAGTGGGCACCAAAGCCAAGAAGATCACGGCCACGCCAACTACTGCGGCAGGTCGTGAAACTTGGACCGCCGGCGACAAAGTGGAACATCGCAAGTGGGGCTTAGGCACAGTGGTGAAAGTCAATGGCTCAGGCGATGATCAAGAACTCGATATCGCTTTTGCCTCTCAAGGCGTCAAGCGTTTATTAGCCGCTTTTGCCCCAATTAAAAAGGCTTAACGCTTTAATACCGCTATCAGGCGCTAGCGGTACGCTCCAGGCCCATTCGGAACTGAAATCATCTCTCGTGGTCGGCCGGCTCCAGAAATCGGCACAAACCGCCGATGTTCTTCTACCTGAATTCAAAGCCGAAAACCACATCTTTGAATTCGCCTGAAATATGAGCTGAGCCAGCCAGAAATATGAGCTGAGCCAGCCAGAAACCAGCTGTCTCAACTCATATTTCTGCCACGTTCGATGATTTCGGTTCCTCCACTCCGCCAGACCACTGGCGCCTGATGGCTACGAAACGTATGATGTTCCCGTTTATGCAGACATTCACCAATATGAGTGATATCCAGACGTGCGCATGTTTAATCTGTAACTTCTTAATATCAACTGAGAAAACTTGTTCGGTTTTCTGCAGTGGTGCCAAGGCGCTGGCGCTCACAGATTTTCGTGCCGAGGCAGATTAGTATGTCTAGCGTAGACACTGAAGTTGCCGGACAGCGATGGGAAATGAGAAAATGAAGCAGAACCACCAAATTAAGGAGTGTTGAAGATGGCCGAAAAGCCGATCAATGAATACACACAAGTGGAAGCGCAAAGTGAAGTTGACGCATTAGTCGCACGGCTGAATACTTGGCGTGACGAATACTACACCAAAGATGCGCCAACGGTTGAAGATCATGAATATGATCTTCAATATCGTCGACTTCAAGATTTGGAAGCTGCGTTTCCAGCTTTGGTGCGCACTGATTCACCGACGCAACTTGTGGGGGGTGCGACTGATGATGACTTGCCGAAAGTCCCACATCCGATCCCAATGCTGTCCATGGGGGATGTTTTTTCCTTAGAAGAACTCCAAGGCTGGGCTGAGCGGTTGGAAGTAGGCGTTGACCAAACAGTTGATTACAATGTCGAACTCAAAATTGATGGCTTATCTTTGTCACTGGTTTATGAAAACGGCAAGTTGGTGCAAGGCTCGACGCGAGGCGATGGGAACATCGGCGAAGACGTCACCAAAAATGTGCGCACCATTCCAGACATTCCACAAACGTTGCCAGAACCGTTAAATATTGAAGTGCGTGGCGAATGTTATATGCCAAAAGCGGCTTTTGCTGAATTAAACGCCAGTCGCGAAGCAGAAGGCCAAGCCATTTTCGCCAATCCGCGCAACGCCGCGGCAGGGAGCTTGCGCCAACTCGACGCTAACATCACCAAAGCGCGTAAATTGGCAACCTTCATGTATACCGTGATCGATCCAGCGCAGTACAACTTAACCACGCAACATGAAGCCATTGCCTTCATGCAAAAGCTCGGCTTTGCCACCAACCCAACAAGTGTCGTGGCCAAAGACTTGGCCACGATGGATGACTATATCACCACCCAAACTGCCGACCGGGACCACTTGGCTTATGGCATCGATGGCATCGTGGTGAAAGTCAATGATTTGGCTTTGCAAGCAGAACTAGGGAACACTGTGAAAGTGCCACGCTGGGAAATTGCCTACAAATTCCCACCAGAAGAAGCGCAAACCACGATTCGCAATGTGGAGTGGACGGTAGGTCGCACTGGGGTGGTGACGCCAACGGCTGTGATGGACCCGGTTCAACTGGCTGGCACAACCGTGAGTCGCGCGACGTTACACAATGTTGACCAGATCCGAGAAAAGGATATTCGCCTGGGAGATGTGGTGATGTTGCACAAAGCAGGCGACATTATCCCAGAAGTCTCGCGGGTCTTATTGGATCAGCGCGGCGCAGACTCTAAACCTTTGGAAATTCCAACTGCATGCCCATCATGTGGGGAAGATCTGGTGCATCTCGATGATGAAGTCGCCTTGCGTTGTTTAAATCCGCGGTGCCCAGCCCAAGTCGCGTCGCAGTTGACGCATTTTGCCTCACGGAATGCGATGAATATCGATGGGTTAGGCCCGAAGATCGTTGCGCAACTCATGAGCCATGATTTGATCCATGATGTGGCTGATTTATACCAATTGACTGCAGATGATTTGGCGGGCTTGGACAAGTTTAAAGAAAAAGCGATTAATAATCTCTTAAATGCGATCGATAATAGTCGGCAAAACTCGGCAGAACGCCTAGTATTTGGGTTAGGCATTCGCCATGTCGGTGGTAAAGCCGCGCAATTGTTGGTAGCGCACTTTAAGACAGTCGATGCGTTAAGCCTTGCGAGTGCAGAAGAAATTTCGGCAGTCGATGGGATCGGTCCGATCATCGCCCAAGCGGTCGTTGCTTGGTTTGCGATGCCAGGGGCGCAACAATTATTGCGTGAATTGCGCGATGCGCGTGTCAACATGCGCTATACTAGTGAACAGGCAGTGGCAACGGAAGGCTTTTTTGCCGGAAAAACGGTGGTGATCACCGGCTCGTTTGCGGACTTTTCGCGGCCTGAATTGACCAAGCAACTGACAGCATTAGGGGCGAAGGTGACCGGATCGGTTTCCAAGAAAACTGATTTGCTGGTGGCCGGTGAAAAAGCTGGTAGCAAGTTGACCAAGGCGCAAAGCTTAGATATTGCGATCATGAATGAAGCGACATTGAAAGAGACGTTGCAAGGAGAGGTTTGAATATTTTGAAGAAATTCAAGGCAGCGGCAACGCTGGTAGTGTTAGTGGCAGTGCTTGCCGGGTGTGGTAAGTTGAACTTTAGCTCTGATGCATCCAGCACCACGACAGGCGGCAGTGGCACGAGTACCAGTAAATATCAAACCACTGGGTCCGTGAATTCCGATATGTATCAAGGGGTCATTCAAAACGGCAGCTATAAAACCAGCTCTGCGCGCGGTTTGACCATCGACACCAATACCCAAGGGTCCAACACATACAATATTAAGTCGATGGAATCTGGTTTGCAGTCGATTTCGATGCAACATTTTTCCACTAGCAAGTATTCATTGGAAGAAGGCCAATTGTTATCGACAGCCACAGCTAAAAGTTGGCTGATGCGCAAAGCTGCCACGACGAAATCTACAGCGCTGGTGTCTGAAGGCCCAGATGGGTTGAACCCCAGCCAATATCAAAATGGCGAAAAAGGTGCCGTGATCGCGAATTTCCAAACCGCCAAGCCGGAATATCTGGCGACGATTTTGGAACAAGATTACATGCAAGCCAGCGGTAAATCGATGAAACTCGGCGGCATTTCCATTGCGCTAGGGATGAACGAATACTACTACTATCAAAAGAAACAGTATGGCGCGACTTATTCCACTAAGATCTCGCAAACTGATTTGGAGAAATACGGCAAGCAAATGGCTGCCACAGTCGTCAAGCGCATCCGTAAAATGTCTGGCGTTTCCAGCACCACACCGATTGTCGTGGCCTTGTATAAGAACGCGGATCAAGATTCATTAGTCGGCGGCACTTTCTTTGCTTCAACCACAAGTGAATCTGGCAATTCCTTGAATTCTTGGAAATCGATCAATGAAAAGAATCAAGTCTTGCCTGTGGTTGAAAATGAAAAAGCCGTCAATTCGACCGTTTCCAATGACTTCTCGAATTTCTCAGACGCCATTGAGAACTTCTTCCCGACCTTAGCTGGCGTCACTGCGCAAACCCATTATGAATCTGGGCAGTTGACCGGGATGAATATCACCATCAACACCCAGTTTTACGGGTTGACGGAAATCGAATCCTTCACCCAATATGTGGCAACCACAGCCCAAAAGGATCTGCCAAGTGGTGCGAAGATCGAGATTCAGATCCAATCCACCGGTGGCATTCAAGCCTTTGTGGCCAGAGAATCTGGCGAAAAAGCCTTCTACACCCATGTCTTTGGTAGCTATTGATCATATTAAGAACAAGACGAATTCTGTCTTGTTCTTTTTTGATGCAAGCGGTGTTTGTGGGTTAGGGGTTGCTGCCGCCAGCAATTGCCAGTCATCTGAGGGCGTTTGGCCGTGCGGTTCTGGTTGGACGGACCTGAATTTTCGCGCGACGTGCCAGTTGTTTTAAGAACATTTGTCATAAAAAATCGCTAATCGAACTATTCATAATTAATTTTGACAAGGCGATGTTATTCAGTTATCCTGTGAGATATTCCAAGGAAACAACAATGATTGATCAGACAATGGTAAAAAGTGACGACAAGGGTGGTTGAGTGTTGCATATTTGCAATGAAAACGTGTTCTTTAACAATTAAGGTTAAGTTTATTGAATAAAGGTAAAGAATGGCTTAAGCTATGAGTAGCACGTTGCACACGGGGGGAAGCAATTTGGAAACATCGACACAATTAAGCTCACACAAAGCGCGGCCGGCCGCGACACCGGAACGTTTATCGCCAGTTTATCTGGCGGTCAAGCGCGCCTTTGATTTTGTCGCTTCAGCATGCGGCTTGATCGTTTTGGCAATTCCTTTTGCCATCATCGGGTTGATCATTAAACTGGATGATCCATCTGGGCCAGTTTTCTATTCACAAACGCGCATCGGACGCAACGGCCACGAATTTCGGATGTGGAAGTTCCGTTCGATGGTGGCCAATGCGGATAAAATGGTCGATCAATTAGCCAAGCAAAATGATACTACCGGCGCGATGTTTAAGATCAAAGATGATCCACGCATCACGAAAATCGGCCATGTGATCCGCAAATACAGCTTGGATGAATTACCACAACTTTATAATGTATTACGTGGTGATATGTCGTTGGTTGGCCCACGTCCACCGTTGCCGCGAGAAGTTGCCACTTACACGGCTTATGACAAGCAACGTTTGTGTGTGACCCCTGGGGCGACTGGCTTATGGCAAGTCAGCGGGCGCAGTGATGTCGGCTTTGACGAAATGGTGCAATTGGACATCGAATACATCAATTCTGCAAGTATTGCCAAAGACGTGATGATTTTATTCAAAACCGTTGTGATCGTGATCAAACCAAATGGTGCTTATTAAGTTACATATGTTGTCACTGTGTTATTTGCACAGTGGCTTTTTTTATGGCGTGGCCGACTGTCGCTGACTAGTCGTGCATGGCCCACACTGGTATAATACAGATATTAGAGAGATTCGGAGGGTCATTATGGGGGCAAGTTTGCTACATAATATGTTATTGCGCGAGTTGGCATTGGTAGGTGTATTGGTGATCGTGTTGATCATTTTTTACATTCGCTTCCGCGCTGCCGGAAAAAAAGAATATGTGCGGACGCGTGAACGCCGCTTGGCGCATGTGGTGAGTTCTGCTCGCAAGCAATTGATCGTGGTGTTGGTTTTACTGGCAGGGGTTTTGGTGTATGATCGCGTGTTGCCACACTTTGGCATCGGGGCTCAAGCCGCTCAAACTGCCACCACTAGCTCAACGACTAGCGCCAAGAAGCCGACGAAAACAGAACGTTCTGCGCGTTTGAAAAAGGCCCAATCTGTTTCCAAACAAGCCAAAAGTTTATCAGAATCGATCAGCAAGTCTTCAAGCGTTGCGGCCAAAGCCAGTTCGTCGAGTGCGGCGTCTGCTTCAAGTGCCAAAGCGGCCAGTGCCAGCCTCGCCAAAGCCGCCAGCGCCTCTAGTGCTGCCGCTAGTTCTGTCAGTGCCTCAAAAGCGGCAGCAGTCGACCCGAAAGTCAAAGCAGTTGCGGCCGTGCAAGCACATATGGCCCAATATCCTAGTGAAACTTCGGATACGCGCATCGATAATGTGGGCGTGATCCAGTACACCACTGATTATACCGGCGTGCCGGCTTATGAAGTGGGGTTGTATCAAACGCAAGCCGATGGGTCTAGTGTTGCGGTCCATATGTATTTCTACTATGCTGACGGCAGTGTTGCCAAAGCTTATTAAGATCGGAGCTGAGTTTAATGTCCAAGGCGCGTTTGAAACGCCGCACCGACAAGCCCTCAAAAGCGCTAACTGAAGAACAAAAACTCGCCATTGCCAAAGGTCAAGTCCCATTAGCCAGCATGAAAATTCCTCGCAGTTTGAAGTTTCGAGAGTTTTTGAAGCTCGCATTGCGGCGTTTTAATGATGCAGAGCTGGGGATGACCGCAGCGTCGTTAGCCTTTTATTCACTGTTGTCGATGTTTCCGATGTTGATTTTGTTGGGGAACTTGTTGCCGTTGTTTGGTTTCTCTTATGACGGGGTCGCCGATTATTTGGAACAAGTGGTACCGTCCGACATTATGAGTTGGATCGAACCGATCATTCACAACTTGTTGAACTCGACGTCTGGCTCCGCGTTATCGATCGGGGCCATTGCCACGCTTTGGGCCGCAAGTCTTGGCATCAACGGCTTGAAAAATGGGTTCAACAAAGCTTATGGCATTACGCCACCGCAGAACTACTTCGTCCAGCGGATCTTATCGATGTTGATCATCTTCTTATTGATCGTCGCATTAGGCATGGTCATGGTGGCCTTTACCTTTGGCCGGCAATTTCTGGAATGGATCGTGCCTTTGTTAGGCTTATCCGATAGTTGGCTGAACACGTTTGATAGCTTGCGTTGGCCAGTGACCGTGTCGGCCTTGATCGTGGTGATCGGCTCAGTTGATTTTTTCTTGCCCAATGTCAAAATCAAATTCTGGACGATCATTCCTGGTGCAGCTTTTACCATTGCGAGTTGGTTAGGCTTAGCGCAAGGCTTCTCCTTATATATGCGGGTATTTGGGTCTCGATTTACCTCATATGGCACGTTAGGCACGGTGATGGTGTTGCTGTTGTGGCTGAATTTTTCCGCCATGTTACTATTGATCGGCGGGGTGATCAATGCATTGGTGGCAGAATATTTCACCGGGCATTTGCATCACTCACATGGTAAAGTCCATGATTTCGTCAAGAAACAACCGCAGCGTCAATAAGTGAAAAAAATCACCCGTCGAATTCAATCGGCGGGTGATTTCATTTGGTTTTGAATTTAGTCAGCGATACGACGCAACATTACGTTGTTAGTCGATCCTGGTTCGTATAATGGCAAACCAGCCACGATCACAACCACGTCACCAGCTTCAAGTTCACCTGATGCCACTAACTTGGCTTCAGCGTCTGCCACTAAGTCTTCAAAGGATTGGCCTTTGTCAAAGACTACTGGCGTCACGTTCCAAGAAAGCAACAGAGCAGATGCCGTGCGTTCATCGTAAGTCACCGCCAAAATTGGGGCTTCTGGCTTCAAACGAGAAATTTGACGTGCGGTGTAGCCACTAGCAGTCAAGGCGATGATAGCTTTGGCATTGACACGTTCTGCGGCAGTCACGGCAGCGATGGCAGTGGTGGTGGTCACAGAGCCAGATTGTTTCAATTCATCCAACACTGGAGAATGCTTTGGCAACATGCGATCAGCACGTTCGTCGATGACTGCCATAGTGTGAACAGATTGCACTGGGTAATCCCCGTTAGCCGATTCGCCAGAAAGCATGGTAGCATCTGTGCCTTGTAATACCGCAAAGGCTACGTCGGTAACTTCGGCGCGAGTAGGGCGTGGGTTTTCTTGCATGGAATCGAGCATTTGAGTAGCAGTGATGACTGGCTTGCCCACCAAGTTGCACTTGTGGATCAAGGATTGTTCAACGGCAACCACTTCTTCATAAGGAATTTCGATCCCCATGTCGCCACGCGCCACCATTAAGCCATCAGCAACGGCCAAAATGTCATCGGCATTGTTGATGCCTTCTTGAGATTCGATCTTAGGGATGATCAGCACATCAACGCCTTCAACTTCAGCCAAGACATCTTTGATTTCTTGGACATCGGATACTTTGCGGACAAAGGATGCGGCGATAAAGTTGATGCCTTGCTTCACGCCAAAGCGGATGTCGTCTTTATCTTTTTCGGTGATGCCTTTGAGTTGTAAGGAAACACCGGGAGAGTTCACACCTTTTTTGGAGCCAAGTTCGGCATGGTTTTGCACTTCAAGCGTCAATTCGCGCTTGTCCGCGTCTTTGGCGATGATTTCTGTATCCAACAAACCATCATCAAATAACACGTGATGGCCGATTTCAACGTCATCATATAAGCCGCCGTAAGTAATATCAATGGCACCTTTTTGGGATAACTTGCCAGTATTCATCGATAATTGGATCTTGTCGCCAGCAGAATAAGCCACTTTGTTGCCATCAGTGGTGGCAGTGGTACGGATTTCAGCGCCTTTGGTATCAAGCATCAAGCCGACTTTCACGCCAGTTTCTTTCATCGCTTGTTTGACCAAGTTCATGCGGCCGAGTTGTTCTTCATGGTCGCCGTGAGAGAAGTTGAAGCGAAAAATGTTGGCACCAGCATTGATCAAGGCCTTGATGGTTTTCAAGTCGTTGGATGCTGGGCCTAAAGTCGAGACGATTTTAGTTTTACGCATGGGTAAAATTTCCTCCAAAAAGTTATGTAAGCGTGATACAATCACGACTATTATTTTAAAGAATATTAACTAATAAGGCAATAGGTAACGGAAGCCTTTTCATCGGCTCGTCATTTTTGTTATATTTTTCCAGCCGCGTCGTTGTGCCAAACTTTCGTTGCATCACGACTTGACAAGGCAAAAATCGCCAAGAATTTGCATAACACTATGCCATTTGCAATGTTGGTTATCTTTGTTAAATGGGTTACAATCGTAGGTAATGGCATCAGCCGTTACTTTAGTCGTAAGGAGTGATTAATGTGAAGTTTGTCGCAATTGTTGGCTCAAACGCGAACCAATCCGTGAATCGCCAACTGCTTCAATTTATGCAGCGGCATTTTGATGACGATCAACTCGATCTCGTCGAAGTTAAACCGTTTCCGATGTTTAATGAAAACCATCCGGTCACAGATCCTGAACCTGCTGTGCAATTAGCTGAACAAATTGAATCAGCAGATGGGGTGATCATCGCCTGTCCGGAATATAACCACAGTGTTCCAAGTGGTTTGAAGTCGGTCATCGAATGGGAATCTTATCGCCTGCATCCTTTCAAAAACAAGCCGGTGATGATCGTTGGCGCTTCTAAGTTTGCGCAAGGCTCTTCACGCGCACAATTACACTTGCGTCAAATTTTGGATTCACCAGGTGTGTTTGCCCAAGTCTTTGCTGGCAATGAATTCTTGTTAGGTCAAGCCAAAGACGCGTTCACTGTTGAAGGCGACTTGAAAGATCAAGGTACCATCGACTTTTTGACCTTGTGTTACAACGGGTTCAAAGATTTTGTGGCGATGCATCAAGCTGCTCAGGAGGCCCAAGCATGAAATTAGTTGCAATCGTCGGCACCAATGCCGATTTTTCCTATAACCGCTTGTTACTTCAATATATGCAAAAGCATTTCCAAGCGATGGCTGACATTAAGATCTTAGAAATCGACCAGCTGCCAGCGTTTTCCATTGATGAACCACTCGATATGAAAGTTTGGTCCTTCAAAAAGGCGATTCAACAAGCCGATGGGGTCATTTTCTCCACGCCTGAATATGATCACTCGATTCCAGCAGCCTTGAAGTCTGCAATCGAATGGGTGTCTTACAAGCAAAATGCGTTGTATCACAAACCCGCAATGATCGTCGGCACCAGTTATGGCCCGCAAGCTTCTGCCCGCGCACAAGAGCATTTGCGCCAAATTTTGGCCAGCCCTGATTGTGATGCCTATACGTTGTCAGGCAATGAAGTGTTGATCGGCAATGCCGCCAAAGTGTTTGTCGACGGCAACGTCACCGATGCCAAAGTGCGTGCAGAGCTTGAAAGCTACTTTAACAATTTTGTTGATTTCATTGATACCACAGCCCCTAAGGAGGACGATTCGATGCCAAAACAACCTTATTTAGATGATGCTTATATCAAATTTCCCACCGGGTCTTTGAGCTTCCGCGAAGTCCAACAGATTTTCGCCACGATCCCATTTGAAATCGATTTGATCGATCACACGGATCACTTCACCTGGTATTCCAACAAGCCAAACCGCGAACATGTCCGCTATCCCAATGAAATCGGCGAAGGCGTCGATGAATGCCATCCCCCAAAGGTATTGCCGATTGTGATGAAAATCATCAACTCCTTTAAAGATGGTTCTCGCGATTCCGTTTCTCGGCCATTGATGATGCATGGCCATCGCGTGTTGATCCAATATTATGCTTTGCGGGATGTGGATGGGTCTTATCTTGGCACCATTGAATTCACCGGTAGCGTGGAACACATTTTGAACTTCTATGACCAAGGCGCATGGGGTGAAAGTGACGGGACAACTGGCGCTTCTCAAGCTGATGCCACCAGCGGCGCAACTGATGCCAGTGGTGATGCTGCTGCGGATGCCACGTCTGGGGCTTCTGCTCATGATGAAGCGGCAAGTGACGCGCCTGCTGCTGAAAATGCTGACACTACTGACGCACCGGACGCGACCAGTGGGGCTTCTGAACACTAATGTCTCGTTTGACGAAACGTGTGAAAGTCGGCTACGGCTTAGGGACAACGATTACCTTAACGACTTTCGGTGAATTAAATGATGTGGCCATTGATGCGGCGATGACGTTGGTCGCAGAATATGAAGATCGTTTGACGGTCAACCGTCAAGTATCTGAAGTCATGAGCATCAATCATGCCGCAGGTGATCATGCCGTTGTGGTGTCGCCGGCGACGTATCAATTGGTGAAACGTGCCGTCTTAGCAAGTCGAGAAAACTTCGGCTTCAATGCCTTGATCGGCCCATTAGTCAAACTTTGGGCAATCGGGTTTAAAGCGGCTAATGTCCCAGACGAGTCTGATATTGCCGCACGTAAACAGTTGATCGACCCCATGCAAGTTGAATTAAACGACGATCAGTTGACGGTCAAGTTATTACAACCTGGCATGGAACTAGATCTCGGCGGCATTGCCAAAGGTGAAATCGCCGATCGCATCGCAGATTTATGGCGGGCGTATGGCGTGGCTAGTGGCATTATTGATCTCGGCGGCAACTTAGTGTTTGTCGGCGAGTCACCACGACGCGTCGATGGCCAATGGGTGATCGGGGTGCAAGATCCCCAAGCTGAGCGCCATGATGAAGTTGGCCGCACAGTTTTGCCAGCGTGTTCTGCGGTGACAAGCGGCATCTATGAGCGCTTTTTGATCGTTGCTGGCAAACAATACCATCATTTACTCGATTCGCGCACCGGGCATCCTTTGCAAACCAAACTGGCAGGGGTGACGGTTTTTGCCCGTCAGTCTGTAGTGGCAGAAACAGAAGCCAAACGGTTATTTTTTGCTGGGGAACCGATCCCAAATTGGGAAAAACAACCCGACATCTATGGCGCCGTGTTTGTCTATCAAGATGGTCGCGTGGTCCCAGTCGGGGTTCATTTACAGGCATAATGGAAAGGCTTGATCAAAGCCACTTTGGTCAAGCCTTTTTGCGTGGTTGCAAATTAAAATAATTGTACCCAACTTAAGAATTGTTAACGTTGTTTTGAAACTTTCAAGGAGTCGCGTATACTAATAAAGTACAATTTCTTATCCGTCGAGGATTTCGACGCAACGATTTGGAGGATGTTATGGATACCATTGTCATTGTCAGTGCAAAACGCACCGCGATCGGGAAGTTCGGCGGCGCATTGAGTTCGGTATCAGCCGTAGAATTAGGGCAGGCGGCCGGTGCGGCTGCTATTCAAGCTGCTGGAATCGATCCAGAGCAAATTGATCAAGCCATTTTCGGAAATGTGTTACAAGCAAACTCTGGCCAAAATGTGGCCAGACAAATTGCCTTAGGTGTCGGTATGGCAGAAACCAGCACGGCCATGACCATCAATGAAGTCTGTGGTAGCGGTTTGAAAGCCATCCGTTTAGGCCAAAGTGCGATCCTTATGGGGGACGCAGACATTGTGTTAGTCGGTGGTACCGAAAATATGAGCCAAACGCCTTTTTACGCGCCAAACATGCGCCATGGCCACAAGCTCGGTGATGTTTCATTTGTCGATGGCATGATGCAAGACGGCTTATCTGATGCGTTCAGCCATGAACCGATGGGCATCACCGCAGAAAATGTCGCCAATGAATATCAAGTGACCCGCGAACAACAAGATGCGTTTGCCTTAGCGTCGCATCAAAAAGCCGTCGCCGCCCAACAAGCCGGCGTGTTTGCCGATGAAATCGCACCAGTGACTGTGCATGCTCGCAAAGGCGATGTGGTTGTGGTCACTGATGAAGGCCCACGCCCTGATACCAGCGCCGAAAAACTGGCCCATTTGCGACCATCATTTCGGGCAAACGGCACTGTGACGGCTGGCAACGCCAGTGGCATCAATGATGGTGCAGCAGCGATGATTTTAATGACGCAAAGCAAAGCGGAAGCATTAGGTTTAACTTGGCTCGCAACCATCGATGGGTTTGCTGAAGGCGGCATCGCACCGCGGATCATGGGTTATGCCCCAAAGTCTGTGATCGAAAAGTTGGTCCGCAAAACGGATACTGATCTATCTGATATCGATACTTTAGAATTAAATGAAGCCTTTGCCTCTCAAAGCGTGGCGGTCACGCGCGACTTGCACGTGGACATGACTCGCGTGAATCCGCGTGGTGGCGCCATTGCTTTAGGCCATCCCTTAGGTGCAAGTGGTGCTCGTTTGATGGTGACTTTGGTGCATGAACTGGCGCAAAATGAGCAACACCGCGGTATCGGCGCCTTGTGTATCGGCGGCGGGATGGCCGTGGCGATGCAGGTGAGCCGCTGATGGTGAAATTTTACCAAATGACACCGGCGCAGCGGCGAGCAGCCTTAGTGCAATCAGAAAATTTGACGCCTGCTGACGCAGACTTTTGGGCTGACCCACAAGTTCTGCCTGCAGCCATTGCGGATGCCTTAAGCGAAAATCAAATCGGCCAATTTGCTTTACCGTTAGGCGTGGCCAAAGATTTAATGGTCAATGGCCGAGTTTATCAAGTGCCGATGGCTACGGAAGAACCTTCTGTGATTGCCGCGGCTTCAAATGGTGCCCGCATTGCGAAGTTTAACGGTGGGGTGACCACCACAGCGGCAAAACATGTGGTCGTCGGCGAAATCGTGTTTGATCAGTTGGCTGATCTTCCGGGTGCTCAGCAAATGATCAACGCGCGCCGAGCGGAAATCAGAAGCTTGGCAGATGCCGCTCATCCATCGATTGTGCGGCGCGGTGGCGGTTTGCAAAAAGTTGAAACGCAAATTTTGGCGCATTTTTTGAAAATCAGTTTGATCATTGATGTGCAACAAGCGATGGGTGCTAACATTGTCAACACGATTTGCGAAGCAGTCGCTGGACAACTCAAGCAATGGCTGAATGCCGACGCCTTAGTCGCAATTTTAAGCAATGAAGATCGGCAGTTGACCACCGCGTCAGTGGCCTTAAGTGTTGAGACCTTACAAACTAAAACCACGGATGGGCCAACTATTGCGCGCAAAATCGCAGCCTTAAGTGACTTGGCGCAAGTCGATGTGGCCCGCGCCGTGACGCATAACAAAGGCATCATGAATGGCATTTCTGCGGCAGTGTTGGCTAGTGGAAATGATACCCGGGCTGTGAGTGCCGCCGTTCATGCTTATGCGGCAGCCAGCGGTCATTATGTGGGTTTGAGTACGTGGCATTTGGAAGCTGATCAATTGATCGGTCAGTTAAGTTTGCCTCTGCCAGTTGGTATTGTCGGCGGGGCGATCAGCGCTTTGCCAGCCGCTCAAGCCGCCAAGCGCCTTGGCAATTATCAAGACGTTGCCACTTTGCAACAAGTGTTAGTCGCGTTAGGGTTGGTGCAAAATCTTGCCGCTTTGCGTGCGTTAGCCGGGCCTGGCATTCAAGCGGGACACATGGCGCTACAGGCCAATGCGTTGGCGATTCAAGCCGGCGCATCAGGGGACGAAATCCAGCAAGTAGCGCAAGCCTTGCAAACGCAAACCAAAAATCTTGCCACTGCCAAAGACATTTTAGGGCGCATTCGTGATGAAAAAGGGGAACAAAAATGAGTATCGGAATTGATCGTATCGGGATGGCAACGCCAGCATTTTATGTGGATTTGATCGAATTGGCCAAAGCCCGCGGGGATGAACCAGACAAATACACGATCGGAATCGGCCAAGACCAACAAGCCGTCGCGCCGAGTTCACAAGACATTGTGACTATGGGCGCAGACGCTGCGGCTAGCATTTTATCTGAAAATGATCACATCGGCTTGATCGCGTTAGGCACCGAGTCTGGGATCGATGCATCAAAAGCTGGCGCGTTGTATATCCAAAAGTTATTGAATCTGAGTCCTTGGGCGCGCGCCGTGGAAATTAAAGAAGCTTGTTACGGCGGGACTGCGGCTTTGATGATGGCGCGTGATTTTGTCGCGGCACATCCCGATCAACAAGCCTTGGTGATCGCTTCAGATATTGCCCGCTATGGGTTAGCCACAGGCGGCGAAGTAACGCAAGGCGCTGGTGCGGTGGCCATGATTGTCTCAAAAGATCCGCACATTTTGACGATCAATGACGATTCGGTATACCGCAGTGATTCGATCATGGATTTCTGGCGGCCAGTTTATCAAGATACCGCGTTAGCTAAAGGGAAGTACTCCACGGCCCAATATCTGGACTTTTTCCAACAAGTTTGGGATCGCTACAAGGCCACCACTGGCAAAACTCTCGCTGATTTCAAAGCCCTTTGCTTCCACTTACCTTATACCAAAATGGGTTTAAAAGCGTTGCGGTTAGCGCTGCCTGAAGGCGATGAGGCTAAGCAAGCGGATTTAATGGCCCATTTTGATCGTTCGATTCAATATTCCCGCCGCGTTGGGAACTTGTATACCGGGTCTTTGTATCTGGGCTTGCTGTCAATGCTTGATTTAGATGATAGTTTGCAAGCAGGCGATACGTTGGGGTTGTTCTCGTACGGTTCCGGCGCGGTTGGGGAATTCTTCTCTGCAACATTGGTTGACGGTTTTGAACAATACTTGCACGCCGCGCAACATGCCGCATTGTTAGATGATCGCAAGCAGTTGTCCGTGCCGGAATATGAAGCAGTCTTCAATGATAAAGTGCCATACGCGGCAGGCGATTACCAAGCCGATCCGCAATACTTTGCCGGCCGCTTTGTGTTGACTGGTGTCAAAGATCAAGAACGCCAATATCTAGCGCGTTAATCAAAATATGCCCGCCACGGATGCAATCATCGGTGACGGGCATATTTTTATTTCAAGAGTTTTTCAATGCTTGGGATCATTTTGTTCGGGTTAGTTTTTGGGGCGAAGCGTTCAACGACATGACCATCAGCGTCAACTAAGAACTTGCAGAAGTTCCACTTGATGGCTTCGCCTAAAACGCCAGGGGCATCATGTTTCAATTCGTTAAACAAGGGATCGGCTTCCTCGCCGTTGACGATGGTCATGCTGTGCATGGGGAAGGACACCCCATAAGTCAACCGACAAGCCTCAGCTGCAGCTTGACCGTCAGCGAGTTCTTGTTTGAATTGGTTGGACGGAAAGCCTAATACCACTAAGCCTTGGTCTTTGAACTGTTCGTATAAACTTTCCAATTGTTTGAACTGCGGGGCAAAGCCGCACTTGGTTGCCGTGTTTACGATCACCAAGGGGTGGCCGCGGTATTTGCTCATCGAATAGGTGTCGCCATTTTCCAATGTGACGTCGTAATCATAAATCATTTCGCACACCTGCTTTCTGATTTAACTATATCACGTTCAAATCAATTGCGCACGATGCAAATGAGAAACGCTTTCAGTTCCCAAATAGGGCAAACAAAAAGCACAAGGCGCGGCGGCCTTGCGCTTGATTTCATTACAAGCTGGCTTGCTTATCCACCAAGGCTTTGGTGAAGACTTCAAGCTTTTTGATATCATCATCTTCAGGCGCGAGGTCGATTTTGACGGATTCTGCCCCTTTAGTGGCCCCAGTTTCCTCGAAGGCTTTGGCGAAGTCATCGACACTGGTGCAAAAGTCGTCGTAAAAGGTGTCGCCAGATCCACAAGTCCCAAACACTTTGCCGGATAAATCGAGTTCTTTAAGATCATCGTAAAAATCAACGGCTTCATCAGGTAATACACCGTCGCCGACATCAGAGTAGGTGTAAGTGGCCACGACACAAATGTCTACGTCTTCGAAGTCCTCAGCATCTGCTTGCGAAACTTCAGTGGTGTCCACTTCGACCCCATACTTTTCGAATTCTTCTTCGACGATGCCTGCGATTTCTTCGTTATTGCCTGTCATGCTGGCATATACGATTGCTGCTTTGACCATGTTGGACTTCCTTTCGTTAATTCACTTTAACCGCCATTATAGCAAACTTCAGCTGCGGCGACTAGTTGCCCAAGTGTGGTAGAATATAGACAACATTCTTAGGAGGCGCAACATGTCCAAATATTTGGTAACAGGCGGGGCCGGTTTTATCGGCTCGAATTTAGTCGATGAATTGATCAAAGGTGATAATCAGATCACTGTGGTAGATGACTTATCGATGGGGTTGTTGAGTAATCTTCCTGATAGTGACAAAGTAACCTTCATCAAACACGACATTACCGATCACGACTTCATGTCAGCACTGTTGATCAATGAAAAATTTGACTACATCGTGCTGCTGGCAGCAATCGCCAGTGTTGCTGATTCTGTTGATCGCCCATATGACACCCATGAGATCAACCAAGAAGCCAACTTAAACATCATCGAAACCATTCGCCGTGAACATCTGCCATTAAAGAAGTTATTCTTCGCCAGTTCCGCCGCGGTTTATGGCGAAAACCCAATCTTGCCTAAAGTCGAAACCTTGGCGGTGGATCCGCTGACCCAATATGCGGTAGACAAGTACGCCACGGAACGCGCAATCATCAACTATTCGCGTTTGTATGACCTGCCTTTTGTCACGGTGCGCTTCTTTAACGTCTTTGGTCCCAAGCAAAACCCAGCGTCTCCATATTCCGGCGTCTTGTCCATCATCATGAATGCCTTGCAAAACGACAAGCCGTTCACCTTCTTCGGCGATGGTGGTCAAACCCGCGACTTTGTCTTTGTTGGCGACGTGGTATCTGCCATCATCGGCTTATTGCATACGCCAGAAGCGCGGGCAGATGTCTTCAACATTGCCAATGGCCAACAAACCACCTTGCAACAAGTGGCTGACGACTTACAGGCAATTACCGGCAAAACTTTGAACGCCACTTACAAAGAAGCACGCCAAGGCGATATCCGCGATTCATATGCCAACGTTGATAAAATCAACGCTTTTGGTTTCATGACGCATACGCCTTTGAAAGCCGGCTTGAAGATCTACGCTGATTCCGTGAAATAACGCACAGTTGTGTTACACTGGAATGGAAGAAAAAAATAGGAAGTGCACATTTTGATCACACTGAAATCACCACGTGAAATTGAAGGCATGGCTAAATCCGGTGCCATTTTAGCTGGCATGTTAGCAAAGCTTGACGACATCATTCGTCCAGGGATCTCCAGTTGGGAAATTGAAAAATTCGCCAACGAATGGATCGAATCCCACGGCGCCGTCGCGGCAGAAAAAGGCTTTGAAGGCTATCGCTACGCCACTTGTGTTGCCATCAACGATGAAGTTGCGCATTCGATTCCGCGCAAAGGCTTAATGCTTAAAGATGGCGACATCGTGTCTGTTGACACGGTAGTCAACTGGCAAGGTTATATGTCTGATGCTTGCCGGTCATACGCCGTTGGCAAAGTTTCCGACAAACGGCAAAAATTATTAGATGACACTAAAAAGGCGTTGTACTTGGGCATTGAACAAGCGCAAGTCGGCAACCGCATCGGCGACATCGGTCACGCGATCCAACAATTCACCGAAGTTGAAAACAACTACGGCGATGTCCGCGAATTGATCGGCCACGGCATCCAGCCAACGATGCACGAGAGCCCCAACGTGCCGCACTATGGTGAAGCCGGTCATGGCTTGCGCTTAAAGGCGGGGATGACCATCACCATCGAACCAATGATCACTACTGGGACTTGGAAGATCGCGGCTAAAGAAGTGCCGAATGAAGATTGGGAATACTATGTCACCGCTGATGGTTCTGACTGTGCCCAATTTGAACACACCATCGTCATCACTAACGACGGTCCAAAGATCTTGACCAGTTATGATAAGGAATTTGACGCCAAGTATTTGCTTGACTAAACGTCTGAGTCTCACCAGTATCGCTGATTGTCGCGATGCTGGTGAGACTTTTTTAGAAAAAACGTTTATAAGTGATAGTCTTGTCACGGCAAGCGAAATGCGTTATCATATGCTTGAATTCTATGAGGAGTGAGTGGCTTAGCGCAGGTCACCCGTACCACTTCGCGACGGGCGGCAGTGCCCGCTAAACAATGGAGACTATCCCGTAGCGACTGGGCTTCACTGTCGAGCTCCGTTAGATCTCCAGTTCCAGAGTGCCGGCATAGAAGGGTCCAACTCGGACTCAAACCAAGTAACCGCCGGGAGTAATGCCCTCATGGCAACATGGGAAGCAAGTCGACGTCTGTGCACGAAAGGCAATGCAGAGCTGATTAGTGATCAAAGCGGTCAAGGCCCAAGAAGCCGAGGCTACGCAGAAACGCCTTGAGAATCACTGTAGATTGAACGGCATGAACGTAATCAAATAGGCGTACAGCCAAGAATCCACGAAAGAGGCAACTGTTTCGTGGATTTGTTGTGCAATGAATCGGTTCAGGCAGAGAAGTTGCAACTTGACGCGGTCGCGCAAAAAATAAGCGGTTCAGACGTCAACTGACGAGTCTGAATCGCTTGTTTTTTATTGGAGCTTGCCATTGATCGTGATATTGCCAGGGCCTAAGCGCTTGGATTAATATAAATATTCATCAGCGCGCTGATAGGCGGCAGTGGCGCTGCTATCGGCGTCATCAACTAAGGCTAAACCCAATGAGCCGGTAACGTTGATTTTTAAGCCGTTAGCCAAAACCGGGCGTTTGAGTTGGGCCATCGTTTCTTGGGCCAGCTTGTTTGCCGAAGCAGCGTCAACATTGGGTAAAATCAAGCAGAATTCATCCCCACCAGTGCGGTAAAGCTTGTAATGATCATCAGCAATATGTAAGGCATGTTTGATGCGCACGGTGGTGGTCATCAAGACTTGATTGCCGACTAAATGACCAAAGGCATCGTTGATCTGCTTGAAGTGATCGATATCAAAGGTCGCAATGGCCAAAGGTTGCTCGGCATTTTGTTGTTGAAAGGCGCGGTTGCAGTCGCGCTGGAAGGTCAGCCAATTGCGCGCTTTGGTCAAGCCGTCGTATTGCACCTCGTGATTGAGGCGCACCAATAAGCGTTGATCTTTGGCTAAATAAGTATCCAGATCCCACAAGGCTAAATACGACCAAAAGAATACCAAGTAATTGACGCCAGCAGCAGTGGCAGACAAATCTTTTTCACTCATGAAGGTCGCCCACCAAAATGCCGCCCCAATGATCATCGGTGGCAACATATACCAAAAACGGCGATTGACGAGCTTGGGGCCATACCAGCGCTCGGAAAACACCACCAGCGATGCCAGCACAAATACCAGACTGGTCAAAACTGTGACTTGCGCTTCGATCAAAAAGATGCCAGTGGCGATCACTTGAATGATCACAAACTCCCAAATACTCCCAAATAGCAAATTAGAGTAAATCACAATAATGATCAACAAGTTGCGACAAACCCAATCCAACGTCCCATGCGTCCCATGGATAAAAAAGGCCAACAAAATCATCATCGCACCGATATAGATCACTTGTGGATATTGAAGCGAAATTTTATTCAGTGTTTTTTGTTTGACGACGCGTTTGTGCGTGCCGACATCGATTTGATTATAAACAGACATGAAGCCTAGTGTTGAAATCACCACTAAGAACATATTCAAGGCGTATTCTGTCAACATGGCGATGCTCCCCCAGACCATTGCGATTACTTATTAATATGCGCAATTTTTGTCGGTACGTCAATGATTTTCGCCAATACGATAAAAATATTTGTCTGTAAATTGCGATTTTCCAACGCAAAATGTGTGATTCTCGGAGACTTCGTGCAGAGCAAAATAAAAAGCCGACGTGGTGTCGACTTTTTAGCGTTAGCGTTGATTGAAGCTGATATCCAAATTGACCACGCGATTGGTCAAGTAACCCAACGATAAGAAGTTTACCCCACAACCGGCGTAATCATGCAAGTTGCTGAGTTCGATCCCGCCAGAGATCTCAGTTTGAATACCAGCCGGGATCAACTGTTGCCAAGCTTTCACCGTGTCAGGGGTTTGGTTATCAAACATGATGATGTCTGCATGCGCTTGAATGGCTTGGTTAACTTGCGCGAGTGACTCACATTCGACTTCGATCATTTTTGTGGGGCCATTCACCTGGTGCAGGAGCTGAATGGCTTGGCTTAAATTGCCAACGGCCGCCCAGTGATTATCTTTGAGCATCGCCATGTCATCGAGGCCTAAGCGATGGTTCACCCCGCCGCCGACGCGCACCGCGTATTTATCAAATTGCCGCAAACCAGGCGCCGTTTTGCGCGTGTCGAGAATTTGAATGCTAGGGTCAGCTAAGGTATCGACTGCCTGTTTGGTTGCAGTGGCGATACCGGATAAGCGTTGCATCAAATTCAAGCTTAAGCGCTCAGCGGCCAATAAAATGGCCAAATCACCAGCTGCCTCGGCGATCGGCGTACCAGCTGAGACAGATTGGCCTTCTTGAACCAACGGGTGATAGCTGATTTTTGTGCCGAGTAGTTGGTACAGAAATTCAGGGATCTGTAAACCGGCGATCACGCCAGCAGTTTTGGCCAGATACACCCCAGCCCCTTTGCGTCCAGTCAAAAGTGGGGCAGTGAGATCGCCACGACCGAGATCTTCATCCAAAAAGCGTTGTAGATCTGGCGCAACGCGTTTATAGCTTAGCGGCATTATCGGCCACCTGCGATTCTGTGACGTCTACAATGTTGTCGTCTTTAACGCCGAAGACTAAGACAATCAAGGCGATGATCAATAAACCAACGAATAAACCAAACACCCCATGAATGCCAAAGCCAGCGTCAAACAACCAACCGACTAAAAATGGCCCAACAGTGGCGCCGATGCGACCGATCGATTGTGCAGTCCCCATGGCTGTCCCGCGAATAATTTTGGGAAATTGGCCAGGGGTCAAGGCAATCAACGTGCCCCAAGCGCCGAGGTCAAAGAAGGATAATGCAGCACCTGCGACTAAGATCATCGCCGTGGAGCTGGCATTGCCAAAGACCAAAGCGGCAATGATGGTGCCGACTAAGTAAATGCCCATGATCAACTTGCGCGAGACTTTGCCCATCAACCAAGCGGCCAAGTAGTAACCAGGTAGTTGGGCAATACTCATCGCCAAGGTGTAACCCAAAGAGTTGACAATCGAAAAGCCGCGCATCGTCAACACACTTGGCAACCACAAGAAAATCCCATAATACGTCAACATCACGATAAACCACATCACACTCAAGGTGGCCAATGGTTTAAAGTGTGCTGGCTTCATCAATTCGGCAAAAGGCGCATGCGCTGTTTTAACGTGTTTGGGTTCTGCTGGTAAGTGTTCCCGTAAAATAAACGCATATAAGGCTGCGACTAAAGTGATGGCCACAGCGATCCGCCAACCAAAAGCCGGCATCACTAAGAAGGCAATCAAGCTAGCGACGATCCAGCCCCAAGCCCAAAAGCTATCGCCTAACACCAACATCTGCGAACGCTTGACGCCAGTGAAGTGATCCGCCAACATGGTGGCTGCCACTGGTAACTCGCCACCAAGGCCAAAGCCGGTCACCACCCGAATGGCCATAAACCATTCGACATTTGGCGCAAAGGCTAATGCTAAATTGCTGACAGAAAATAAAATCAGCGTGCCCATCAACACATGCTTGCGACCGTAAGCATCAGCTAAGCGCCCACATAGCACAGCGCCAAAAATCATCCCGATAGACGTCATGGCGCCTACCAAACCTAATTGCGTGCCGGTCAAAGACCATTCAGTTTTCAACAGCGGCATAATGAATGAGAGCAAGGCGACATCCATGGCATCAAATAGCCACGCCGTCCCCACGATCAATAATAAGTGCTTTGGTGTTTTCATCAAAATCCTCCGACCTCGATTTGATTTAATTTTAATAATGATATTCGAGGTTGATTATGAGCTTACACTCAAGACCTGACACAGTCAAGATATGGCCATCAATTCAAATGTAAGGGCACGATGCGATTGTGGATCAACGACTTAATAAACCTTGTCGGGATGCGTGGTGCCGTTGGCGTTCGCTGGTGAAAAAAATTGGGGCTCGCTTGAGCTGGTTTCTGAAATTGGACAAAAGAAATTTGTATCACTAAATTGAGAACAATTCGTTGACACCGTGTCAACAAACGGTATACTGGTTTTGTTGACACGGTGTCATTTATACATAAAAGGGGAAAAACCATGGTTTCCACAATGTATCAAAACCTCCCGCAAGCAAAACAAGAGCGCGTTGAAGCGGCTTTACTCAAAGAATTCTCGACGCATGCGTTAGCTGACGCGCAAGTGGCTCGAATCGTTTCAACGGCGAATATTGCGCGCGGGGCGTTTTATCATTATTTTTCTGATTTACAAGATGCTTATTTATATTTGTTTGGGCAGGTGATGCAAGCTGTCCATCGTAATGTGCCGAAATCTGGCGATATGTATCAAGCGACTGCGGATTTTGTTAATGGTGCGGTGGATTCTGAGTATCACGACTTGTTGCGGCAACATTTTGCGCATAATGCCGCAATGTTGCCGAGTCACCAACCAACTGTTGATTTGCCGCCGATCGCTTGGGCGCAAATGACGCTTTGCCATGAAACGATTCGCTTAAGCTTGATCGACTCAGAACACAAGGCGCAACATCTTGCCAACTTAAAACATGCGTTGGCTAAACTTGCCGAATAATTAAGGGGGAACTTTATGTTTTTAGCGTTGAAAGAAATGCGCAAAGAAAAATTGCGCTACAGCTTGATCATCGCGATGATCGTGTTGATCAGCTACTTGATTTTTATCCTGACGAGCTTGGCATTAGGCCTCGCCCAACAAAACACGGATGCAATCAATTCATGGGGGATGCAAAGCATCATCATGAACAAAGATGCGGATATCAGCTTATCGCAATCCTTGATTAAAAAATCCCAAGCGCCGAGTACTTTACCGAAGTCGCAGGCCTACATTGCGCAAGCGCCGATCGTGGCCAAAAAGTCTGGCCATGATCAGGTTTCTGGGACGTTTATCGGTTTAGATAACGACCAATTTGTGGCCAAGAAGATCACGTTAACAAGCGGTCACTTGGCGAAAAGCCGTTACCAATTAGTTGTCGATGATGCGTTTAAAGAATCTGGCTACAAACTCGGTGATACTTTCAAGCTCAACGGCAATGCCCATGCCTACACCATCGTCGGCTTTACCCACAATGCCAAAATGAGTGTCGCGCCAGTGGCTTATGGCCGTTTATCCGCTTGGGCAACGTTGAAGAATGTCCCAACGACGATGATCGCCAGTGCCATTGTTTCGACGAAAACTGCCCCAAAAGCTGGCAATTCCGCCTTGCATACATATGATAAGGATACCTTTGTGCAAAAGTTACCTGGTTATTCTGCCCAGAATATGACCTTTGAAATGATGATCGGCTTTTTGTTGGTGATCTCCCTGATCGTCATCGCGGTGTTCTTGTACATTTTGACGATGCAAAAACAACAAAACTATGCGGTATTGCGCGCCCAAGGCATTCCAGGCTCAGTGCTGGTTAAAAGCACGTTGAGTCAAGCCTTTTTAATGGTGATTTCGGGGCTTGTGATCGGCGTGATTTTGACCGTGGTCACCGCCATGGCGATGCCAAGTGCGGTGCCGATGGCCTTTGATGTGCCGATTTTAGGCGCAGTGGCGTTAGCATTGGTAGTCATCGCGATGCTCGGTGCGGTGATCCCTGTGCGCAGTATTTTGAAAGTTGACCCTGTCAGCGTGATCGGAGGCTAAGGATGCAAGCATTAAAAATTGAACATGTCGATCAGTTCTTCGGCACTGGCGCTAGTCGCGTCCAAGTATTACACGATGTGAATTTTGAAGCCAAGGCTGGCGAGCTCAGTCTGATCTTAGGCCCGTCTGGTAGCGGCAAAAGTACGCTGTTGACGATCGCCGGTGGGTTATTGACGCCGACAAAGGGCAATGTGCAAGTGGCTGGCGTTGAATTAGGCCAAGCTTCTGCCAAGCAAAAAGAGCAACTGCGCTTGAATCATTTAGGCTTTGTCTTGCAGGCGTATCACTTGTTACCATTTCTGACGGTGAACGAACAATTCAAGTTAGTTGATCACGTTAAAAAATCTGGCAACTTGTCTGCCGACGCTTTGACGCACTTGTTAGAAGAATTAGGCCTGACGCCGTTCGTCAATGCGTATCCAAGTTCGCTTTCCGGCGGCCAACAACAGCGCGTGGCCATTGCACGGGCGTTGTATCCAGATCCAGCCGTGGTGTTAGCCGATGAGCCGACGGCAGCGCTAGACTCGACGCGGGTGATGCAAGTTGGGCAATTGTTGCAAGATTTGGCGCATGATCGGCAAAAAGCCGTGGTGATCGTGACCCATGATGTGCGCCTGCGTGCTTTGGCAGATCACGTGTATGATATGGTCGATGGGCGGTTGACTCAAGCACAATAGCGTTTGCTAACTTTTTGACCTTATTTTTCCCAAATCGCTGTGCAATAATTGTCATTTAACTGAAATAATTGTATTATAGAATTGAAGGGCGCATGCAAACTGGCGTAAAGCTTAACTGTTAGCTGAGTCAGACTTTGAAACGCAGCCACCTTCGTTAAAACTTCACATTCTAGGTCTACGGTTTAGTTGTGATATAATTACTGCGAATTTTGTTGATGCGGATTGGCAGTCAAGGAGTGACTCATTCATGAAGAATAAACGTGTCTGGTTTGGCGGCGTGTTGGTGATCGCATTATTAGCCATTGGTGGCTATGCATTGCGTTCCCATCACTACCAAAACCGATTTTTACCCAAGACTCAAGTGTTAGGGGTAGATGTCGGCGACCAAACAGTGACCCAAGCAAACAAAGCCTTGCGGACCCATTTCACCAACAGCTCATTGAAATTAGTCGACGGTTCAAAAACTGTCGCCACTGCCTCAGGGACTGCGTTGGGGTTGAAGCAAAACTTTACCCAAACGTTAACCACTTTGCTTAAAAAGCAAAACCCTTGGGCCTTATCGGCAACGGTTTTGGCCCAAAGTCAAGACAAAGCGGTGTTGACCACAGGCAATAAGACCTTAGTCGCCTACACCAAACAGTTGACTGACAAGCTCAATCAAACCCGCAAAGCACCAGTGGATGCCAAAGTGGTGGCTGAAAGTGGCAAATACGTGGTGCAAAAAGAACAAGCCGGCAATCAAATCGATGCTGCCAAGTTAGCGAGCGCCGTGACCAAAGCCGTCTCTTCGGACAAGGCGACAGTTACCGTGTCCACGGCATACACCCAGCCTAAAGTCACGTCAACTTCTGCGACGTTGAAGAAAGCCGCCAAGGAATTATCCCAAATCGCCAGCATCAAAGCCCAAGTCAAAATCACCAACAAACTCGTGACGATCCCAACTAGCAAGTTGCAAAGCTGGTTGAGCTATGATAATGGCGTGCAAGTGGACTTAGCGAAAGTTGAAGCTTACACAGCAGAGCTCGCCAACACTTACAACACGTATGGCAAAACGCGGACCTTTAAGTCCACGAAGCGCGGCACTGTGATCGTGCCAGCCGGGACTTATGGCTGGACCATTTTACAAACGGCGACGGCTAAGAACTTAGTCGCCGAAATCAAAAAAGGCCAAGACTTTACCAAAGAAGTGTCATGGGAAGGCTCCGGCTACCACAGCGATGGCTCAGATATCGGTAGCACCTATGTGGAAGTGGATGTGACCAATCAGCACGAATACTTCTATAAAGATGGCAAACTGGTCTTGGATTCAGCAGTCGTCACCGGTAAACCTGGCCAAGATACTCCTAAAGGTGTGGATTTTGTTTGGAACAAGACCCAAAACAAGACCTTGACCGGGAAAAATGATGATGGCTCAAACTATGCCTCAAAAGCATCGTACTGGATGCCGATCGATTACACCGGCGTCGGTTTACATGATGCGTCATGGCAGCCGAAATTCGGTGGTGATTGGTACAAGAAGCACGGCTCACATGGCTGTGTGAACAACCCAGTTTCATTTATGGCCAAATTATACGCCGCAGTGCCACTGGGGACACCAGTTATCGTCTTTTAATTGATAAACATCGATCAGCCTTTGCGGTGATCGATGTTTTTTATTTGCGCAAAAAGTCAGTGGGATAAATGCGGTATACTGAAGGTATTATCGAAATCCTCGGGGGTCAGCTTTTTGGATTATCAAACCAGTATTCAATACATTCATGCGCTGCCACGCTTAGCCAAAGATGGCACCTTAAATCGCATTACCGCGTTGCTTGACGCAATGGGCAACCCGCAACAAGATCAAGCTTATATTCATGTCACTGGCACCAATGGCAAAGGTTCCGTGGCCAATGCCATCAGCCATATTTTAGAAGCCAGTGGGTTGACCGTTGGCTTGTTTACGTCGCCGTTTATCATGCGGTTCAACGAACGGCTGCGCATCGACCATCAAAATATTGAAGACGACCGCTTGGCGGAATTGACCACGCATGGGGCGCAAGTCTTACAAGATCTGCAAACCCAGCAGCCTGGTTTTGTGGTGACTGAATTTGAATTCATCACGGCGCTGGCGCTGACTTATTTCAAATCGGAACAAGTGGACGTGGCAGTGATCGAAGTGGGCATCGGCGGACGCGAAGACTCAACTAATGTCATCATGCCGAAAGTTTCAGTGATCACTAGCGTCGGCTTTGATCATCAAGCGTTATTAGGCAATACCTTGACCAGCATTGCCGGCCACAAAGCCGGGATCATTAAAGCGGGCGTTCCGGTGGTGACTGGTATTTTACCAGATGAAGCACAAGTGGTCGTCGCCGATCGGGTGCGGGAGATGCATAGTGATTGGCAACAATATGGCGAAGATTTCGCCGCAAAACACCCGTCGACGTTTGATTGGGGGATGCACTTTGACTATTACAGTCAACATGATCGCATCCGCCAACTCACGATGCCATTAGTCGGCAGTTATCAACCGGCCAACATGGCGGTGGCGATCACGGCGGCCAAAGCATACGCACAAGAGATGGGGTGGCCATTGAGCGATCATGAAATTACCAAAGGCGTCAAAGCCAGCACTTGGCCTGGGCGAATGGAAAAAATTTCGGATCAGCCGCTGATCATTTTAGACGGTGCGCATAATCCTCAAGGCATTCATGGCTTGGTGAAAACACTCGACGGGCTGTTTGGGCAACAAGAATTGACCGTGATCGCCGGTGTCCTCAAAGATAAAGCCGTGGAAGCCATGATTGAGGCGTTATCTGGCCGGGACCATCGCTTATGGTTGGTGCCAGTACCGGATACCCCACGGGCGACAAAAGTTGGGGATTATCCTGACACAGTTACCCACTTTGATTCTTGGCAAGAAGCCTTGGCCGCATACACGCAAGAACAGAGTGAAGAACCATTGATCATTACCGGTTCGTTGTATTTAGTGGCAGCGGTGCGCCAAGCGTTATTGGGAAGCGATTATGATTAAAGCGGTGTGCTTCGATCTAGATGGGACGTTGGTGGATTCTGAATGGTTGTATCTGGCAGGTAATGTCCACGCTGCCCAGCAAATGGGTTATCTGTTGACCTGCGAGGACTTCCTACCGCTTGTGGGGATCAGCGATGCGCAGTTTCAAAGCCAATTGAATCGCCTGATCGATCCCGGTCAGCAAGCTGAATTTGCGCAATTGACGCAGGATTTTGTTGACGCTCGGATCGACCGGCCAGAAAGTCTGGCGCAACCTGGCGCTGATGCGTTGTTACGCGCGTTGAAACTCCAGCAAATCAAGTTGGCTTTAGTGACGACTTCAACTGCTGAATACACGCATCATATGTTGCAAAATACCCATTGGTCAGATGTCTTTGATGTGGTCATCACGCGAGAACAAGGTCGCACAAAACCTGCACCTGATTTATATTTGCAGGCGATGAGTCAATTGAATCTCCCAAAAGCTCATATCCTGGCAGTTGAAGATAGTCCAGTTGGCGTGCGATCAGCGAAAGCAGCCGGTCTGACATGTGTCCAAGTGCAAGATTTGGCGCCGCGATCCCATCTGGCTGACGAACTGATCGACAATCTTTTTGAACTTGAAAAGATGATTCACGCCTAATTTGCATAATTTATATAGTGAGGGGGTAGCGAAATGAAGCCTGATCTATATGAACGTATTGTCCAAAATGGTGCCAGTGCATTAAGCGATGCTGAATTGTACCGGGTGTTGTTGCGCACTGGGAGCAAACAAGCCCCGATGAGCCAAATCGTCGCTGAATTATTAGGCACATTTCCAGATTTTCAAGGCTTAAATCTCATCGATGCCAAGCAGTTGATGGCTATTTCTGGCATCGGTTTGAGCAAAGCGGCAGGGTTATTGGCGGCGATCGAATTTGGTCGCCGGGTGGTGGAACAAAGTACCAAGCGCTATGGCGAAGTGTTATCCGTTGAAAGTCTGGCGGCAGAACTGATGCCAAGACTTGGGGCGAGTCCACAAGAACATGTGCTAGCGTTTTTGTTGGATACGCAGTTGAAGGTGATTCAAGAAATGCCTGTGGCCCTGGGTGGCTTAGCCCAAGCGGATGCTGAACCGCGGGTGGTGTTTAGCCAAGCACTGAAGGTCCATGCGGCGAGTTTGATTTTGGTGCATAATCACCCCAGCGGCAATGTGACGCCTAGCCAAGCAGATGTGTTGGTGACACGTCGATTTGTGCAAGCGGGTGAATTGATCGGGGTGGTGGTGCTTGATCATGTGATCATCGGGGCACATGATTATTATTCGTTTGCAAGGCATCATCAAGGGTTAAATTTTTTCAAATAATCCCTTAACTAGGCGAATTTGGGGGTCGATGACACCAGTGCCAATGGAAGTTGTGCTATAATCTGTTAGACCACATTACAGAAACGCGTTGAAGGAGAGAACATCTTGTTTGGATTAGGAGCTAAAAATATCGGGATCGATCTCGGCACTGCTAACACCTTAGTTTATGTCGACGGCAAAGGCATCGTTTTACACGAACCTTCTGTTGTTGCCAAAAACACACAATCCGGCGACATTATCGCTGTAGGTGAAGAAGCCCGGGCCATGATCGGCCGCACCCCGGCGAACGTGACCGCGATCCGCCCAATGAAAGACGGCGTGATCGCTGACTACGACACGACCGCTGCGATGCTGAAGTATTTCATGGAAAAAGCCCTCGGTGGCAATGGCGCCCATCCAGAAGTGATGATCTGTGTCCCAAGCGGCGTCACTGAAGTTGAAAAGCGCGCTGTCATTGATGCCGCCAAAGTTGCCGGCGCCAAGGAAGCCTTCGTCATCGAAGAACCTTATGCCGCAGCCATTGGTGCTGGTTTGCCCGTCATGGATCCAACTGGTTCCATGGTGGTTGATATCGGCGGTGGTACCACTGACGTTGCCACGATTTCCTTAGGTGGCATCGTGTCCAGCCGTTCGATCCGTATGGCTGGTGACAAAATGGATGAAGCCGTGATCTCATATGTTCGCCAACAATACAACTTGTTGATCGGCGAACGCACTGCCGAAGACATTAAAATGGAAATCGGTTCGGCATCGATCGAACGCGCCAAAGAAATCGATGGCATGACCATTCGTGGGCGTGACTTGTTGACCGGTTTACCAAAGACGGTGGAAGTGACTGCTGTTGACATTGCCAATGCCATCAATGAAGCCGTTTTGGCGATCATCGATGCTGTTAAAGAAACCTTGGAAGAAACCAGCCCAGAAATCGCTGCCGATGTTATCGACCACGGCATCGTGTTAACCGGCGGTGGTGCTTTGTTGAAGCACTTGTCTGAAGTGATTTCTGACGCTGCGCAAGTGCCAGTATTTATCGCCCAAGACCCATTGGATTGTGTGGCCATTGGGACTGGTGAATCGCTGAAAAACATCGAGGTTTTAAAGAAACACTAAGCCGTAGAATGAGAGCGAGTGTGACATGAACAAGTTCTTCTCAAATAAAAAACTGATCGTGGTCATGGTCGCGATTTTGCTGAGTTTGGGCATGATCTCTTTTTCTGTTGCGGTTCGCGACAAAAAAAGTACGCCTCCAGTTATCCAGCAAGTGGGTAACGACGTGGTCGGCATCGGCGCACGCATTGTGTCGGCGCCGGCCCAGTGGGTCAAAGGTGGCTTAGACGATATTTCCGATTTGATGAATGCTTACAGCGAAAACAAATCACTGAAAGCGCAAATTGAAGATCTCGCCCAAACCAAGGTGCAAAACCAAACCTTGCGCACTGAAAACAAAGCCTTAAAGAAGCAACTCAAACTCGATGGCACATTGACCGATTATGACCAAATCAGTGCTTCCGTCATGCTGCGCAGCCCGAGTGACTGGCGCAACATGGTCACCATCAACAAAGGTTCTGGTGCTGGCGTCAAGAAAAATATGCCAGTGATGTCAGGCTCTGGGGTGGTCGGCCGCATTGTCGAAGTCAACAAAACTAATGCCAAAGTCGAAATGTTATCCACGGATAACAAAGCGGCTGATCATTTTGCCGCGCAGATCACCACCAAAAGTGGCGATACCATCAATGGTGTGATCACCGGCTATCAAGCCAAAACCGGCTACTTGATCTTAGGTCAGCTCAATACTGATAAAAATATCAAAAAAGGCCAGCAAGTGGTCACGTCAGGTTTAGGTGGCGCCACGCCTAAAGGCCTGTTGTTAGGCACAGTCGAAACCATCAAAAAAGATGATTACGGCTTGGCCAACACTGTTTACTTAAAGCCTGCTGCCAATCTTGATGACTTAAGTGTTGTCACGGTGATCGCACGCACGATCGCCAGCAACTAACCTGGACCGGGACTGCAACCTTGTGCGTCCCGGTTTTTGTGTTTCACTACGATCGATGTCCGGCATCGTAAGTGTTTCAGGCTCGCCATCAGGCGCCAGTGGTCTATCTCCGTTACAGTGATTTGAAATTGGGACTCCAGCTGGCACGGCTCGACGTGGAGAGGGTCCTCGGGAAAGCTAGCCGAGATGTGTCGCTACGCTCCCCACTCGCCGGATCTTTCCCTGCGGAATCTCATAAGCGGTAAACCGCTAACGAGATTCTCACCACGTCGAGCCGGCCAGCTTCCGTCCCAATTTCAAATCACTTCCACTACGGCAGACAACTGACACCTGATGGCTACGAAACGTATGATGTGAACGTTGATATCACATCCAAGTTAACTAATGATAGGGCAACGTGAGGGTATTTAATCTGTAAGCCAGTTATACCATCGAAGAAAATCTGTGGGTGGAGACAAAAAGCGCGGAGGCGGGCTGGTCATCAGCCGTGGGGCTCTTAGCGGTTTACCGCTTAGAGCCCAGCGAGAA
>NZ_AZEU01000179.1:48745-57611 GCF_001435035.1 Lacticaseibacillus manihotivorans DSM 13343 = JCM 12514
AGCGTTCCATGACCAGCCCGCCGGAGCACTTTTTGTCGGAACCCACAGATTTTCGGGCCGCAAGGCATTGGTATAGCTAACTGGAAGATTAAAATCACGCTGACGATGCCGGACAGCGTGAGCAAATGAAGTTCGATTTTTTAGGAGGAATTATGCAAACCAAGCGTCCTTTTACTGGCCATGGCTGGGTCTTATTAATATTATTCGTTGCCTTGCTGCTGGACGGGGTGTTGAGTCTGGTGCTGGGCCAGTGGATCATGACGGCACGATTTTCTGGCATTCCCGAATTGACGTTGATCACCTTGTTGATGATCGTGATTTTTTTGCCGGATGAGCCGTATATTGTATTGTATGCAGTGGGCTTTGGCCTATTGTTTGACATGGTTTATACCGGGATCATTGGCATCAATGCGTTGATTTGGCCATTGATCGTCTATATTGCGATGCAATTGCGCCAGTTCATTCCCAAGTCGCCATTATTTGTTGGCGCCTTGGTGGTGATTTCCGTGACGATTTTTTGTATTGCTGATGATTTGATGAATGAATTTATCGGCTTTGGGACTACCAACTTTGCGACCTTGGTATCCGTGCATATGGGACCAAGTTTATTGGTGAATTTAGTCGGCTTTGCGATTGTGTATTTGCCTTTGAGCCGATTATTGATAAACTTAAAGAGGAGTTAGTGAATGCCACCGGCTTGCCGGTGGTGTTTTAGTAGCAGGGGAAACCCGTTGAGAGGTGAGAGCGTGGATGCAGTAATTCTAAAAGGGCGCAAAGACGGCTTCGAGTTGCAATTAGTCGATACCGCCGCTTGGGATGCCATTTTGACAGACCTAGACGCCTTATTACAAAAATTAGCCAATGACGCGCCAGAAGGGAATGTTGAGTTTAAGTTGTTGTCAGGCAATCGCTTGTTGACGGCAGACCAACAAACCCAGGTCCAGCGCTTGTTTGATCGGTTTGGACGCTTTGAGATCAAGTCTTTAACGGCCAACGTTGAAGACCCCAGCGCATTTAAAGCCAAACTCTTAGCGCAAGCGACGCATATTGTTGGTGGCATCGTGCGCTCTGGCCAAAGTTTGGAATTTCATGGTGACGTGGTGTTTGTGGGCACGTTGCATGTTTCAGGCACATTGAAAGCCACTGGGAGCATTTTTGTGTTAGGCCAGGTAGAAGGGTTGTTGATCGCAGGCGCTGCAGGGGATACCAGTGCGGTGATTGCCGGCGACATCAGCCATGCTGGCCAGATCCGAATCGCGGATACCGTTGAGATCATCGATAAGAATGATTATCAAGCTGATACTTTGTCTTACATCAACGATCTACATATTTTGGAACACGGACACGTCGCCGACTTATCGAAGATGCGCCCGAAACTTTTCCGGAAACTGGAGGACTTGTAATTGGGAACAGCATTAGTTGTCACCTCAGGTAAAGGCGGGGTAGGGAAAACCACTACCAGCGCCAACATCGGGACAGCCTTGGCATTGCAAGGCAAGCGCGTGGTGTTACTGGATCTTGATATCGGTTTGCGGAACTTGGATGTGGTGTTAGGTTTGTCCAACCGCATTATTTACGATATCGTCGATGTTACCACTGGCCGGGCGAAGTTGCATCAAGCGTTGATCAAAGACAAACGCTTTGATGATCTGCTTTACGTGTTACCAGCCGCCCAAAATGCCGAAAAAGACGCGCTCGAACCGGAACAAGTCAAAGAAATCGTGGCGCAATTACGCGACGAATTCGACTTTATTTTGTTAGATTCACCAGCTGGCATCGAACAAGGCTTCCGCAATGCCGTAGAAGGCGCCGATGGGGCGATTGTGGTCACCACGCCAGAAATTTCAGCTGTGTCTGACGCGGATCGTGTGGTCGGCTTGTTGGAACAACGCGACATGGTTTACCCACCGCGTTTGGTGATTAACCGGATCCGCCTGAAGATGATGGATGATGGCCGCGCCATGGATGTTGATGAAATTACCCAACATTTGGGCATCGATTTACTCGGAATCATTATCGATGATGATGATGTGATCGCCACTTCCAACAAAGGCGATACGGTTGTGATGGATCCAGACAACTTGGCGTCCAAAGGCTACCGCAATATTGCGCGTCGCTTAATGGGTGAATCCGTGCCGTTGATGAAGTTGGAACAAAAGAAAGTCGGTTTCTGGCAACGGTTATTCCATCGCGGCTAAAATCTTTGTGAAAAGTTTTTCCGCAAAGCCTTGACAAAACATTAAAAGTTGATTAATGTTAGTCACATAATAAATCAATGCGTTGAGTGGAACTGGTAGCGCGTGATGACGTCAAGCGAGCTTGGGCAGGTGTAAGCCAAGCCGTCACCGCATTACCTCACATCCACGAGTGCACCGCTGAAATCAGTAGGCGATGCCGGTTGGCTCGTTATCGCCGTGGTTGAAAAACACAATGAGGCTCGTGAAGTGATTCATGGGCGAACATGAGGTGGCACCGCGGCATTCAAGTCGTCCTCAAACAGCTTTGGCTGTTTGAGGACTTTTTTGTGCACAGTGCGTCCCAAGCGGTTTTAGCAACTCGAGTAGCCTAGCTGTCAACTTTAAACTGGTTTTTGTTTGAAGCTGACAGCGTAGCTAGTCGCGGCTGCGTTTCTTGGGTAAGCACGCCTCAGTGTTTAAAGTGTTTTTCAACCACACGAGGTTTGCGTTGTGAGGCGTAAACGAAGTGAGGTGGCACCACGCGTGAAGCGTCCTCTCGTACGAGTTTTCGTATGAGTGGGCGTTTTTTATTTTCGACAAAAGGCCAAGGAGGCAGTGACATGAAATATGTATTTGAAATTTTACCGGCATTATTATCAGGGATGAAGTTGACGCTGGGCGTTTTCTTTCTCACATTGATCGACTCGATTCCGTTGGGGATGTTATTATCCGTCGGGTTGATGAACAAAGCCAAGAACATTCTCGGCAAGTTGATCAATTGGTTCTTGACCGCTTATGTGTGGTTATTCCGTGGGACGCCATTATTGCTCCAATTGATCTTCGTTTTCTACGGTTTGCCATTGATTGGGATCGTGTTTGATCGGTTCAACGCGGCGATTTTTGCTTTCATCTTGAACTACGCGGCTTACTTTGCTGAAATCTTCCGCGGGGGCTTTGGGGCGATCGAAGAAGGTCAATTCGAAGCCGCGACGGTGTTGAACTTAACGCGTTGGCAAACGTTGCGTTACGTCGTGATCCCGCAAGTGTTGAAAGTGGTTTTACCATCCATGGGGAATGAAGTGATCAACTTGGTCAAAGATTCCAGTTTGGTTTATGTTATCGGCTTAGGCGACTTGCTTCGCGCCGGCAACGTGGCCACGGCGCGCGACGTCACCTTAGTCCCACTGGTTTTAGTTGGGGCGATTTACTTGATCATGACTGCTTTGTTGACTTGGGCACAAAAGAAGGTCGAAAAATCCTTCTCTTATTACCGCTAGGAGGCCGCTTATGTTAGAACTGAAAAATATTGCCAAATCATTCAATAACCAAGCTGTACTTGCTGACATCGATTTGACCATCGAAGATCACAAAACCCTAGCGATCGTTGGACCTTCAGGCGCTGGGAAAACCACGCTGTTGCGGATCATCGCCGGGCTGTCACCAGCAGACTCAGGCGAATTCACTTGGCAAAACAAGTCCACCACACCGCAACAATTGCGCAAAGATGGCGTTATCGGCGTTGTGTTTCAAGGCTTTGAATTATTCCCGAACATGACGGTGCTTAAAAACATCACCTTGGCACCGACCTTGCAAGGGGTATCGGCTACCGATGCGGAAAAGCGTGCGCGTGATCTGCTGGAACAACTCGACTTGCCTGATCAAGCGGATGCTTATCCATTTTCCTTATCCGGTGGGCAAAAGCAACGGATCGCCATCGCCCGCGCCTTGGCGTTAAAGCCTGAGATCTTGTTATATGATGAACCCACCAGTGCTTTGGATCCTAACTTGCGCCACAGCGTTGCCAACTTGATCAATGCTTTTAAAGCCCAAGGGATGACCCAAGTGGTGGTCACGCATGATATGGAATTTGCTCAAGAAGTCGCAGATACGACCTTCACGGTGAAGAAGCTAGGCGGTGAGCGTTCATGAAGCGTTGGTTGAAATTCCTTTTCGTCGCAGCCGTGGCTGTGATCGCGGTCGGCGCTAGCGGTTGTGCAAGGCGGACTGCCAGTAACTCCTGGCCGCGGATCAAACAAGATAAAAAAGTCGTCATCGGCTTGGATGATTCCTTCGTGCCCATGGGCTTCCGAGAAAAAAATGGGCAGTTGAAAGGCTTTGATATCGACTTGGCCAAAGCAGTATTTAAACTTTATGGCATCAAATGTGATTTCCAACCCATTGAATGGTCGATGAAAGAAACCGAACTGAAAAACCAAACCATCGATTTGATTTGGAATGGGTATTCCGCCACCCCAGAACGGGCGAAGAAAGTTGCTTTTTCTGATGATTACTTGGTCAACCACCAACTGCTGGTCACTAAAACTAAGTACAACGTCAATTCTTATGCTGATATGAAAGGCAAAAGCTTAGGCGTACAAACTGGTTCTAGTGGTGCCGCGGCCTTGGATGCGAATCCCAAAGCCTTAAAGCAATATATCAAAGGTCAAGATCCCGTGTTGTATGATACCTTCACCAATGCGTTCTTGGATCTGAACGCCGGTCGGATTCAAGGGATCTTTATGGATGAAGTGTATGCGCGCTATTACGTGGCGCACCAACCAGACCCATCCAGTTACAAGATCCTGCCGTCCAAAGGTTTTGACTCTGAAGCCTTTGCCGTGGGGATGCGGAAATCTGATACGGAATTGCAATCCAAAATTAATCAAGGCTTCAAAACCTTGGAGAAAAATGGGACCATGGCCAAACTCAAACAAAAGTGGTTTGGCACCGATGCCAACTAAGTATGCTACACTAAAAAGCGTAACCGATGCGGAGACGCTTTTTTTGGTGGCCAGTGCGATTTCAAGCGAACTTACTCGATCCGGTAGCCTAGTTTCAAGCATTGCGCCTGGGCTTTGGCACAATGCTTGAGACGTAGCCAGCTGTGTTGGGGTTGCTTGTTATTGCACGATGACGGAAGACTCGGTAAGAAAAAGGGGGCGAGGGTATGTGGCTAGTTTGGACCATTGCGATCATTGTGGTGATCAACGCGGCATTGGCAATGATCACCGTGTTTTATCAACCGCGCGATATTGCAGCGACTTGGGCATGGCTGCTAGTTTTACTCTTATTGCCAGTGATCGGCTTGGCCCTTTATTGGATCTTTGGCCGCAAATTATCCAATCAAAAGCTGGCCACCTTGGCCACCCAAAAGCGCTTAGGCATCGATGAAATGGTGGCGGCGCAACAAGAAGCCATTGCGGTTGGGCAAGATTTGATCGGCCAACAAGAACTCGCTGGCGTGCCAGAACTCGTTCGTAGTTTGCTCAAAAGCGACAATGCCTTGGTTACCACGATGAATGATGTCCAACTGATTTTCACGCAAGCAGCTTATTTAAAGGCAATTTTTGCGGATTTGGAAAGTGCGCAAGATCATATCCATTTAGAAGTTTACGCGTTAGCGCCAGATGATATCGGTTTGAAAGTGCGTGATACTTTGGCGCAAAAAGCCCGTACTGGCGTCAAAGTGCGGGTGATGTATGATGCATTTGGATCGCACCGGCTCACTCACAAGTTTTGGCTCCCGGTGATCCAAGCCGGTGGTCAAGTGGAAGCTTTTTTTGCGACTAAACTCGCGCGCGCTAACCCCCGGATCAATTTCCGCAATCATCGCAAGTCCTTGGTGATCGATGGCAAAATCGGGTACTTAGGTGGTTTTGATCTCGGCCGCAGTAAGAAGCGTTGGCAAATCACCCGCGATCTTGATTTGCGGATTCAAGGCCAAGCAGTGGCGGTGATGCAGGCGCGTTTTTTCATGGATTGGAACACGACGGCTAAAATTAAAAAAGTCCATTTTCAAGCCGCATACTTCCCGCAACCAGATGATCATGGTGATGTGACCATGCAAGTGGTATCCAGTGGGCCTGAACAAACGCATGAAACCTTAAAGCTCGCCTATTTACGGATGTTTGCGCAAGCCAAAACCAGTATTTTGGTGCAATCGCCTTATTTTGTACCAGATGACAGTTTATTAGATGCGTTGATCATTGCGGTCAATGCTGGTATCGATGTGCAAGTGATGATCCCACGTCACTCCAATCAGCCGCTGATGACCGCTGCCAGCCGGTTTTATCTAGATCGGGTGGTCGCCGGTGGGGGCAAAGTCTTCTATTATGAAGGCGGATTTTTACACACCAAAGCGGTGATCATTGACGGGCGAATTTTAGCGACTGGGACGGCGAATATGGACATTCGCAGTTTCAAATTGAACTTTGAACAAGCGGCAGTATTATACGCGCCGAATTTGGCCAAGCAAGTGGTGGCGCAATATCAAATGGATCTGATCAAAGCCACCCCTTATACGATGGCGGCGGTAACCAAGCGTTCGCGGCATTCACGCTTGACCTCTGAATGGGCGCGGTTATTGGCACCAATTTTGTAAGTTTTGGCCAAGTTATTCGATAAGGCGTCAAACTTGGATATATTCATGACGCATGTTATGATAACGCTTGTAGTTGGAAGAATTGTCCGTCACAAAGGGGAGCCATTGGCTGAGAGTGGGGAAACCCAGACCCTTCGAACCTGATCGTTAGTACGAGCGTAGGGATTGTGAACGTCGCAAATGCGACCTTCTTTGTGGACGGATACACAAAGGAGGAATTGTGATGCAAACAACTCACAAGCATTTACAAATTGTTTTAGAAGTGGCGATCATCGCTGCATTCGCGATGGCGTTGGAGTATATTCCCCATAAAACTGGGATCTCTGGTGTCGAAATGAGCTATGGCTTGATCCCCATCAGTGTCTTAGCGTTACGCCGCGGCGTCGGACCAGCGATGGCGGCCGGTTTAACTTGGGGTTTGTTGGATATGTTACTGATCGGCATCGGTGAAGGCAGTGTCTTAAATGTGACCCAAGGCTTTATCGAATATCCGATCGCTTTTACAGTCGCAGGCTTAGGTGGTTTATTTTACAAGCCATTCCAAAAAGCTTTAGCGGACAATGCCCATGCCAAAATCTTGGGCTGGACTTGGGCCGCTGTGGTGTTAGGGGTTGTGGCCAAGTATTTGTGCCACTTTTATGCCGGGATCATTTTTTGGGGCAGTTACGCACCAAAAGGGATGCCTGCCTGGATCTACTCACTGGCTGTCAACGGCGGGTCTGCGATCGCCACTGGATTGTTAGGGTTGATCGTGCTGACGGCTTTGGTCACCATGGCCAAGCATTTGTTCTTACCCAAAGCGACTGGCCGGTTAGCGGCAAATTAATATTGAATCAATTCAAGCAAGGTGCAACTGGTGCCTTGCTTTTTTAATTGCGGTCGGCCGGTTTTAATGCAGTTTTTTCTGGAAATTTGTCAAATGGTGTTGAAGGATAGTTTTTATCCTTTGAAGGTCTCCCCGACCGTGGGAGGCCTTTTTGTTATTTAATTGTTTAAGGAACTATGATGGATGCAGGGATAATGGTATTTTCGGCGAAGGCCTGGAGCTGGCAGTTGTTTCCGGAATCTTAGGCGGTGAGCTGATAGACCCGGACGAACATGTTGGCTTGGTTGGCGAAGCCATAACAGGTGCGCTTAAGTTCCTTGATTTTGCGGTTGACGCCTTCAATAGGACCGTTGGAGTATGGCGATTTAGCGGCGTTGATGATCCATGGGAGATTCTTACGCAAGGTGGCGATGGCGGTATCCATGATAGAGCCTGTTGGCTGATATTCGGTGATCAGCCGCTTGAGGACACGAGGATGACCACCCATCAAGGCTTCATGGATGGCAAGGTAAGTCTCATAGGCAGCCTTGAAATTAGTTGACACTGCAGTGCCGAGATCGATGGCATTTTGTTGGGTCGAGTATTCATTGAGACCGAATAAATAGCGCGACGTCTTGGCATCGGGATGAGCCAAATGGAATAGTCGCCAAAGCGACTTCAACACCTTGTATTCGCGAGACTTCCCATCTAATTGTTTGAGCGTTGTGACACGGATCTGGTCCATTGCGCGTCCGATCATTTGCACGATGTGGAAGCGGTCGATGATGATCTCAGCGTTTGGGAAAAGTTCGTGAACGATGAGCTGATAGGCGGCGTTCATGTCCATAACGACGCGCTTAACAGTCGCGCGTTGCGCAACACTATATTGGTTGATTAAGAACTCCTTGATGTCCTTATTGAGCCGTCCCCCAAGTACTTTGACGGCCTTATGGGTATCAGCGTCTATACAAATGAAAGACATCGCCGATTTAGTCGAACGAAACTCATCAAAACACAGATTCTCTGGGAGCTTGCGACTGGCGTGCGGATGAATATTGTCGTTGAGCGCTCGTTGAACGGAGTTCGTGGAGATTCCCAGAAGTAGCGCAATGGTCTTTACTGTGAGCGACTTACTCGCGAGCTTCAAAGCATCTATCACCAGTTTGTTTCCAATTGAATGATTCGCTTTGACAACAGACGTCGTCGCTGTGCAGGTTGAGTGGCAGTTCGAACAGCGCCACCGTTGCTTGTTTAGTTCAAGGAGGACAGGTTGATCTGACGGGCCTTCAACGTGAATATGGGTGAGCTTGTGTCCGTTCTTGTGAAGATCGGGGAAACCGCACTGCGGGCAGTTTGTGAGCGTGTACGTGAGTTCGGCGTGGATCACCAGGTATTTCTTGCGACCAGACCCTTTGCCGTGAAAATCTTCTCGAACGTCTTGAATATTAATCCTGGATTATTCATAGAATTTCAAAAAAGCAGCGCAATCCCACGATTCACACG
>NZ_AZEU01000180.1 GCF_001435035.1 Lacticaseibacillus manihotivorans DSM 13343 = JCM 12514
GTAAGCACCCAATAACAGACCGTCTTGAAAATCAATAGAGGCCCGTTCCCAGATTCAGGGAAGCGGACCTCTTTGCTTTAAGCGACGGTCGATTGGGCGGTACCGGTAAATGTTTGGTTCCAAGGCAAACAGGCCTCCAGTTGTTCCTCAGTTGGAAACTCAGGTAGCTGACTCAGTTGTTCAAGTAAAAGCCGAATATACGCGCGCGGATCGAGGCCGTTGGCCTTTGCCGTTTCGATTAGGGTCATCCAGATGGCGTTGGCATCGGCGCCGGCGGGACTGGTCGCAAAGAGCCAGTTTTTACGTCCAATCACGAATGTCTTCATTGCACGCTCCGCCGCGTTATTGCTCAACTCCAGCTCGCCGTACTCTAACACCCGGTTCAAAGAACGTCTCTGATTCTGCGCGTATGTCACTGCTTTTCCAAGCGTCGACTTCAGCGGGATGTCTGCTGCGTCACACCAACTCCAGAACTCATCGATCACCGGTCGAAGGTGCGCGTCTCGCTGTTGTCGCCGCGCTTTTGCGTCTAAACTTGTCCAGCTTTTTTCTAGCGCAAACATCTGATTGAGCAGTTTTAACGGAACTGTCTCGTGAAGCGTACCACTCTTTTTGGCGTCGTCGAAGAATTTGCGCCGAACGTGAGCCCAGCATCCTGCACGGTCAATCTCAGTGAGCGCGTTATAGCCTGCATAGCCGTCGCACTGAAGTACGCCGCTGAAATTAGTATACAGGCTCTTGGCAAATTTGCCGGAGCGCGTGTCACCATATGCGTAGAATACAACTTGCTGCGGAGCCATTTTGATACTACGCTTCACCCAGATATATGACTTGCTTTGCGCGGTCTTGCCCGGCTCTCGAAGCACCTGGAACGGCGTTTCGTCACCCTGCAAGAA
>NZ_AZEU01000181.1 GCF_001435035.1 Lacticaseibacillus manihotivorans DSM 13343 = JCM 12514
ATTTTATAACAGCATAAATTTGCTTACCTTGATAGGTACCAACACCACCATCACTATCTTTGCCATAAGTAACCGTAATTGAAGTAGTACCATCTAATCCTGTATCAGAAGAAATATTTGAATTATTCGAATTACCAGGTATATTTACACTAATTTCGCTACTTCCACTTGGAAAAGACGTATAAATATCACTTGTTGAAGTAATATGACTATCTGAAATATTGCTTGAATGTGCTGTTACTGTTGCAGTCTCACCAACAATATTTTTGATTGCAAGTTCATTTTCACTTGCAATGCTCGTACCATTTGGATCAATATTGTGAACATTATCAGCTCTAACTGTTTTTGAAAATGCAGTTAAATCTCCTAAAGAAAATAAGAAAATGACAAATGCAATTAGTAAAAAAATTTTTTT
>NZ_AZEU01000182.1 GCF_001435035.1 Lacticaseibacillus manihotivorans DSM 13343 = JCM 12514
AAAACCCACCGCACTGCGGTGTAACCCATATTTGGGTTCAGTTTTCCCTTATGCCCATTATCTAAAACTCCAAAATTCGGCCCCCTGTCGTAATTTTGGACTTGAAGGGGGAGTGTTGTGATCCGTCCTTTTGGATCATAGCGCTCCCCCTTCACTTAGTTTTGAACTTGGTTTTCGGCCACGAAGTTAGCAACTTCAAGGCCGTTTTTTTGTCGCGAAATTTCAGATTTGAACAAAGGAGGTTGGTTCGGTTGGTAGTTGATATTCATATCAAGGGAGTAGCAGATGCAGACGCTGCCATCATCAAGCAGTTGGCTGACTCCAAAGGCTTAACCCGCAACAAGTATTTGGCGAGACTTATTCACCAGCATGCGAGAGATTACTACGTTGAAGGTGAGCTTAATGATCTAGCGGAGCTCACTCGTCAATCAAACGTCGTGATTCGACGCAACACCGAAGTGATCACGGCGCTTCTGGATTCGCTTGGCATCGAAAGAGGTGACGGCATTGGCAAGTAACAACAAGCGAGAACATCACTGGGTCTATTTGGACTCGGCGAACGATGGCGAGTACGGCTGGAAATATATTGACCAGTATATGAAAATTCATCGATGCAATAGTCGTGGTGAAGCTATTGAAGGTATTATCCATGAACATCAGGAGATGCAAAACGAACTCCTGGGCAATAAGGTTTTAGTTCAGCAAATTGTGGCGGAAATCAAGAAGTCGCTTGATCCGATCCGCTTACGGACTGGATCAACTGAGCGCTCCGTCGCAATGTTTCGCGAGTTGCTGAATGGCTTCATTGTGCTTCATGGAATGGAAGAACAATTTCCGGTGATGGACATTCAAAGCGATGCAATTGTGCGTGCCGAGGAGAAGATTGCCGACCAGATTAAGGCACAATGATTCAAGAACGGAACCAGGACGGTGAAGACCACTTAAAGGCCGTACAGGCGAATCAACTCAATAAGGGTTTGTTTGAGGCTGACTCGCCGCAGGAGATGGCCTACTTGGTCAAGACCTATGGTTATAGCGCCGTTGATAAAGAGGACGAGCGAAAGTACCAGCAAGCACCAGACGTCAAGGCAGCCGCTCCCCGAAAGCAAGCCTCAGCACTAGCTCAGCAGGCCACACAGGCCGCCGCTCAAGCGGTCGCACAATAGGGGGCAGGGAACAGTGAATAGTAGATATTGGTGCCGCCTCCTGGCACTGACGGCCGCCCTGATCGTGCTCAGTGGCTGTAAGGCAGTTGATGGTTTATCTAGCCTCCTTCCAGGAGCCACAGTAGAGAACAGCAAGGCCGACAACGCTTTAATCAAAACACCCTTCAGCATTGAAAAGTACCCGCAGAACTACATGGTGGTGAGCAATAACAAACCAGTGTTTGAAGGCGCGTTGGTTCGCACCGTAAACCGCGATTTGAAGGAACCTAGCTATATCACAGCAACAACTGATTACTCGGCCTTAGATCGCGCCGGAAGAACTCAAAGCGTGACGGCAATCGTCACCTATCAGTCGATGATGTTTCACAGCAGTAGTGTTGTCAGCCGGCCCGCCTTCCCAGAAGAAACGCGGGTTTCTGGCGAGTATTTGCACGCCAAGTACACGGCAACTAAAGACTCGGTAGAGAAGGGGTGGCACGGCGGCACTAACAACAACCGTATCGTGCAACTCACGGGGTACCGGGGATACTTGTACAACAAATCGCACCTGGTCGCCTGGTCACTCAATGGAGATATGCAAACCCACAACGTGATTCTTGGCACGCGGGCACAAAACGTTGGCACCAACGACATTCGTAATCCCGGGGGCATGGCCTATCCTGAAACCCTCACACGGAATTACTTGCAGGCACACCAGGACGAGGCGGTTGCGTACCAGGCAATCCCTATATATAGTAGGTCGGAGCGGGTCCCATGCGGTGTACACGTGATTGTGCAGTCCCTCAAAGACCCGAACGGGTTGCGGCTAAACCTCTGGATCTTTAACCAGCAGGCAGGAGTCAAGATCAACTACAAAACAGGGCAATTCAGGTTGGAACGCTAAGTCACTGGAGAGTACGCCCTTGGCAGCCTCCTTTTGGCTGATCACGCTGTTTCTTCTATTGAGCACTGTAGATCGGGTGCGTACCCGATCTATGCCGCCGCGCGGGCAGAAGGCGGCCTTGAGTGAAAATAGCGAGTACGGCTGATTTTGGCCGTGCCGCGGACTAGGTTAATAGTTTTCTGTTTGCATGCTCAGAGATCATTGTTGCCGGTTTGGCGAGCGGGCGTGGCGCCGCCAAACGCGGCCGGGACGGCCGCTTGTGCTTCGCCTTCTGCCCGCGCGGCGGCTACCTTGAGACACGAATTTCAACATGTAAAAAGCCGTCAAGCGCCTGTGGCTCTAAGCGCTTGGCGGCTTTTTTGTGGTATAATAGAGGAAGCAGAAAAGTTAATGAGCGGTGGTATCTTCGTATTCGAGAGAAGGTGAGGCTTATGGGCGTAAGGTTCATAACCTTGAATTCCAACGAAAGGAGGTACGGGTTTGCTTATGATTGGCGCTTTGGCGACAATCACGGCCTTTGTCAGTGCGCTAGCTCTGCTTGTCCTCGCGGTCACGCGATTGGTCAACTGATGAAGGCGATCGGCTTCGGCCGGAAAAAATAAGCAAACTAAAAGCCGCTTCGACTTTGGCGGGCGTCGCGGCTTTTAGTTTGTGATAGTTTGCCACCGTTCTTTAAACGGTTCTGCTGTGGAAGGGCACTCCTTATGGGGTGCCTTTTCGCTTGCCTTAATTATAGCATGGCTTTCCGGTTAAGTGAAGTCAGCCAAGGACCGCGTATGTGTCAAGTCTTTCTCGGTTCCACTAATTGAACTATTCTTTTTTGCTCGACT
>NZ_AZEU01000183.1 GCF_001435035.1 Lacticaseibacillus manihotivorans DSM 13343 = JCM 12514
AATCATCAGATGAATTATTGTATTTCATCTGACAACCATAAAGGGATTATCGCACGCCGAGTGTGGCGTGAATTTTTTAGTTTAGTCATTTTTAAGGCGTGAGTATTGGTTTTCATCATGATAGCCGTCTGCCAACAATTCAGCTTCGCGCAAACGCGCTTCTAAGGTGAATCCTGCTTTTTGGGCAACATGGTTGGATGGCGCGTTATCAACGGCGGCGCGGATGATCAAGCGATTCAAATCAAAATCCACAAACCCTAATGCGCACATGCCGGACACAGCGCGGTGCATAATGTTCAAGCCGTGAAATTCCGTCCCGAGCCAATAGCCGATGTCAGCTTGATGATTCAAGTGATCGAAATGATTGAAGCTGATCATGCCGGCGACTGCATCGCCATAGTGAATCACCGTGTTCAAACTAAGACCAGCGGCATAATGCTCCAAGGTCATTTGCAAGAAGCGCGCTTCATCATCTACTGTGCGCATGCCTGGCACCCAGGGTAAATATTTCCCTAAGGCTTCACGGTTTTGATCGACCATGGCAAACAGTGGGTCTGCGTCTGCGCTGGGACGTGGCAGTGCGAGGGCAATTTCATCATCGATTCGGTATGTAAACATAAGCGACCTTCTTCATTTAATCTGTTTTAAGTTTAGCATAATCGTTGACATCGCTCATCATTATGCGAAGATGGAAATTAAAAAATAGTGAAAAAGATTCACAGAAAGAACGTGTGTGATGCCAATTCGTCGAATGGAAGCCAAAGACAATCAAGCGGTCGCCAACTTAGTGCGAACTTGTTTAGCCGCAGCCGATTTAAAACAACCAGGAACCGCTTATTATGATCCGCAATTAGATGATTTATATCATTCGCAAATTGCAAGAACAAGTTAGCCACCCCATGGCACGACACCGTGAGATGA